>JAXDIO010000321.1:0-7046 GCA_034663965.1 Thermoanaerobaculia bacterium | reverse complement strand
CACAGAGCCGTTCGTTGAAGAAACCCGGGAGTTTATGTCTCTGCTGGATGAAGCCTGGGCTCCTGCGCTCTGGGAGGCGGAATTTGCCAATGCTATCTGGATGGCAACTCGTCACAAGATTCTCAGTATCGATGACGCCGTGAACCGGCTGACGTTGGCGTGGGGCCTGGGCATTCACGTCGTCCCAATCCACACCCTGTGGCAGGGTGCGCTGGTTCGCGCGCATCTATCCAAGGTCGCCGTTTACGACACGCTGTTTGTCGAGCTGGCAGCTCGTGAGCATCTCCCGCTTGCTACCTTCGACGCTGCGCTGTTGAAAGCGTTTCCGGAGATTGCCTTCCGCCCTGCCACTCTGGTCTCGAAGTAGAGTCTGTACTGCCATGACGACCTCTCACGACGTCTCCGACCGCCAGCTCCCGCGCGGCGCCGGCGACGCAGCCGAGGTAGCGCCGATTCCCGCCGCGAGCGTGATCGTGCTGCGCGACTCGCCGCTGGAAGTGCTGATGATCCGGCGGCACTCGAAGTCGTCGTTCGTGCCGGATGCGTGGGTCTTCCCCGGCGGCGTCGTCGAACCGTCCGATGACGACGGAACGGAGCTCGGCACGATGCGCATCGCCGCGGCGCGCGAGCTGTTCGAAGAGAGCGGCATCTGGCTCGGCGCGCCGCTCGTCGATGCCGATGACAAGCGTCGCAAGCTGCTGGCCGGGGAGATCACCTTCGCGTCGCTGATCGATGAATCGCCGCTCGATCTTGAGAAACTCGTCTGGACGTCGCGCTGGATTACGCCAGTCGGGGTGCCGAAGCGATTCGACACGTACTTTTTCCTCGCTGCCGTGAATCGCGATGCTGTCGCCTCGGCCGAAAACGTCGAAGCGGTCGAAGTGATCTGGATTCCGCCGGCCGAGGCGATCGAGAGACTGCAGATCGTTTTTCCGACGCAGAAGAACCTCGAAGCGCTCGCCGGATTCACCTCAGCCGAGGAGTTGCTCGCATCCCGCCGAGGAGTGGAGGTGCCGGCGACGCGGCCGGTGCTCGTCGTCGAAGACGGAAAGAAGAAAATCATCCTGCCGTGATCATTCGCGATATCACCGCTCCGAATCCGGGCGCGTTCACGTTGAGCGGAACGCGGACGTATCTCCTCGGCGAGTCGGCGGTGATCGATCCGGGACCGGCCATCGACTCGCACATTGAGGCGATTCGAAATGCGATGCCGAGGTTGACCACAATTCTGATCACGCACCGGCATGGCGATCATGCTCCGGCCGCGGTGCCACTCAAGAGAATGACCGGCGCAAAAATCGTCGCGCCGCGCGGTGTGCTCGACGACACGCTCGTCGATCAACGCGTCGCGGGCGGCGACACGATCGCGATCGAAGACGAGACGCTCGAAGTGATCGCCACACCCGGCCACACCGCCGAACACGTTTGCTTCCTGACCTCGGCTGGCGATCTCTTCACCGGCGACACGGTCCTCGGCGAAGGAACGACCGCGATCTTTCCGCCGGACGGATCGATGCGCGATTACATCGCCTCGCTGCGGCTCCTCCTCACGCACAATCCGAAACGAATCTTCCCCGCGCACGGACCGACGCGCGAGGATGCCGCCACCTTGATTGAGCAATATATTGCCCATCGTATCGAGCGGGAAAAACAAGTGCTCGATGCGCTCGCGAACGGCGCGACTTCCGCGGCAGCGATGCGGCTGCGCATTTATCCCGATCTCGATCCGCGGCTTCACGGCGCGGCGGAGATCCAGATCGCGGCGCACCTGATCAAGCTCGTCGAGGATGGACGCGTCCACGAAACCGGGAGTGGGGCGTGGGGGGTGGGGAGTGGGAGATAGGCGAAGAACCTCGAATCACCTTCGAGCCTCCCTCCCACACCCCACACCCTACTCCCCACTCCCATACAATCCCCATCGCAATGGCGCACAAAGACTTCATCGAAATTCACGACTACTCCAAGGACGAGGTCCGCGAGATCTTCGAAATCGCCCGCGACATGAAAGCCAATCGCGAGAAGTACCGCGACGCGCTGAAGGGCAAAACGCTGGCGATGATCTTCGAGAAATCGTCGACTCGCACGCGCGTCTCGTTCGAAGTGGGGATGTTCCAGATGGGCGGCCACGCGCTCTTTCTTTCGTCGCGCGACATCCAGATCGGACGCGGCGAGCCGATCTACGACAGCGCGAAAGTGCTCTCGCGCTACGTCGACGGGATCATGGCCCGAACCTTTGCGCACAAGACGGTCACCGAGCTCGCCGAGTATTCAAGCGTGCCGGTCATCAACGGACTGACTGATCTCTCGCACCCGATGCAGGCCATGACCGACTACTTCACCGCCTGGGAGCACCTCGGCGAACTCAAAGGCCGCAAGCTCGCCTACGTCGGCGACGGCAACAACATGGCCCACTCGCTGATGTTCGGCGCGTCGAAGGTGGGGATGAACATTTCCATCGCCACGCCGCCGAGTTACGCGCCTGATCCGATGATCATCGCGCAGTCGCAGGGCGACGCCGACTACGCCGGCACGAAGGTCACCATCACGACGTCGATCGAGGAAGCCGTGCGCGACGCCGACGTCGTCGAAACGGACGTCTGGGCATCGATGGGACAGGAAGCGGAAGCGAAGAAACGGCAGCAGGACTTCGAAGGATGGATGGTCGATTCTCGCGTGATGTCGCTCGCGAAGAAGGACGCCATCTTCATGCACTGCCTTCCCGCGCATCGCGGCGAGGAGGTTGCGGGCGAGGTCATCGACTCGCCGCAATCAGTCATCTACGACGAAGCCGAAAACCGGCTGCACGTGCAGAAGGCGATCATGTACGTGCTGATGAAGAATGCCTGACGCACAAACCCGGCACACGCGCGGACTCACCGTCGTCGTCATCCTCGGCGTGATTTTTTTCGCGCTGCTGGCGCTGCTGATTCTGCGCAGCGGAAAACATGGCGACGCGCCGCCGCCCACATCGGAAAACCTGTCGGTGCTTGCGCTGCGCCTGCGGCTTCGCACACAGCCGACGGCGAATTCGCCCGTCGTGGCGACGGCAACCAACGGCGAGAAACTGATCGTCCTCGAAGACCGCGGCGCGTGGGTTCGCGTGCAGGACGACGACGGCATGACCGGCTGGGCGGAGCGCAACTCGCTGGAGCGCACGTCCGAGCGCGAGCGGCGGCTGGCGCGCTACGAAACGATCCGCAAGCTGCCCGCGCTCAACGCCATCGTCAGCGCGCGAACGCCGCTCTACGCTGGCCCCGGAATCTTCTATCCGATCATCGGCGAGCTGTCCGCGGAGACGCAGGTGAAGGTCTACACGCGCGACCACGATTTCTACGCGCTCGATCACGACAATCAGATCGCGTACGCGGACGTCGACGCGATCGATGTCAGTTCCGCCGGAACGCGTCAGGTCGAGGTGCACACGGATACGACCGCAACCGATACCGCCGCGACGACCTCCGCCGGTTCCCCGCCGGAAACCGAGTCGCAGCCGCCGACGGAAACCGCGCCTGCCGAGGTGCATGTAGCGACCGACAACGGAGGCGTGTACTCCGCGGTGCCCGCCGGTGGCACGCAGCCGGAGGAGACCGATCGCGTTGTCCCGCGCTATCCGATGATGGCGCGCCGCGCCGGGATACAGGGACCGGTCGTCGTCCGCGGGATCGTTCGCCGCGACGGGACGATCGACAACGTCGAAGTCATCCGCGATCTCCCGTACGGCCTCGGCGACGCCGCTCGCGATGCGGTAAGCCAGTGGCACTTCCGTCCGGCCACGGTTCGCGGCGAGCCGATCGATGTGTATTACACGGTGACGGTGAATTTCCGATTGCAGTGATGACCGCGAGCTGCGCGAGCATGTCTGGACCGCGTAAAAAACGTTCTACGAGATCTTCCGCACGTTGATTGCCTGAGGACCCTTCGGGCCTTCGACCACATCGAACTCTACCCGGTCGCCTTCGGAGAGCGTGCGGAAGCCTTCGGTGATGATTGAGGAGTGGTGGACGAAGAGGTTCGGACCGCGCTGACGCTCGATGAAGCCAAAGCCTTTGTCATCGTTGTAACTTAAGACGATGCCTTCTTCTCTCATGGGTGCATTTTAGCCGGACGCCGGCGCTGTCCGCCAGCAAGTTCTAAATCACGCCTAGATCAATCGCCCGCAGCACCGCGCGCGTTCGATCGCGCACACCTAACTTCGAGAGCAGATTCGAGATGTGATTCTTCACGGTGCCCTCGGTGATGTTGAGCAACTCGCCGATTTCGTGATTGCTGTAGCCGCCGGCGAGGAGGCGGAGGATGGTTCGCTCGCGGTCGGTGAGCGGCTCCGGAAGGTCGGCGGATTCGAACGACGAGTCGCTCTTCTCCAGCGCGCGCATGATCCGTTCGGTGATGACCGGTTCGATGCACGTACCGCCCTCGGCGAGCGTGCGAATCGCGGTGGCGAGGCGTTCGAGAGACACATCCTTGAGCAGCCACCCTTTCGCGCCGGCGCGCACGGCTTCAAACAAAATTGCGTCGTCATCGAACGTCGTCAGGATCAGCGTTGGACGCGCGGCATTGCGTTCGCGGAGTGTGCGCAGGACGCCGACGCCGTCGAGCTTCGGCATGCGCAAATCGAGCAGGACGACGTCCGGCTTCTCGCGCTCGATCACCTCGACTGCTTCCTCGCCATCGCTGGCCTCGGCGACGACTTCGATGTCAGGCACGAGCGCGAGGAGGCTGCGCAGGCCCTGGCGGACGATGGTCTGATCTTCGACGATGCAGATGCGGATCACGCGGCGGCTCCGAGTGGCAGCGTCACGTGGAGCGAGAACCCGCGGCCCCGCGTCGACGTCACTTCGAACGTTCCTCGCGCCTGCTGCACGCGCTCGCGCAGGCCGAGGAGGCCGTTGCCGAAGGTGACGTTGTCGGCGCCGACGCCGTCGTCGCGCGCGTCGATCGAAAGCGTGTGATCTGCCGTGCCGAGATTCAGCCAGAGATTGCGCGCACCGGAGTGCCGGACCGCGTTCGTGACGATTTCCTGCACCGTTCGAAGAGCCACCTCGGCGATGTTTGCGTCGGCGACGGCGAGCTCGCGCGGGAAGTCGAGATGGAGCGACGGCGTGACGATTACATCGCGCAACGATTCGAGCGATGTCGCCAGATCGACCGGTTCATCATTTCGAAGACGGCTGACGACGTCGCGAACGTCGGCCAGGAGATGTTTCGCGATCGATTTGCTCTTCTCGATCGAGTCCTTCGCATCGCCCGAGGCGAGATGGCCGGCCACTTCGAGATTGAGGCTGAGCGCGGTGAGGTGATGGCCGAGGAGATCGTGGAGATCGCGTGCGATGCGGAGGCGTTCCGAGGTACGGCTGCTGATCTCGAGCAACTCCGTGGTCATGCGCAGCTCCGCATTGGCCTCGGCCAGCGACTTCCGCGCCTCCATCTCCGAATGCGCTACGTGCATCGAGAAAAGCGAGAACAACGAGAATGCGAAATAGACGAGCGCGTAGATGACCGGCGATGCATCCGTTCGCAAAACGATGAAACCGAGGACGATGCAGTTGATTGCGATGACGATGATGGCGACGCGCGGCCGGTACGCGCCAAGTTGTGCCGCGATGATCACCAGCAATACCGGCTGAAAACCGGTGGGCTGCAGAGCGACGCAGACGTACGCCGCCAACGTTTCGACGACGACCATCGAAATTTTAGTCGGCGTGCCGCAGCCGGGACGCGTACCGATGATGAACGCGATGATGAAGATGATGAACGCGGTGAACAGCAGCGCGGCTCGCGGACCGGCCAGCGACCGGTATTGCGCCTGCCACAGCACGCTCGGAATCCCGATGATGATCCAGGTCAGAACTCCGACCCACTTCATCTTCTGTTCGTTCACGTTCATCGCGTTAGAAATACATCCGGGCTCCCGCGGTGGTCACGCGCCGCACCTGCATGTACGACAGCTCGCTGCCGCGCGCGCCGGCGAACTCGGTATCGATGGCGTAGATGCTGACGTTGGGACGCACGCGAAGCGACAGCGTAGCGCGGGCGAGCAGCGATCCGTCGCGAAGATTGGTGATGGCGATCAGCTCGACGTCGAGTTTGTCGTGCGGGACGTCGATGCGGATGAAGCCGTAGTTGCGCGCCATCCGCAGCGGCGAGTAGGCGGCGTTGATCGCGCGGAAGGACTGGGCGTCGTGCGCGAAATCGGCGGCGGATCGAAACGCGCGGAAGGCATTTTTGTCGAGTCCGTCGCCGCCGTGATACAGCTCGGCGACGAGATTAATGTTGCCGCGGAATGTGTACTGGCCGCCGATGAGTCCATGTCTCCGCGCGATCTCGCCGTGCAGTTCGAGAGCGTCGCCGAAGACACGCGCGGCGCTGATGCCTTGCTGCGTGCCGTCAGCGTCGCGGCGGAAGTGGAGCGAAACATCGGTGCCGGCGATGAGGCGGTAGACGCGTCCGGCGACCGCACCATCATTCAGCGCGTAGAGCGAAACGTTCGTGCCGCGGATGAAGAGATCGGTGCGGATCATGTCCACGCCGACATTCGCGGAGCGGCGGTCGGTCGGATCGGCCGGATTCTTTTTCGGACTGACGAACGCGGTCGGATTCCAGGCGTAGCCGGTGCCCCACTTTTCGATGACGCGTCCGATGGTGACGTCGAGCCACGGTTTGGGATTGAGCTGGACGAATGCTTCGCCGACATCCGCGCGCTGCGCGCCTCCTTCCGCCGCATCGCCGCGCAGTTTGAGGTGGAACTTCCACGCGCGGCTGTCGGGCGCTGCGTCGAGGAAGGCGACGGCATCGCCCGAGCCGCTGCTGTACGGCAGTCCGGCGATGTTGCGCGGGTTGAGCGCGGAAGCCGCGTTGGCCGGCGTGAGCTGCCATTCCGCCCCGGCGGAGCCGAAGAACTTGAAGGTTTCGGCGTGGGCGGTAATCGCAATCAATCCGAGGATCACCGCGGCGATGAGCCGCAAGGCGTTTCGCCACGGAACGCTGGCGTCCCCGCCGGCTGGCCCGGCTGCGTCCTCGCTGCCGGCCTCGAAAACCCTCGGATGTCG
>JAXDIO010000299.1:0-27986 GCA_034663965.1 Thermoanaerobaculia bacterium | reverse complement strand
GCGCCCGAGGGCGTCATCCCTACGCGGTACTCGTTGTTCTTGATCTCAGCCGGTACGCCGATCCGCATCGCTTCGTTCTCCGTCAAACGTGATCCCGCGCGGCTCCGCGCGGCGGGCGCATTCTAGCGGAGATGCAGGGGATGAAGCAGGGACGAGGGACGGGGAGCAGTTTTCATAGGTTGTCAGTGTCCGCGGCGTCCCTGAAGGCGCGCATGGACCTGGAACGCGGCCGGGTTGAGCAGCCTCGCCGCGCCGTACGCGTCGAGAAGGCCAAAGCCGAACGTAGTGTCTCTGCCTGCTGCGCCGAGGTCCGTCGCCGAATTGAAGAGGGCAGTTTTCACTGCGGCTGCAGAGGCGGCCGGCGCGGCGCTCCACGCAAGGGCCGCCACACCGACGGCGTGCGGACAGGCCATCGATGTTCCGTTGAGGGTCTCGTAGTCGTCTACGACAGTCGTCGCGGTGAGGGCGGAGGCAGTGGAAGCGGTCCGCAGCGACTCTCCGTCCGCGTAGGAGATGCCGATCGCGACCGGCCATGGGAACGCGAGATCCGCTGGGTCGTCGGCACCGTTTAGTTGTCCGATGAGCGTCCAGTTGCCGAATAATTCGCTCGTGCAAGTCGCCGGCGTCGCGGCGATCGAGCAGTTGTAGATGACCACAGCCTTCGCGCCAGCCGCGAGCGCGTTCTTGGTTTTCAGGTTGAATGAGAAAGTGCCGCGCTGAATGAGGGCGATGTTTCCCTTGACCGAAGCGGGAAAGTCCGCGGCGGTCGCGCCGAGGCCGCAGTAGACGTATTGGCCGCTCTGTGTCCCTTTGGCCGACCCGGCAAGCGCGAAATTGTCGAAGGACGCACTCGGCGTCGTCAGGAATGCGTTGACTCCCTTGCCGACGATATAGGTGGAAAACACATCGACGCCCGGCGTCGCGACCGCGATCTCCGGACCCTGATTCGAAAACTCGGCGATTTTGCTTGTCAAATCGAGGGCGCCAACGGCGATGACGCTGGAAAACGCGGCGGGATAACTCACGCTCGCGATATGAGTCTTAGTCGAGTCATTGCCGCTCGCTGCGAACACCAGCACCCCGGCGTCGGCCAGCTTCTGACAGGCGAACTGCATCGTCCCGGAAGGCGTCGGCGAACATTGGTCGTTCACCGAAACGTCGGTGCACTGGCCGAGCGACATGTTGACGATCCAGTTGCCGCCCAGCTCCGTCTTTTTCGAAAGCACCCAGTTCAAGCCGGACGCAATCGTCGCATTGCTGCCCGTCGCCTTGCCGCTTCCGTCCGGCGCCAGCACCTTCGCCGACCATAGCTTCACATTCGGTGCGACACCGACCACTCCGATTCCGTTGTCCGCCGCGCCGATCGTGCCCGCGACGTGCGTGCCGTGGCCGTCGTCATCTCGCGGGTCGTTCGTTCCGGTGACGGCGTTGAAGCCGCCCTGATAGTGGTCTTTGAGCTCGGGATGCGTGTAGTCGATTCCGGTATCGACGATGGCGACGTTGATCCCGTCCCCTTTCGCGATCGGCCAGACGATCGGAGCGCGGACCATGGTGATCCCGTACGGAGTGACCTGCGCGTTCGCGGGATGCGACATCGGCGCGATGTGCCGTGCCGGCGCCGGCGCGTCGAGTGCGAAGAACTTGATGTCCGCGCTCTCAACATACTGAACCGACGGATCGCTCCGCAGCGTCTGTACCTCGGCATCCGTCAGATTCGCAACGAACGAGTCGAGATACTGGAAGTCCTCGGTGATGCGGTCCGCGAATACGGCGCGCTTCGACGCGTGTACGGCGTCGGACTTCATCCCCACGATGTAGCGCTGCGTCTGCTGCCCGAATGCAGCCGATGAAACGGCCAGAAAAAGGATGGCGAACGGGATGCGCTTCATCATTGTGCTCCTCGCTTGAAGTTGAGTCGGAAGTCTAACAATAAAAAACGCGGCGCCCGAAGGCGCCGCGTCCCCTTAACTTCAGTGTCCGCGACGTCCGGCCATCCGGCCAGTCACGGGCCCAATTACCGGACCGGCATTGAACGCCGTCGGATTGAGCATCTTGGCGGCGTCTAGTGCATTAACGAGACCATACCCGAACGTGTCGTCTTTGCCGGGAGCACCGAGGTCCTTAGCCGTCTGTTCGAGGGCAGTGGCAACGTTCGCCGCGGTGGAGTTTGGAGAGGCAGCCCACACAAGCGCGGCGGCACCAGCTGCGTACGGAGATGCCATGGAAGTTCCCTGTTCGTACGCGAACTGCTCAAGGCCGGTGCTGAGAGTGAGCTTCGCGTTCGGCGTTGCGAGGAGCGCCTGCCCGTCTGCCTGCGAGATCATGAGGAACGGAGCGGAGGCGTCGAGTTCCGCAGAAGTTGCTGCTGCAGTGGCGAAGACGGGCCTAATAGGTTCCTCGGCGACGTTGTCAAACATCACGATGGCGGTGGCGCCGGCTTTCAGCGCATTTTTGGCTTTGTCATAGAAGGTAATGGAATTGCCACGCGAGACCAAGGCGATCTTGCCCTTCACCGATCCCGGGAAGTCAGTTGCGCCGCCAAAGCCACAACTCACGAACGTGCCACTGATCCCCGCGGTTGCTGGCGGGCAAGCCGCGAAATCGAGGGGGTTGGCTGCCGTCGTGGTGTCGACGTATTCGGCTCTGGTCGCAGCGAGATTGCGCCCGTCATCGATCGCAACCATCGGTGACACAAAGGTCGACACGATCCCCACCCAGGTGGTCGAATCTGCGCTGCTGCAGACCTCACAACCCGGAGCGACGAGTTTCAGATCTGCTCCTCGCTGCGAAAATGTGGCGATCGCGTTTGTCTTCTCGACGGCACCAACGGAAACCACGTTCGGATATCCGGCCGGATACGCGAGGCCCGTCGAGTCCGGGTAATCGTTTCCCGAAGCTGCGAAAACGAGGATTCCGGCATCGGTGGCGGTCTTGAACTGCGCCTGCTCCGGGTCGGATTTTTTGGTCGCGCCAAGCGAGAGATTGATAATCCAGTTGCCGCCGATCTCTTTCTTCTTGTCCACGACCCACTGCACGGCCTGAATGATGCCGCTAGTGGCCCCGCTGCCGCAGGTATCGAGAACCTTCAGCGAATAGATGTCGACGTCGGACGCGACGCCCACGACTCCCGCGCCGTCATTGGCGGCTGCGATGATTCCGGCGACGTGCGTTCCGTGGCCGGCGTCATCGAGAGGATCGCCTGTGCGGTTGACGAAGTTGAAGCCGCCCTTGAAAACGCCGGACAACTCCGAGTAGTTGTAGTCGATGCCGGTGTCGATGATGGCCACGTGAATGGCCGGTCCGTTCGCCAGCGACTTGCCGCGCGTCACAGGCCACACCGCTGTCGCGTTGACGCTGGTCATTCCGAATGGCGTCGTCTGCTTGCCCGCCGTCACGGTGTCGATCAATGCGTGGCGCTCCAGATCAGGCTCGATCGAAACGGTCGTGCCTGACGCTTTCAGCGCAGCGATTTCGGCGTCGGTGAGGTTGGCCGCGAAGCCGTTGATGCCGGGCAACTCGCGAAGGTCGCGCTCGTCGGCACTGATGTTCGGATCGAACATCGCCGAAAGCGATTTGGCGGCGAAGTGGGTGCTCGGCTTCGCCATCACGATGACGGCCTGCGTCGGCGCTGAGGCGAACGCGGTGAGCGGGGCGATGAACAACAGGGCAACGAAAGCTGCGCGTTTCATCCGGTCGTAGACCTCACTTTTTCTTGGATTTGGACTTGGGGCTGATTGCGAAGGACAACGTCGCGTGAATTTAGTTATTCCGTGTAACCACATCGCTGAATCGAGATACGGTAGCTTACTTTTTGCTACTCTGCGCCGCCATGACCGACTGGAAAACAAACCTAATTAATGACGCCGCCGGAATCGCCGCCGTGATCCGCGACACCAAGACGATCGCCGTCCTCGGCATCAAGCCCGAATCGCACGCCGATCAGGCCGGCTACTACGTCCCCGCACACATGGCCGAGGCCGGCTACGACATTATCCCGGTCCCCGTTTACTACCCCGAGGTCACGCAGATCCTCGGCAAACCGGTGTTCCGCAAACTCGCTGATATCGGCCGCTCGATCGACATGGTGAACGTCTTCCGGCGTCCCAACGACATCCCTCCGCACGTCGACGACATCATCGCCGCGAAGCCAAAGAGCGTCTGGTTCCAGCTCGGCATCCGCAACGACGAGGCGGCGCAGAAACTAGCCGAGGCCGGCATCAAGGTGGTGCAGGACCGCTGTCTGATGGTCGAAGAGGGACGGATCCGGCGGTAACCTGACTCGGCTGACGCTACGGCGTCGGCAGGTCTGGCGGAATCTTGCGCCGGCTGGCCAGGCGATGCACGAACCCTTCGACCGGCCCGCCGACGATGAGGATGATCAACGCGAACGCGAGCGCGATCAGCGCCGCCACCCACTGCCCGACACCGCAAGCGATCCCGAGCGACGCCACCAGCCAGATCGATGCGGCGGTCGTAAGTCCGCTCACCATTTCGTGCTCAGCCTTCAGAATCGCGCCGCCGCCGAGGAATCCGACGCCGGCGATGATGCCCTGAATGGCGCGACTGATCGCATCCACATGCAGCGCCGCCGGATCGAAGCGGACGACAACCAGCGTCACCAGCGCCGACCCAAGCGCCACCAACGCATGCGTCCGCATCCCGGCCGGCTTCCGCCGCACTTCGCGATCGAGTCCAATACACCCACCGATCGCCGCCGCCGCAAAAAGGCGGAGGATGACCTCGTTGGTGTCAGCCGGGAGAGGGAACATCAGCGGGATTGTTTCACAGGCCGCGCGGAGGGCGGCGGGCGGCTTGAATCACCGCGACGATGAAGATCGCGTTAGGAGTCACTTGATAGTAGATGTAGTACCGCACGCGCTCCAGGAAGATACGACGCGTCCGTACACCCCCGCGCGTTCTACCCACGACGACGCCTGCTTCCGGCTGCTTGTAGAGCAGATCAACCGCCTCGTCGAAATCCTCATCAAAAGCACGTGGGGCTTTTTCGCGGTTCTTTCGCCACCAGGCACGAATGTCGGCGATCTGGCGCAGGGCACGCGGAACAGTTATGCAGATCCGTCGCGCCACGTTCCTTCACGAAGCTGTTTGAGGAACTCGAACGTATCCATCCCCTCGCCACGTTCGGCTTCTTCAATGCCCGCGTTGACCTCCGCGAGTTCTTCTGGACTCAACTCGACTTCTTCTTCCGTCTCAAGCGGTTGTTGACTCATGAGACCTCCGATGTTGTGGGTTAAAGAAACGTCATGAAGCCGCCGAAGCACGTCCTCGAATGGAACCAATGAGAGTTCGAATGTTCTTCGATGCGGCCGGCATCGTCATGTTTCATGACGTCCCCAATGGTACCTCGGCGACCGGCGCATTCGCTTTCGCCAGCAGCCGCGTCAGCCACAGGTTCGTCATCTTCTCGACCACCGTGTTTTGCCGCAGGCGCGCGCGGAGGTTGGTGAAGTCGACGCTGTCGAGCGGCTGGTCCTGGTTGAAGCAGGAGAAGACGAACGATTCCTTGCCGGTGATCGGGTCGACGTGGCGCTGGAGGCATTGCGCGCAGACCTGTTTCATCATGCATTGCATCGGCGAGTTGATCGAGCCGATGCCGACGTGGTCTGTGTTCAGGAACGGCGCGAGGACGCCGTGCCGCGCGTCTTTGACCGCGCGCATCATGCCGTCGGAGCCGATGGCGATGAGGCGGGTCACGGTTAGCAGGTCAGTCTCCGGCGCGTTCTGCGCGTACGCCAGCATCGACTGCACGATATTGCCGGTGAAGCCGCGGTCCTGCGGGCGGCGCGGCGCGATCGGATCGCCGGCGTCAACCGACCAGATCACCTGATCGGTGCCGGCCTCGATCTCGTCGCGCTTGAAGACGTCGTCCTTCTTCTTGTAGCCGGCGAAGTAGACGACCTTGCAGCCGGCTTCTTTGAACGCGCGGGCGATCGAGAAGAGCACGGCGTTGCCAAGTCCGCCGCCGGCGAGGAGAACGGTTTCGTTGCGCGGGATTTCGGTGGGCGCGCCGGTGGGACCCATCACGACCACGGGCTCGCCGACCTTGAGTTGGGCAACGAGACGCGACGAGCCGCCGAGCTCGAGGACAATCAGCGATAACAGGCCGCGCTCCGGATCCGTCCACGCGCCCGTGAGCGCGATCCCTTCCATCGTCAGACTCGTTCCGTCGACGATCGGTGCATTCGCTTCGAAGTTCTGCAGACGGAAGAACTGGCCCGGCTCGAAGTGACGCGATGCGAACGGCGCGCGGACGACCACTTCGACGATCGTCGGCGTGAGGCGATTGACCTGATGCACGATGGGAAGCAAGCCATCGTCGAGCGTGCGCAGGAGATCGTTCCATTGCGACTCGCGCATCGACTGCGCCTCAGGCGAGCGATCGAGCTGCATCAACTCGGATGCGAAGAGTCTCGTCACGAACGGATAGCCATCCTTCGCCGACGCCATCGCTTTCACGACGTTGCCGGCGTAGCGCGGATGGTTGTCGCCGTAGAACGTGATCCGTTTCGTGCCGCGCTGGTACGAGGTGAAGAAGCCGGTCTCCGTGTTGCCGTCGACCTCGATCAACTCATTGTCGGATGTCGCGAAGCTCTGAAAGAACTGGCCGTACTTGTCCAGCTTGAACGTGCCGGGATGCTCCTTCTCGTAGATCACGTTCGGGCTCGTGCCCGCCGCGACCATCACGCTGCGCGCGGGCAGTTCGATGATCGTTCCCGAATCCTTCCAGCGTCCGTCCTCGACGATCTGCTTTTCGAACAGCAGCGCTTTCACATGTCCGAATTCATCGGCCACGGCTTCGATTGGTGAGAGGCTTTCCGCATACGCGATCCCTTCCTCGAACGCCTTGATCACCTCTTCGTGATTGAGCCGGTAGGCGGGCGCATCGCTGATCAGCTTGCGATAGGCGATGGTCACGCCGCCCCATTTATGGACCAGCGGGATAAAGTCCGGCGCGTCGCCGTCCGCAACGGCGCGTTGCCGCTCCGCGCGAATGGCGCGTCCATGCTCGAGAAACTCATCGAGGATCAACAGCTCCTCGGCGTCGTACCCGCCGCGAATCACCGCCTCGCTGAATTCATCGGACAGCGTCTCGTAGCGGTCGAGGATTTTTTGTACCTGTAGCGGGTAATACGCGAATAGCTCCGTGGCCGTATCGATCGCGGTAAGTCCGCCGCCGATGACGAGCGCGGGCAAGCGCACCTGCAGGTTGGCCATGGCCGACTTTTTCCCGGCGCCCGTCAGCTGCAGCGCCATCAGGAAATCGCTGGCCTTGCGGATGCCGCGAATGAGGTTGTTCTTCATCCGCACGATCGTCGGCGTTCCGGCGCCGGCGGCGATGGCGATGTGATCGATCCCGAGCGTATCGAAGGCGTCCTCGATCGTCAGCGTCCCGCCGAAACGCACGCCGCCGTAGACGCGGATGTTGTTCTTTCGCTCCAGCGCGATGCGGATCACCTTGAGAAAGTTCTTGTCCCATCGAACCGTGATGCCGTACTCCGACACGCCGCCGAAGCCGGCCAGGATGCGCTCGTCGAGCTCTTCCCATAGCACCTTGCGCGCATCGCGGATCGGTTCGCGCAGCCATTTGCTGTCAATCGGTTCGATCTTCAGCGCGTCGATGGCCACGACGCCGAAGCCCTCGTTGGCGAGGTAGTGCGCGAGCGTGTAACCGGCCGGCCCGAGGCCGACCACGAGGACGTTGCGGCCGTTGTAGGGGAGGGCCATCGGGCGGCGCACGTGCAGCGGATTCCAGCGCGTCAGCAGCGAATAGATCTCGAAGCCCCACGGCAGCCAGAGCACGTCGGTCAGCGCGCCGGTCTCGATCTGCGGGATGTTGACCGGATCCTGTTTCTGGAAGATGCACGACTTCATGCAGTCGTTGCAGATGCGATGGCCGGTGCCGGGGCACATCGGGTTGTCGATCATGACGATGGCCAGCGCGGCAATGGAGTCGCCGTCTTTGCGCAGCGCGTTCATCTCGCCGATGCGCTCATCGAGCGGGCAGCCCGCCAGCGGCACGCCGAGGGGATTGACCTTGTACTTATCGTCCTTCTCGACAAACCCGGTCGAACACGAGTCCTTCTTCCGCTCGTGGCAGTAGATGCAGTAGTGCGCCTCGTCCGTGATCTCGCGCGCCGTCATGCGCGGATCGGTGAGCTTGAATCCGTCGCGGCGGCGGTACTCGTCGTGCGGTCCGACGACACTGGTTTCGTCGACACGTTCGGTCTCGACGAGGTGATCGAACACGAGCGGCTTCGGCAGCCGGAACGACGTCCAGCCATCGAACCGTCCCGCTTTCCACTGCGCCGCGAGCCAGTCGACGAGCAGATCGCCGAGTGCATGGACGGTGGCCGCCTCGCGCGCGATGGCCTCGTTCGACTCGACGTACTCCCGTTTGACGATGGCGTCATCGAACGCGCCCGACGCCCGCAATTCGTCGCGCAATTGCGCAAGCGCGGCACGCGTCTGCGCCGACGGCGTGGCCGCCTTCGCGCTGCGCGGATACTCCCGCTCGAAGTCGAGCAGCCGGTTGGCCGTGACGGCAATCGCGTACTCGGGATCGCGCTCCTGCCCGGGCGCGATGGTACGGATCAGAACCTCGACGGCGGCGCTTCGATCGCCTTCCGAAAGGCCCGTGACCTTAGCCACCCGCTTCGCGACAACTTCCTTCTTGAACCGCGCGACCTCGGAATCCCGCTGCGTCCGCGCCACGATCGGCGCCGCATCGGTCTGAAACAGCTGTTCCAGAAACTTCCCCAGCGGACGGCTGACCGCCACGAGCAGCGCCGACTCCTCCGGCTTCGTCAACCCCCCGGAAGCAATCCCACTCTGCATCCCGATCCGATACGACTCAAACCGCTGAAACAGGGCGTTGTCGTTCGCCTGCAGATACCGGTCAAACGCCAGCAACAGCTCCTGCAGCCGGGCGTTGTCATACAGATGCGCGTACTCAAAGCCATCGATTCCAAGTTTCACGGTTCGCTCCAACAGCGATGTTCGCCGTTGTCATCCTGTTTCTTCATCTGCGTAAATCTGCGTCCATCCGCGGATAACCCTTCATCCGGAGATTACGCAGATGTACGCAGATGGAGAACCTGGCAGTGTCACGATGTAATGTGACGAAGCGCACCAGCTTCACTCGTCGCGAACGACGGTAAGTACGAGCCGCTCCCGCTCCGCCGTGACCTCGATCCGATCTCCGCGATCGAACCCGAGTTGCTGCAGCCACACACCAGACATGCGAATGAACGGCACGATCGTCTGCCGCCGCCGATAGCTTCCGCTCTCGCGATACATCGCCGCGACGACCAACTCCCGCTTCCCGCCCCCGCCGCCACGCCTGCTCGGACGGTGATACTCGGGTATGGCGAAAGGTTGCTTTGTCGCTTGTGATTTCTTCCTGGTCACCGTCGCCTCCGAATGCGAATCACTACCATGGTCATTGGACAATATAGAACTACCATGGGCAAGATGCAAGCGATGTCGCGAAGAAAACAGCCCAATCCGGACGCGGAAGCCTTCGGCGCGATCGTTCGGCGGCTACGAACGAAGCGGGGCCTGACGCAGGAAAAGCTCGCGGAGCTGGCCGACCTGAACGTTAGCTATATCGGCTTTCTCGAACGCGGCGAGAACGTACCGACACTGACGATCGTGCTCAACCTTGCGCGTGCTCTAGCTGTACATGCCGCCGATCTCGTCCGCGAAGTCGCCGGGAAACGGTAGTTGTTACGCGCTGAGGACGACAACGGTCCGCCGACTCTAACTGGAGGTAAGGTGTATAAAAGCACTCGAATCCTTCCTAACGAGCCCGACAAGGATCTGGGAAGGCACTCGTGAATAGCTATCGTCAAATTCCCATAAAAACCCAACATCGCTCAATCGCCTTGACGCCGGGGTTAAGATTGCGAATCTGCGAGTACGACAATGATGAAAACTCTGCTCATCAGACCGGTCCGCCAATCGTGGAATGCATACAGCGAAATCTCCGTGGCGCCACGTGGGCGATCGGTGGTGACGTTGGCGGTTACGGTTGGTTTTCTTGTGTTCTTAGCCCTCGCCGATTCGTCGATCTTCTCTGCGGTGCGAACCGCAGTTCTCGTAGCTGCATTAGTCTATATAGCCGTCCGCGCCATTCAGGCAACACCTAACGAGCCAAGCGATGATGTGAAAATTGCCCGCAAAGTGGCGCAGCTTCTCTCAGATGATGGAGACGTCTTCGTAAGCCGAGATGGAATCTGTCAATACTGTGGCAACTCATTGCCACCGCGGAGGCCAACGAATGCTCGACGACGTTAAGGCGCTGCTAGACAAGGCATCAGAACCCGGCGACATGGCGACCTTGTTGATATTTGGAACTATAGGATTCGTTGGAGACGCGGCCTTGCACCTTGTTGGGTTCTTGTCGCCAGGATATTGCGGAATCGCAACAGCGACGGCCGCTCTGGGAGTAAAGAAGTCAATCGACGCTTCTCGCAGTCGATGGCGATTTAAGCGACTCGAAGAACAACGGTGGCGCGAACAGCTCGAGCGGGCGCTTCATCTGAGCAAATTATTCGCCGAAACGCGACCCGATCTGGCGCCGGCGGTCGATCGAGAACTCAGGCTTCTTGAAAATAGGGGCACTGATGTTGAGAGTGCTCGAGTGGCGTTAGATGAGCTGGTCAAAGACTATCGGCAACGTGGTGTGGCTCCTGCGCTGGGCGGAGCGCCGATTCAGAAAAGTTAATTGAGCTTTCGGTGCTTGGATGGTCGCGGGTGTGTGTGGACGCATGGAGGGACAACTCCATCGAAATATGTGATTGATCCAAGGTGGGCTACTGTTCTCAGCCGATGACGCTCGTCACCTTCACGCTGGAACCGACGGCGACGGGAACGATGCTCACGATCGTCGAGTCGGGCTTCGACGCGATCGGCGCGGCAGGCCGTGACGAAACATCTGGGCGTGCTTTCGAACGCGGGACTGGTCTTCGAATTTCGACAAGGCCGCGAGCGCGTCTGGGAGTTGAAGACCCAACAACTCAAGCAGGCCCGACACGCGCTCGATTTCGGAACGGCGGGACGCGGCGCGGGAGCGACTGCGTGCGCTGGTTGAGGAGTGAGCCCACGGCCGTGTGAGCACCAGCCAACGCTACGCGTGTTGCTGCCGCTGAGGCACTAGACCGTAATCCGTAGCCAACACGCTGAGCACGTGGCCTGCATCCATCGCTTGTCCGTTGACGGAGTGCAATAATTCGAACCAATCCTCGACGGTAGCCGACTCCTGGTTGATAAGCTTAACGATTGCACCGTCTACCGCGTACCAGCGGTGATGGTGGGACTCCAGTGCTTGATAGGCCGACGGTGATGACAGCCGCCGTGCCTTACTGAGTGCAGCGTGCATCTCTGCCATGAATTTCCAAGACGCCGAATCATAAGCGTCACGCGCCGCCGCGAATTTGCGGTCATCTGGTTGTGTGCTTCGATACCATGGCACAGCTGCAGCGCAGATGTGGAAGTCGAAAAGCGTCTTCTCGACGTGTAGAAGGAACTCTTCTTGCGATTTCAAGACGCTCGTTTGGCGAGCGCGGTGTTCGGCATCGGACTGTTCGCGGCGAGCGCGCTGCTCCGACATCCGTGCATTGATAAACGGCACCAGTAGACCCGTTAAGATTGCCGTGATCACAAGCAGGATGATGTTCGCAAGAAATGGATTGAGCTCAGCCACAGCTCGCCCTCCGAGAAACCATCCTGATGTTGTTATGCGTTGATTGGATCACGAGGTACCACCGCGCCGAAGAAATGTTCGTCGATGCAGAGGCAGCCGGCGCCACGGGGCAGCGGCGTGATTCTTCGACCAGACCACACCGGACAACGGCAGAAACTCGACGACGGAACTGTCCTTATCGTTCGTTACGATCGCGAGGCGGCCAAGCCGGAGGTCGGGAGCGAAACGGCGGTGAATGCGCCATCGACGCAGAACGTGCACCGCGAACCAGCCAAAGGCCACAAGCGAGACGACCGGCAGAAACAACGTCGGCGTTTTGGCTGCGAACGCACGCCACCAGCTGACCATGGCAAGAAGGGCCAACCCCAGCAGCAATGCGTGATCGAGCGTGCTCACGGGAGCCGCATGGGTGAGCAATTCCGCGATCTCCTCGGAGGAGAACGCGCGGCTTCCAACGCCGACACCCTCGTGATCCGGAAGCTCCTCGACGAACTGCGCCGCCAGGCGGGCGTGCTCGTACGTTGCGGCCGTGGCGCCTCGCTCGGTTTTGTTCCACGAATGGACTGGCGCTCCATCGATGGTGAGGATGGCCCCGGATTCGGAAAGCAACTCGATTTCCAGGCGCTCCTCTGCTGAACCTTTGATGAGGGCTGCCGGTTCGATACGCTGCTCGGCGCTCAACGTGAAAATGAGGTCGCATCCTCGCCCCTCGCAGACCAGGACCTCGCCACTCCTCAAATCGCAGGCAAGAGCTTTGAGTTGCCGCGAAAATGCCGGCACTGTTCGCCAGGGGCGCAATGCCACTGCGAAGAAACAGGCAGCGCTACCGGCGATTGCGATTGGTTCTCCTGTGCCGGAGAAAAGCGCAGCGATCCATCCGAGGCCGACGACCAAGGGGGCTCCCAGAAGCGCCAGCAAGAGGCGAAGGAGCCGGTCATGGCGGAGATGGTCGATGATCAGGGCGTCGTCGCGAGTTACGGCGCGGCGCCCGATTGCGCGAAGCCCGGAGTACCATAGGTCTTCCATCAATTGGTCGATTGTAACGTTCCGGGACCACAGAGACACAGAGATCACAGAGCTACCGGAACGTTGCTTTGGGCGGTTGGCCATACGGCTCACCGTGGCGTCGCGCGAGCTCGATGATCAGGCTTTCCTCGCCGCGGGACATCGCCCAGTGGTGATTGGCGGCGAAGATTGGTTTGAGGATTGGGGAGAAGAGTTTCAGTAGAGGTTTTTCGGCGCGGATGTGCCAGTCGTAGGTGATGTCGACGTCGTCGCCGGATTGCGTCAGCGTCCATTCGCCGCGGCCGACGAAGTCGCCGAAGGCTTCGATGATGAATCCGTCCGGTTTGGTCTCGATGACGCGGAAGCTCCATCGCAGCGCGTAGGGGAGCCAGCCTTTTGTGTAGAGCTCGACGATGTCGCCGCGCTTTTTCACGTCGATGTAGACCGAGGGCCACCACCGCGGCAGGTCCTCGGCGTCGCTGAGGATGTCGATGATCTCGGAGACTGTTCCGCGAACGCGCCAGTGAGTGATGAAGTGGTAGTCGTTGAACACTCGCCTTCTACGCCTCGCCGCTCACGCCGGATTGATGAGCGCAGTTTCAGGAGATCTTTCGACGTACTGCCACCGGCGGTTTGGGCTCGAGCCTCACGACTCGCTGAGGCGTCTCTGTCTGCATCTCCTGAAGATGCTTGACAAGGCCTTCAAGGCCGCCGTGCTCTGCCAACATCTCTTCCCGAATCTTGTGCAGCTCTTCGACGATTGGATCTTCGATCATAGTCAGGGCTCCAGCAGTTCAGACGGCGTGCAGATCAATGGTGGCTCATATCCCGACGCGCGACAGACGGCGTACACCTGCGGCAGCATGTTCGCGTTCGCGATGTGCTTACAATTCCAGCTGAGCAAATAGTCCATTCCATTCACAGTTGCAATGGCGACGTGGAGAGCATCGACATCGGCTTTCGCGGGGATACGTGTGTGCCGCAGAAGTTCCACAGCGAGAGCCGTCGCCTCATCTGTGATGTCAAGCAACGTGGTCTCCGCCAGAAACGCAAGCCGTTCCTGCGCCAATGGCGCTTCCCCGCGTTGTGCTTCCGTCACGGCGACAGCGGATGAGAACAGTTCGTAGTCCTTGCGACGCGACGACCACCACTCGCGGGTAAATTCCTGATTGTGCGCAACTAAGATGCTTCGTTGGTTCAGCCACCCGACGAGATAGCTGATCACGCTCGTCTCCAGGTAGACGCGAGCTTTCATTCGCCCGTCTCGCTGAAGGTGGACATTGGCTCATCCCGCAGTATCGCCGCCCAGATCAGCAGCGCGATCGCGACGACGATTTCGATGACGCCATTGATGGTCAGATCGGGACGATGATTCTGCAGCAGATCGGCGCCGTTGCCGAGAAGTAGTGCGACGGCGATCGTCAGCGGGTAGGCGAGGAGGTTCGTGCCGAGGATGTAGCGGATGAGGATGAACGCTAAGGCGGCAATGATCGCGGCGGAGGCGAGCATCAGCGGTGTTTCTTTCAGATTTGCGGATGCGTCGAGAGCGGCGAGGAAGATGGCGATCGTGCCGATCGTCGCGGGGAGCCACGGACGCGCTTTGAATCCTTGCAACGCGAGCATGAAGAGGCCGAAGACGGCGCAGCCCATGAGCGTGCGGATGATCGTCGACGCGATTCCGAGGAGGGCGGGGAGCGGGATGGCGACGAATTCGGGGGCGTTGAGTCCGTGCACCGAGGTGAGCATCGGGAAGCGGAGCGCGATCGCTTGTTCGGCGACGCGGAAGAGGATGGCGATGCTGATCGCGGTCAACGCGGCGATTGCTGCGGAGCGTCCGAGGCGCGCTCGCGAATCGCGGCGCGCCAGGTGGAAGGCCTCGGGGTACGCGGCGGCGAGGCCGGCTACGGCCAGGAAGATCGCGCCGAGGTGCAGGCCGACGTTGCGGATGATGTTGATGGATTGATTGGTGATGAAGGTCTGCCAGGTGATCGATGTGTTGTATTCGAACAGCGTCAGTTCCCAGCGCATGGCGATGCTGATCAGCGGAATGATCGCCAGTGCGAACGTCCAACGCAGCGCGCGCTGCCATGGGAAGCGCTGGCGGCGCAGGGCGATGACGAAGCCGGCCACGACGAGCGAGAGGATGATCAGGACGCCGACGACCTTCAGAAGCGTGAAGACGATGTTGAGCAGGGTGGTCGGCTCGCGGTAGACGCTGTCGGGAACCTTGACGGTGGTCGTGAATTGCGTGACCTCGGCGCCGTCGACGCGCACGCTGATGCGGCGCCAGGCGTCGGCGGCGAGCGGCGCACGCTCCTGAAAGTGGAAGAGCCAGTCGCGGCGATTGGGCTGCTGGAAGTTGAGCGCTTCTTTGAGATCGAACGCGCGGACGTCGGCGCCGAATCGTGCGAATGCGCCCTGCGCGATTGCGAGCGCCTGCGGCTGCTCAAGGCGCGGTCCGGCACGCTTCTCATCCTGATACTTGTGGTAGCCCGCGACACGCGACGCGCGCGGATCGACTTCGATGAAGTACTCGTCCTTCACCTGCGGCGCGAAGTCGCGCACCATCCAGGTCGCGGTCGGGATCTTCGTGCGCATGACCGTGAGCAGCGACTGCATCGACATCCCGTGGCGGAGGAGGTAGTCGATGGCGACGTTGTCGAAGTCGCCGGGTCCGCCGCCTTCTTCGCGCGTGGCGTTGCGGTCCCAGGAGCGGAAGCCTTCAACGGGCGTGGCGATGGTGCGCATCGCGGCTGCGGGTGGACCGACTGTCGCGGCGACCCGCTTGGCGTCTTCTTTCGTGATGCGGTAGTCGACGGCGTCGTCGATCGATGGAAGGTTCCACGCGATCGCGCCGGCGGCAAGTGCGACAAGCACGATGCACGCGAGCAGCTTGCCGCGCGTGGCCGGCATCCGCGGGAACGTAAACGCCGGCGGTTCGGGTTCGGGCGCGCGTTCGGGAATCGCGTTGATCGGAATCGTTGCGTTCGAGAGATCGCCGTCCGGAACGAAGCCCTTGTTTCGAATGTAGAGCGCGATCGAAACGAGCATCGGAATCGCGAAGACGAGACTGGCCAGTCCGCCCGACACGATGTAGTAGTTGTTGCCGGAGCGCAGCAGCAACATCGCGGTGTAAAGCGCGTCGACGGTGTAGTGCCAGATCAGCAGCGGCACGATGCCGAAGCGCATCATCAGGAATCCGATGAGCACTCCGGCGCAGCCGACTTCGACGCCGCGGATGTAGAACGGCTGATTCGGATATGTGGCGTGGCCGAATCCCCAGATGAATCCGGCGGCGACGATGGCCGCCCAGCGCGAACGCAGCACTTTCTCGAAGAACGGGATCGAGAATGCGCGCGACATGAATTCTTCGCTCAGCGCGGGAAAAAATCCGGCGAAGAGCACGGCGATCCACGGAAACGCGGTGTTCAGCATGTCGTCATACGGCACCTCGGCCGGCGCCCACGCGCCGAATTTGTCGGCGATCAGATAGAACGCGACCTGGTATCCGAGGAAGAAGGCGACCAGCGTGTAGCCGACGATGAAGGCGAGGAAGACTCGCTTCGACGTCAGCGCGCGGCGGTTCCAGATGCGCGCGACGGATAGTTTGTTCGGCAGGCGTTCACGGAAGAGGACTTCGCCGGCGCCGACGACGACTACCAGCAACATCGCCACGCCGACGCCTTGCAGGAGCGATCCGAATCCGAATCGCGCGAGAAACGCGGGATACGACTCGGTGGTGTTGTAGCCGGCCAGCGCGCTCGGGAAGGAGTTCAGCGACGTGCCGGTGACGAGGATGACCGCCGCGATTCCGATGCCGAGGAGGAGGCGGAGTTGCAGGTCGCCGCGGAGCAGGCGGGTCACGAAGATGGCCACGACGCAGACCATGGTGATGATGAGAAAGACGGTGTCGACGTTGCCGGCGAGATTGTTCTTCGACCGCAACTCGCGATACGACCGCTGCCAATCCTCGGGGACTTTGATGCGGCGCGAGAAGCTGCTGACGCGATCGCCGTCGACGGTGACGATGGTGCGATACGGCGCGCCGGCAGGATGAATCGACTGCGAGTCGTACGTGAAGATGCGTTGCATCCGTTTCGGCAGACGGCGCTCGCTCTGTGCGACGAGTTTGAGATCGTTGAAGGCGTGGACGTTGCCGAGGAATCGTTCCGCGATCGAACGAGCAGCATTCACGTCCGGCGAGTTGATGGCGCGATCCTCGGGGATGTGATCGCTGAAGCCGATCACTTCACCGGTCGGCGCGATGTCGACGCGGAACTCTTCCTCCTGCAACGGCCGGAACCAGCGATGCGACCAGGCCCAGAGGCGGACGTCATGCTTCAGGATCTCGTTTGTTTTCTTCAGGCCGACGGAGCGTTCGAGGAAGATGCGCGCCTCGTCGTCGGAGTCGAACGTGGCGCTGTGCTTCATGCCGCGCGCGTCGATGAGCTGCTCGGCGAGAACGCCGTCAGCAATTTTCTCCGAGGAGCCGCGGTCGTAGCGGAACTCAATCGAGGCCTCAGGGAAGGCAGCGCCGAACCAGTTGACGACGACGAAGATGGAGACGGCGGCGACCGCGACGCACGCGGCGATGAGGAGCCAGTCGCGGCGTGTGAGTTGTTCGCGGTTCATCGTCGGTAGTACGGCGCAAGAGCCGCGAGGTTGGGTAGTGTAGCGGCAAGGCCGTCTCCGCGCGTCACGTCGAACGGATCGCTGGCGTCTCGCCGGCTGGCTCGGCTGCGTCCTCGCTGCCGAATGGGAGGCTTGCACGGGTGTCTCGTTACCAGCGAAATTCGAGGGCCTTGTCACGTCGGCAGCGAGACGCAGCCGAGCCAGCCGGCGAGGACGCCAGCGTTCCGTCGTGTCGCGGTGCTTGACGCTAAGTCAAGGCATTGGCGGTTGAACCCCGTGCCCTGCGGTTCTTAGGCAGGCTTCGCCAGCGATGGATGTGAAGTAGAGCTACGCCACCTCCTGCAGCGCCTTCTCCATCCGCTTGATGCCTTCCGCGGCTTCGTCCATCGACAGGTTCAGCGACGGACGGAAACGCGCGGAACGGCTTCCGGAGGAGAGGACCATCACGTCGTTGGCCATGAACGACTTGAGCGCGGCGTCGCGGACTTCGCCGCTCGGCAAGTCGAAGGCGGCCATCAGTCCGCGTCCACGCACGTTCGAGACGAGGCTCGGGAACTCTTCGGCGAAGCGCTGCAGTTCGCCGACAAAGTACGCGCCGACGTTCGCGGCGTTTTCGACGAGATCCTCTTCGTCGATCACTTCAAAGTAGCGTTGCGAGCGGACCATGTCGGTCAGATTGCCGCCCCATGTCGAGTTGATGCGCGAGCTGACGGCGAAGACGTTGTCGTCGATGTCGAAGATGCGCTCGCCGGCCGCGAAGCCGCAGACTTGGGTCTTCTTGCCGAAACAGAAAAGGTCGGGCTCGACGCCGTAATGCTGGAACGCCCACATCTTTCCGGTCAGTCCGACGCCGGACTGCACCTCGTCGAAGATGAGTAGCATGTCATTTTCGTCGCAGAGCTGGCGGACGGCGCGGAAGAACTCGGGGCGGAAGTGGTTGTCGCCCCCTTCGCCCTGAATCGGTTCCATGATGAACGCGGCGACGTCATCTTTGCGCTCCGCGAGAAATTGTTTGGCTTGAGCGATGGCAGCTTGCTCACGCTGTTCGACATCCTCATCGGCTGGAAACTTTAGCTTCGGATTTTCGATGCGCGGCCAATCGAACTTCGGGAAGTACTGGGTCTTCTTCGGGTCGGTATTCGTCAGCGAGAGCGTGTAGCCGGTTCGGCCGTGAAAGGCTTCACGCAAATGCATGATCTGCGTGCCGCGTTCGCCGAGTCCTTTGCGCATGTTCTTGCGGACTTTCCAGTCCATGGCAGTCTTCATCGCGTTCTCGATGCCGAGGGCGCCGCCTTCGATGAAAAACATGTGCTTGTTGAGGGATGCGGGGACGGCGATCCGCGAGAACGTTTCGACGAACTCGGCCATGTAGGTCGTGTAGATGTCGGAGTTGGCGGGCTTGTTGATGGCAGCCGTGGCGATGCGGTCTCGAAACTCAGGATTGTCGAGGCGCGGATGGTTGTAGCCGATGGGGATCGAGGCGAAGTTGGTGAAAAAATCGAGCACGGCGCGGCCGCGGCGGGCGTCGAAAAGCCAAGAGCCTTTCGAGCGGTTGAGATCCATGACGACGTCGTAGCCGTCGGCGAGCATGTGCCGGGATAGAACGTTGTGGACGTCGCTGGGCTGGATGTGGACGCGCCGGTCCGTGATGGCGGTAATGGACATGTGTTGACTCCTGTCGGGCGCTGGATCATATCAGCGGGGTGTAGGGGGTCGGGTGTCGTGGGTCGGAGTGGATTACCAGTAGATTAGTGGATTAGTAGATTCGTAGATCAGGTTGAGAGCGAACCGGAACCGCAGATCACTGATCGACTAATCTACGAATCCACTGATCTACTAATCCACTGGAGATTCACATGAAAGACATCGTCATTCTCGGCGGCGCACGCACGCCGATCGGATCGTTTCAGGGAACACTTTCGTCGATGGCGGCGCCGAAGTTGGGATCGATCGCCATTCGTTGCGCGCTTGAAAATTCAGGCGTATCGGCCGATCAGATCGAGCAGGTGATCATGGGCAACGTCCTGCAGGCGGGCGTCGGTCAGGCGCCGGCGCGGCAGGCCGGAATCGGCGCGGGAATCCCGGTCGGCGCGGGCGCGGTCACCGTTAACAAGGTCTGCGGCTCGGGATTGAAGGCGGTGATGTACGCGGCCAACGACATCCGTTGTGATGAATACGATGTCGCCGTTGCCGGCGGCATGGAGTCGATGTCGAACGCGCCGTACGCATTGCCGCAGGCGCGCAGCGGCTATCGCATGGGCAACGGCAAGATGATCGACATCATGATCCACGACGGTCTGTGGGATCCGTACGGCGACAAGCACATGGGCAATTGCGCGGAGCTTTGCGCGGCGAAGTACCACTTCACGCGTGAGGAGCAGGACGAGTTCTCGCGCGAGTCGTATCGCCGCGCGCAGGACGCGGTGCGCAGCGGCAAGTTCAGAAAAGAGATCGCCGTCGTCGAGGTGGCTTCGAAAAAAGGATCGTCGTCGATCGTCGACGACGAGGAGCCGTTCGCGGCGCCGCTCGACAAGATGGGATCGCTGAAGCCGGCCTTCCAGAAAGAGGGCGGCACGGTGACGGCGGCGAATGCGTCGAAGATCAACGACGGCGCCGCCGCGCTGATCGTGTCATCCGCCGAGTGGGCGGAGAAGAACGGCCGCACGCCGATGGCGCGCATCATCGCGCAGGCCACCTCGGCGCAGGAGCCGGAGTGGTTCACGACCGCGCCGGCGAAGGCGATCGCGATCGCGCTCAAACGCGCCGGGATGACGGTGGACGACATCGATCTCTTCGAGATCAACGAAGCCTTTGCGGTCGTGGCCATGGCGGCGATGAAGGACGCGAACATCCCGCACGAGAAAATGAACGTCTACGGCGGGGCTGTAGCTTTGGGACACCCCATCGGCTCCAGCGGCGCGCGCATCCTGGTCACGCTCATGCACGCGCTGGAGTCGCAGAACAAGAAGCGCGGTATGGCCGCGATCTGTATCGGCGGTGGTGAGGCGGCGGCGATGATCATCGAGCGGGTGTGACATCCGCCAACGACGATTGTGACAATTGGTAACGTGCCGCTCACTCCGCCGTCGAAGGGTGTAGAACCTAACGGCTGGAGGGAATCATGCGGAAATCGATCGTCATTGCGGTCTCGCTGTTGTTCGTTGTCGCGTCGGCGTTCGCTCAAGAGCACGCCACTCCCGCGAATAGCGTTTCGGTCTTCCTCTCGGATGCGATGTTGAGTTATTCGAGCTCCAGTGGCTCGAGACTCGACGTCAGCTACGGAGGCGCGTTCGGCCACATGTTCAACAGGCACATCTCCGCCGAGCTCTCCGTGACGAGCCAACCGTCTCGGCGCTATTTTTCTACCGTCGTCACCAGTGGACAGCCGGTGACTTCATCATCCACGGTTCACTTCCATCCGATCGACGCCAACGTCTCGTATCACTTCCTTACCGACAGCCGCTGGAAGCCGTACGTCGGCGGCGGGCTGAGGTACCTGAACAACTCCGTTCTCATCAGCGATCCGTTAGTCAGTCATGGGACTCTGAGGTTTACGACTCGGACTGTCGACCCGGAGATTTCCGGCGGCGTAGTCTTTCAGTTTCGCCCGACGCTTGGCCTGCGCTTCGACGCGAAGCAGATCATCGGAAACAGTGGTTCCGTCCTCGGCGAAACGGCGTTCACCGGATCGGTCGGATTGAGTTTCCGCTTCTGATTACCGCCCGTTTCCGTGCCAGTAATCGAGATCGAAGTTGAGGCCGAAGTAGGTCTGGATGCTGTCGGAGCCGTGACCGCCATCGAAGTTGCCCGTCAGCTCGATGAAGGGGCGGATGCGTGAGCCGGCGCCGACGATGTTCTTGAATCCGGGGATGTAGTGCGGATCGACGGTGAGGTAGCCGTCCACGATCAGTCGTCGATTGCGGTTGCGTTGGAAGAGATCGTCTTTGCCGATGCCGGCTTCCAGAAAGCTCTGCTGGAAGATGCCGTTCACGGCGATCGCGCCGATGCCGAGGTGGTGCATGTCGACGGCATCGGTACCGCTGCCGGTGACGCTCAGAAAACCTAGCTGCAGGTCGACGAAAATGCGCGCCGGACTCTCCGTTCCCGACTGCAGCAACGCCGTTTCGTAGCGCGCCCCGACGAAGGCCTCGAGGCTGCTGGCGCCGCGCAGGATGGCGATGAATTGATCGGGCGCGGCTTTCAGGACCGTGTCGGTCGTCGTCGATCCGATGTTATTGGTACAGATCGAGAGTTGGATTGTATTCGGGTTCTTGCAGTCGACGTCCGTGCTGCGAACGCCGTAGACGGTCTGGCCATAAACCCAGAGCTGCCTCTTCGAGCTCTTGTCGCCGATCATTCGGTACTGGAAATCGACGCCGGCGATGGCGCGCAGCAGGTTGCTGTTGGCGGCCTGCGGATTGAGATACTTCAACGTCGTGTCGCCGGCGAAGTTGTCGACCGCCTCGCCGAGGTAAACGTCAGCGATCAATGAGTCGCGTTGATCGCCGCACAGCCGATTCGTTCCCGGCTGCGTGCAGTCGGGCGTCGGGTCCGCCGTGGTCTGTACGTAGGTTTGAGGCACCGGAGACGGCGCGGGAGTTGGCGTTGGATTCGGAGTCTGGCCGAAGGCGGCCACACTGGCGAGGAACAGCATCACAGTTACTGCGACGATTCGACTACGCATTCACTTACCCCTCTTCTGCCGAGATGAAACGGACTCCGGATTCTCCTACGCGATGGCGGAAAGCGGAAGCGTGCAGTGCTAGCTCATCGCCTCGGCCAGCCCCGCAAGGTCGTCGAATTTGTACTTCGGCGTGCCGCCCGGCAGCTCCCGCTGACGCTGGCGATTGATCCAGGCGTTGTCGATGCCGAGGATGTTGGTGGGGACGACGTCGTGGAAATTGCTCTCGGCCGCGTGCAGCCATGATGACGACCCGATCAGCTCGCGCGCGGTCTGAAAGTGCGCATGTCCCGGCTTGTACGAGCGCACCTGTTGCGCGGTGACGATGATGTCGAAGTCGACGGTGAAGTGTTCGCGCGTGGCGGCGAGCAGATCGTCGTCGATATTCGAGAGGATGCCGAGGCGGCTGACCGCGGCGAGCCGCTCGAGTGCTGCGTTCGTGTCGGGGAATGGTCGCCACGACGGGAGGCTGTCGACGAGAAAGTCCGCGCGTTCTGCAACGAGCGGCCAGCCGACCATCGCGGCAACGCGAACTGCGGTGTCACGCAGGATTTCGCGATAGGGACGATAGCTCTGCGCCTGCACGCGGTGTTCGGTCTCCGCGTAGGCGCGCAGTACTGCCTCGCGCGTGAGCGTCACGCCGTCCGCCGCCGCGGTGGTGAGGAACGCATTCGCGATGCCGGACTCCCAATCGATGAGCGTTCCGTAGCAGTCAAACGTGATGACGTCGTAGCGAGGCACGGCCGCGCATTATGAGTGATCCGGCTCACAAGGCCGGCTGTGGCCGTGCTATACCTTTCGCGGCCATCCCGCATGTACGAAGCCGCCGCCAGAAGTCTGCGCACCGCCGAGCGTTTCCTCATCGCCCCGGCGCTAAACGGCCGTTTCGCCTCGGCTCCGGTGCTGGTCTCCGACATCTCCGTGAAAGGCGCACGCTTCCGCCACGCGACGCCGGTTGAAATGGGGCAGAAGTCGCTGTTGCAGGTTGCGATCGAAGGCCTCCCGCCGACGAACTTCGAAGCGGTGGTGGTCTGGACAAAACCGGATCCCGCCGTCGCGGGACGCTTCATGACCGGCGTGCGCACCTACGTCGAGCCGAGCGTGATCGACGGCGTCCTCGCGCATCTGCAGGGGATGAAGCGGACGACGCGCATCGAGGAGTTGCGCTCCACGGATCGCTTCGACGTATCGCCGGTGCTCGAGGCCACGTGGAACCGCGAGCACACGATGATCGAAAATCTCTCCGCCCGCGGTACACGAATCGAGACGTCGCGTCCGCTCGCGCCGTCATCGACCGGCACGCTGTCATTTGCGGTTGGTCCGCTCAACGTTTCCGTCGCCGCAGCAGTGGCGTGGTCGTCGATGAAGTCGGTCAATCCGTCGACCTACCGCAGCGGCTTGATCATCGACGAGAAACCGGAGCTGCTCCGCCTCGCGATCGGACATCTCTGCGAAACGGGCGCCGCGATCCTCGATACGCATTCGCTGGCGCTGAAACTGAAAGTGATCCGCGCCCGCGCCCGTCACCTGGCGTCACGGGCGAACGAAATGTCGGGCGTCCCGACCGAGCAGTACCTGCTGATCCAATGCGTCCGCGAGGAGTTGCGCCTCAATCCCGACGAGGCGATGCACTGGTACCGCCGCGCGCGCCTGATGATCGCCGACCCCACCACCCGCACCGCCGCGCCGGCAATCGCCGATCATCCCGACGCACTGGCGGTATGGGAGTACCTGGATCGGTCGATCGATCCGTCGATTATTGGTCGGACTTTCGAACTGCCTTAGACGACGCCTAAGACGGGAAAGTCGAGAGCGCTGGCGGCGCGGCCGAGTTGCTTGTCGTGAGTCGCAAACGCCACGCTCTCTTTGCGTTCATCACGAATCGCCAACGCCGTTGCGAGATGAATCGCATCCAAAGTTTTCAATGCTGCAATGAAAGGCTCGCCAGCTCCGAAGGATGCCGTTTGTCACGTCAAACAGATCTACCGCGGACATCAGTTCGTCAACGGTCTTCTTCCGGATTGCAATCACGTCTTCCGGCTTCTTTTCCGCGAGGCGCATTCGTTCAAGAGTTCGTTGACACTCCACGCGGAGTAGGCCACTGGATATGGCATGCTCGATTTCTTTCCAAGCGGGCAGCGGCTCGGGGTCGCCCAAGACGATTCGCAAGACGACGGATGAGTCAAGGTAGGTGATCAACGGTCGGCGCGTTCCTCTTCAAGATATTCGAGGATGTCGCGCTCGGTTCTTAATGGCGGCGGAAGAACGACGTCACGCATCGCGCGGATCGCGGGCCGAAAAACCAATTCGTCGGTCAACTTTTTACTTAGTATTTCGGACATCGTCGAATCTTCTGCGGGCGAAATCTCGGCGACGAGGGCTCCCCCATCGATCAGCCGCAACGTCACGCCTCGGCGCACCTCTTCGATGTGATCCGCGAAGTGTTCCTGCATTTCCTGCACGCTGATGTCTTTTGTCATAGTTTTGTGCCTTCCAACGTTGCGGTACCGGTCTCGTTCAGCGACGAGATCTTCAACAGGATCCCAATCGAGGTGTAGCGACGGCGGTGTCCACTCGCCGAGAGGCCGAGGTCGGGGTCGGGAAACTTAAGAAAGGAATCGTCAGTTTTAAGCCGCGGTCTATTTGAAGCGCCTGGCTGCCCAGCCTTCGTCATGCCTTCAGCATCCCTCGGCTTTCCGGCTCTGTCAACGCGGCCACGTTCCGTTGCATGCCGGCCAGCTTCGCGCGTTTGATCGCGGACTTGCGAAACAGCGCAGAGAAATCCGCCTGGTCGTAGCGAAGGAGATCCGTGATCGGCGTCGCGCGGTATTCGTCGCGCGGCGCGAAGGCGGGGTGCGGTGCCGCTGGCTCCTTGTTCCAGGGACAGACTTCCTGGCAGATGTCGCAGCCGAAGGCGTTCGATGCCAGCGGGATATTCGGAAGCTCGCCGCGATGTTCGATCGTTGCGTAGCTGATGCAGTGTTCCGAGGCGATCGTGCGGTTCGGCAGAATCGCATGCGTCGGACAGGCGTCAAGGCAGCGCGTGCAGGTGCCGCAACGATCGGCGACCGCATCCGCCACGACGTCGTTTTCGAGCGACGTCAGTAACGTTCCGATGAACGTGTACGAGCCGATCTGTTCGTTGATCAGCATCGCGTTCTTGGCAATCCAGCCGAGTCCCGCCTGCGTCGCCAGCGCGCGATCGGACAACGGCCCGGTATCGACATAGCGCCACGTCTTTCCATGCGGAGCCACCTCGGCTTCGATCTTCCGCAGAATGCGATCGAGGACGTCGTGATAGTCGTCGCCGAGTGCGTAGCGTGCAATGTGATTCGACAGCGCACCGTCCGGCGCCTCGGGGCGCGTCGACGAATACGGAACGAGAATCACGATCGCTGATTTCGCCCACGGAAATCGCGCGGACGGATCGCGTCGAATGCTCGCCGTCTTCGCGAGGTACTGCATCGTCGCGTGATGACCACGTTCGAGCCATTCGTCGAAGAGCGCGGCGTGATCATCATCGAGATCGCTCGCGCCAACGCGCAACACTCCCTCGGCGCGCGCAATGCGCTCCACGTTCGGCCAAACCTCGGATAAACGGGTGATCATTCGCTTCGACTGCCGCGCTTCAGAACGAACGTTGCGACCTCGGGACGGCAGAGGATGCGCAACGGCGGAATCGCTCCGATGCCGCGGCTGACGTAGAACAACACCGCTCCGATGCGGTGAAATCCGGCCGCGTACTCGGCTTCGTGCCGCGACGGAACCACCACGGATCCGAAGAACGGAAAGCGAATCTGGCCACCGTGGGTGTGGCCGCAAAGTAGCAGATTGATACGTTGGCCGCGGATGATGTCGACGATGTCCGGATGATGGCTGATGGCGATGCACGGCTTGGCCGGATCGAGTCCCGCGAACGCGCGCGCCACATCGGGCGTCCCGCGATAGATCTCGTCGATTCCCGCCAGCGGCAGGCGCGCCGAGCCGCGCGCGAGCATCACGGCGTCGTTCGTGATGAAGCGGACTCCGTGCGCACGCAGGATCCCGGTGATCTCGTCCGCACCCGCCCAGTAGTCGTGATTGCCGAGGATCGCGAAGAGACCGTCGGGAGCTGTGAGACCGTCGAGGAGAATCTCGGGCAGCAACTGAATGTGCCGCGTGAACGAGACAAAGTCGCCGCCGAAGAGGATCACGTCGGGTGTGAATCGCTGCACCTGTTTCACGACCTCGCGGTAAAAGCCGCGACGCATGAACGACGCGACGTGCGTGTCGGTCAGAAACGCGATGCGATAACCGTCGAACGCCGGCGGCAGATCGTCGATGATGATTTCGTGTCGCGTGACTTCAATGTCGTAGACGTCGTTGTGCGCGCCGAGGCGGCGTAGCCACGCAAACGGAACGTGTGCTCGCCGCAGCGCGATCACCTCGGACGGCTGGTCGCGAATCCCGACGAGTGGAGCGGACGGCAGGTAGTTCACCCGAACGCGATCGAGAATCCAGTAGCTGCCAACCGCCGCGGCGACGATCAGCCACACCGCGCCAATCTTCGCGAGCGCGAGCGACCATGCGATGTCCTCCAGACGCTGCGGCGTGAATCGTTCTACGACGCGTGAGGCCAACAGCCAGTCGAGCCACTGATTGAGAGGCCAGATCAGCGCCGTCAGCGCGATCAACACGGGCGGCGTCGCAAACATCAACCACTTCCATTCGCTGTGCTCTTCGCGATGGCTGCCGAAGACGAAGCGGTTCAAAACGAAAAGGAAGATGCGCGCGTCGCCGAGGAGCGCGAGGAGGATGAAGGTGAAGAAGACGATGCGGAGGGACACGACTACAGCCGTTCCAGAATCGCGCCGATCCAATCCTCCGGCACCCTGATCGTCCCGAGCGTCTCCGTTTTCTTAACGGTGCCGTGATCGTCCGAGCCGCCGGTCAGCATCTTGCCGCGGAAGCGCGCCATGTTGCTGTACGTCTCGCGCCATTCCGCGTTGACGTCGGGATGCAGGACTTCGATGCCGTCGATGCCGGCGTCGAGCAGTTGCGGAACGATGCGCTCGTGATCGGGATAAAGCGTCGGATGCGCGATCGACGTGAGCCCGCCCGTTGCGCGCATCAACGCCACCGCTTCGTCGATGGCGAAGCGATCCTTCTCGACGTACCCCGGCTTGCCGGGACGCAGCAATTTGTCGAACGCCTCCGATACCGACGCGACGTAGCCCGCTTCCACCAGCGCGCGCGCCACGTGCGGACGCCCGACTGCGCCGCCGGCTGCGAGCTGCTCGACGCGCTCGGAGCTGATGTTGTAATCGAGCGCGCGCAAGCGCTCGACGATGCGCCGTCCGCGCGTCTGCCGCGCGTCGCGGAACCGCTGCAGCTTCGCCTCGATCCGCTCGTCATGCGCATCGAACGCGTACGCGAGGATGTGAATATCGACGCCTTCGTACGCGCACGACAACTCCGTCGCCGGAATCAGCGTGACGCCTTTCGAATCGGCGTACGTCTTGATCTCAAAGTACGCCGCGAGATTGTCGTGATCGCTGATGGCAACGATCTCGATCCCATGCGCGAGCGCGACGTCGATCACCTCCGCCGGCGAACGGGTGCCGTCGGAGTGATAGGTGTGCGTGTGCAGATCGGCGTAGCGCATTACTACACCGTCGGCTGCTCGGGCACGACCAGGTTCACGACCACCTCATCGCAGCGCGCGCAGAGGCCGCCGTCTTCGACGACTTCTTCGCGATACTGCCAGCAGCGTCCGCACTTTTTGCCGCGGGCGGGCGACATGGTGATGCCGATCGGGCCGAGGCCTTCGATGTCGATTGTTTCGGCTGACGGAGTGGCGACGAAGTCGACGTGAGAGACGATGAACACTTTCGCTAGATCGATGTCGAGCGAACCGAGAAGAGACTCACGCGTGATGCCGTGAAGCTGGACGTCCGCTTCGAG
>JAXDIO010000294.1:0-3638 GCA_034663965.1 Thermoanaerobaculia bacterium | reverse complement strand
TTAATTGCTGGCGAATAATCTCTGTGATTTCTTCTGCTTTCAAATCCACAGCCATAAAGTCTCCCGAAAATGCGTCACGAAATATGCGTCACGCTAATGACTCGCGGAATTTCTCGATCTTGCCGGCAACCGAGGCGTCGTAAACCTCGCTGCCGATTTTGGCGACGAAGCCGCCGATGAGCGCCGGATCGACGGTCACGTCGAGGTCGACCTTCGCGCCGACTTTCTTTTCCAGCATGGCCCGAAGCTCGCCCTCTTCCTTCGATGACAGCTTGCTGGCCGAACGGACATCGGCGGCGACTACGCCGGTGGCGTCGCGGATCATCGTTGCCAGGCCGGCCACGATGTCGCTCAGGTCGTTGATACGGCGGTTCTGAATGAGCACGTCGAGCAGGCGGACGGCGAAATCCGAAAGGCCGAGGCGCTTGGCAATCGCGGCAGTGACCTTGGTCTTCGCGCCGTGTTCGATGCCGGGATTCGCGTACATCAGCTGCAAATCCGTCGATGACTTGCGGACCTGCTCGAACTCCGTCAGCTCGTCGCGAAGAGTCGCCGCTTTTTCTGGCGACTGCGCGACGTCCATGATGGCGCGCGCGTACGGCCGTGCGAATCTGCGGATCATGAGCGCGCCTCCGCCACTTCGCGGACGCTCTCATCGAAGAGCCGCTCGCGATCGTTGTCCGTGACCTTCTCACGCAGGATCTGCTCCGCGCGCTGCGTGGCCAGCTCACCGGCATATTCGGTCAACTCGTGCCGCGCGCGCTTCAGCCGGTTGTCAACTTCGTTCCGCGCCGACTGCAGAATCTTCTGCGCCTCAGCTTCCGCGGCCGCGATCAACTCTCTCTTCTGTTTCTCGCCCTCGGCCTGCGCCCGTTCCTGAATGCCGCGGACGTCGTTCTCGATCTGCGTGAGCCGCGCCTGGATGTCGGCCGCAAGCTGGTCGGCTTTCGCGCGCCGGGCTTTGGCCTCTTCGGCGTCGGCCTGAATCTGCACGCGCCGGTCGATGAGCGCCTTCTTGATCGGCCCGCTGAGGAACCAGGCGAGCACGCCGATGAAGAGCAGCATGTTGGCGAGCTTCAGGATCCAGCCTGGGATGCCGAAGTAGGTTTTCGGCGCTTCGTGCTCCCCGCCATGAGCTTCGTTGGGATGAACCTGCTCGTGCGCCGCTTTTTCGGCACCTTGCGCGACGTTGTTCGCATCGTTCGCGTGGTTCGTCTGCGCGAAGAGAATCGCCGGAATGAGCAATAGAAGAATGATGAAGATCGCGCGGCGCATCAGACCGGCCTCCCGAGGATGCGCTCGGCGGCCAGGCGCGCCAGCGCTTCCGACTCGGTGACGATCTTCGCGCGCGCGGCGGCGACGTCGCCCGTCAGCTTCGCATCCGCTTCGCTGACGATGCCGTTGGCGTCGTCATGGGTTTTGGTAACGATCGTGGTGCGGTACGCGGCAGCCTCGCGTCGAAATCGGTCGCGCACATCGGCGGCAACGTGGCGGGCAGCGTGGAGCTTCTCTTCCATCTGCGTCGTTGCTTCCTGGAAGCGCAGCAGCGACTGTTCGTAGATCTCGTTCGCCGAGCGCACCTCGGTTTCCCGCGCCTCGATCACCTGATTGATCGGCTGCAGGAAGAACTTGCGCACGATCAGGTAGTTCAGGATGAAAATCACCATGATCGCGAGCAGAGAGTAATCGGGCATCAAATTGATTTGCATAGACTGTTTGGAGCCGGAAAAACGGGCACGTGAGAGCCGCGCCCAACCCCGAGGCGGCGGTTGTATACCACAAGGGAAAGAAGGTTGTCACCTCGCCGGTTGTGCGTCGCGTGTCTGGGAAATCCGCTGACGAAACGTACACGCGCATCCTCGATCGCGCCGACGATTTCTTCCGCTCCGTCAGCGAGTCGCAGCCGCAGAACCTGCAGTGCGGACGCGGATGTTCGCTCTGCTGCTACGGCCTGTTCGAAATCGGCTCCGGCGATGTTCCGCTGATCGCTGAAGGACTGGCGAAACTGCATCCGTCGCGGCGCAAGATGGTCATTCGTCGTTCGCAGGAGATCGTGGAGTCGTCGAAGCACCCTGATCTCCGCAACTGCGCACCATCGATCAAGGATGCGTTCTTCGAGCGCACAGCGTCAACGCCGTGTCCGAATCTGGACGAGCGCGGCGAGTGTCTGATGTATGAAAATCGTCCGCTCGTCTGCCGCACGTTCGGCCTGCCGCTGCGCGATGGGGACGAGTACATTGGCGATGTCTGCGAGCTGAATTTCACTTCCTCGTCGCAAGGCGATCGCGAAGCCGCCGCGTGGGATCTGCAATGGGAAGACGCGCTTGGCGCCGAGGATGAGTACACGATCCCCGAGGCGATCGTGTTGGTGGCGCGTATGCGCGGCTGGCTTAACACCCAATCCTGAACTGAGCACAGCGAAGATTCAGGATCTCCGGTAAGGCCGAACAGGTTGAGAACTTACCCCAGAGCGGCCTCACCGGAGATCCTGCTTCTTCGCTGCGCTCAGAGCAGGATTAACTTTTGGACGCGATGTTCGTCACTAACGCCGGTTTCTTGTCGCCCATCACGCAATTGCCCTGGAAGATGGCACCTTCCTCGATGATCAGCGCCGGCGTGTCGATGTCGCTGTAGACCTTGCCGTTGCGATGGATCTCGACGCGCTGCATGGCGATGATCTTGCCGACGACCGTGCCGCTGATGGCGATGCGGCCTGCGTGGATCTCGCCTTCGATCTGCGCGCTCTCGCCGACGATCAGCTCGTTCTTCGTCATGATCTTGCCGTTAAAACGGCCGTCGATGCGCATCGTGTCTTCGAATTCCAGTTCGCCGCGAAACGACGAGCCGCGATCGAGAAAGCCGTTTAGTTCACCGCTCTTGTTTTTCATCTCTGCTCCCATATTACCGCCGCCGTCCCATGAGCTCATCGACCACGCGAATCAGTTCGTCTTCACTGCCGTAGCGGATATGAATCACTCCTCCTCGGCGTCTGCGGTCGATCTCGACTTTCGTTCGTAAAGTCCTTTGTAGTTTGTCTTCCGCGTCGCGCGTGAAGACGTCTTTCTCTTTTTCTTTCTTCTCCGCCGTCTTCGGTGAGCTCTCGGAGGCCAGCATCTCCGTCTGCCGGACGTTGAGGTTCTTCCGGACAACGCGGTCGGCGAGTTGCTCCTGCTTCTTCGGCGACTCGATGGCCAGCAAGGCTCGCGCGTGACCCATCGAGAGCTGGCCGGAGGCGAGCAGCTTCTTGACCGGATCCGGCAACTTCAGCAGACGCAGGAAGTTGGCAACGGTCGACCGCTCCTTGCCGACACGGCGCGAGATCTCTTCCTGCGTCAATTGAAAATCGTCGTGGAGCTGGTGATACGCCATCGCTTCTTCGATCGGGTTCAGGTCCTCGCGCTGGATATTTTCGATGAGCGCGATCTGCAGCGCATCGCCTTCCGCCATCATCTCTTTGATGAGGACGGGGACGGTGGTCAAGCCGGCTTTCTGCGCGGCGCGGAAACGGCGCTCGCCGGCGATGAGCTTGTACTTGTCGCCGGCGCGCGTGACGACGAGCGGCTGCACGATGCCGTGCTCGCGGACGCTGCGCGCCAGTTCGTCGATCGACGCTTCGTTGAACGTCTTGCGCGGCTGGA
>JAXDIO010000291.1:0-48943 GCA_034663965.1 Thermoanaerobaculia bacterium | reverse complement strand
TCACCAAACCGATTCAGGCCTTCGTCGTCTCCGCCCCGCCACCACCGCCACCTCCCCCGCCGCCCGCGGCATCGCACGCATCATCGACGCCGCACGTGCAGCACGTCGAGCCGCAGACCCATCAAACATTCCATCAGCCGACGCAGACTCCGCGTGAAGTGCCGCAGGTCGAAAACGTTCCGACCGACACCACCGGCGGACAGGAAGGCGGCGTCGTAGGCGGACAGGTTGGCGGGGTGGTCGGCGGCGTCGTGGGAGGCGTGGTCGGCGGAACGCTGGGCGGCACCCTCGGCGGCCAACTCGGCGGGCAGGTCGGCGGCACCGGCGACAAACCGATGCGCGTCGGCGGTGACGTGAACCCGCCCGTCGCCGTCAAACGGGTCGATCCGATCTACCCCGACGTAGCGCGCAAGGCGCGCATCGAAGGGATGGTCATCCTCGAAACGATCATCGACCGCGACGGCAACGTCACCGATGTTCGCGTGCTAAAAGGTCTTCCCCTCGGACTCGATCAATCGGCGGTGGACGCCGTCAAACGCTGGAAGTTCAAACCCGGAACGCTCAACGGACAAGCCGTTCCGGTCATTTTTACGCTCACGGTGAATTTCACGCTGCACTGAGATAAGTGGTTAGTGGCCAGTGGTCAGCGGAAGTCCCTGACCACTGACCACTGACCACTTATCACTCGAAAAGGAGAGAAGTAATGGACGGGATGAACAGTAATTTCAGCCTCCTCGGAATGTGGGCGACCATGAACTGGGTCGCGAAAGGCGTCGTGGTCGTGCTGGCGCTGATGTCGATCTGGTCGCTGACCATCGCCATCGAACGGCTGATTCGTTTTCAACGCGCGAAGCGCGAATCGCTCGGCATCGCTCTCGGCGTCACGCCGCTGCTCAAGCAGCACAAGCTCGAGGAAGCGATCACACTCGCCAGCGATAAGCGCTACCGCCACTCGCACCTAGCGCGCGTGCTGCGTGCCGGGCTGACCGAGTTTCAATACGAGTCGACGCAGACGCTGCCCGACGACTTTGACATCGTGGCCTCAGGCCAACGCGCCATCGAACGTGAGTCGCTCATGACCACCGCGGAGATGAAAAAAGGCCTCGGCAATCTGGCCACGATCTCCACGACCGCTCCGTTCGTCGGCCTGTTCGGCACCGTGGCCGGCATCATCCACGCCTTCCAGGGCATGGCCATCAGCGGGTCGGGCGGACTCGGCGCCGTTTCGGCCGGTATCGCCGAAGCGCTCGTCACGACCGCGTTCGGACTCTTCGTGGCCATCCCGGCGGTCTGGCTCTACAACTACTTCCTCAACAAGGTCGAACGCTTTCAGGTGGAGATGTCGAACTCGTCATCCCAGCTCATCGACTACTTCATCAAGAACGAGGCGCGCGTTCGCGCCAGCTCAGCAACGGTTCGCTAGGAGTCGAGGATGGCATTCGGCGCTGGGGGCGGAAGCCCCGACGAAGTCAAAGGAGACATCAACGTCACGCCGCTGGTCGACGTCTGTCTCGTGCTCCTGATCATCTTCATGGTGGTCACGCCGATGCTGCAGTCAGGTGTCGACGTCGCGCTGCCGCAAGGCGCGCACTCGGAGAAGAAGCCGGGCAAGGAGTCCGACCTGATCGTGTCGATCAAGGTGGACGGCACGGTCTTCATCGGCCAGGACTGGATTCCCGACCGCGACCTGCCACGCTACATGAAGGCCGAGCACGACAAGAACGCGGGCCGCAACGTGATGGTGAAAGCCGACAAGCGCATCAACTTCGGCAAGGTACGTATGGTGATGAAAGCCGCGAACGATGCCGACTTCACAGCCGTATCGTTCCTGACCGAAAACCAGATGGCCGGAAAACAGATCGCGCAACAAGGAAAGTGAAACGAAGGGAGTGGGGTGTAGGGAGTGGGGTGTGGGAGATCGGAAAATTCAGTTCGGCAGTTCTCCCACCCCCCACCCCCTACTCCCCACGCCCAGCGAGGTAAAAGCACATGTCCATGTCCGCTGGCTCCAGCCACGGAGTTCGATCCGAAATCAACATCACGCCGCTGGTCGACGTGGTGCTGGTGCTGCTCATCATCTTCATGGTGGCCACGCCGATCCTGCAGATGGGACTCGACGTCGAGGTGCCGCCGAAGGTCGAGGTGACCGGCGCGCCGCCGCCCTCGGAACAGAACCAGCTCGTAGTCACCGTCCGCACGGACGGGATCTATCTCAACACGCAGAAACTGGGCGACGCAAAAGCGCTCCGCGACGCGCTCGCGCCACAGATGCTCTCGCGCCCCGTCAACGACCGCGTCGTCTTCATCAACGCCGACGACACGGTGCCCTTCGACCGCGCCATCGAAGCGATGGACGCCGCGCACGAGGCAGGCGCGAAGAAGGTTGGCTTCCTAACCGATCCGCCGACGAAGTAAGGCAATGTTGAGTTTCAATGTTCAACGGCGCGGGGGTGATCCGTGGCGTTCATTCAACATTCAACTTCGGCGTTGACGCGATGCGGCACGACGGGCTTTGGCGTGGCGCGAAGGGGGGCTGCCAAGGAGGCGTCCATGCCTCTTAGATCAGCCGGCGCGATCAATGTCCTCCGCGCAGTCGTCAGGATGGCCTTACCGAAATGCACCACTCAACGGCTTCCCAATCCTTGCCGCTCCAGCCACTAGCTGTGGCATAATGACGCCTTAATCATCATAAACGCAACCCTAGCCTGACTAAGGAGTCCCGCATAACCATTGTGCGCACAGTAATTCCTACGACGATTGCTGCACCGTTTCAAGCGTTCGTGCGATATGTCATTTGCACTGTAGGCGTAGCTGCTCTGCTGCTACTCGCGTCGCCTGCCCAAGCCACGTGCACGGGGTCACTCACGTTGACAAAGACGGCAAACCCGTCCTGCCTCACACTGTCTATCACAGGGAGTTCGTCAGCGTGTCCCAACAGCGCAGTTCAAGTGTCACTAAGATTTGACGACAACGCGTTTGTCCCTCAAATAACTTGTCCCCATTCGCCGTGCTCGCAATCAGGGATCAGTGGTGGGTTGTGTTACTCATGCCTCCAGGGAACCCACTCCTGGTCTATGAGCGTTACCTGCTCCAAAGTAAACGAAGAAAATGGAGAATGCGGTGTTCCGGATGACCCGCCGTACATCGAGACAAAGACCTTTGACTTTGACCACACTCCTTCGATCACAGCCGTAAACGCCATTAACCCAGCGCCATATGAGATTTTTGGCGAAGTAAAATATGACGCTGACTCGGCATGGACCGATAACGGCTTAGTTGTCGAACGTCTCGGAAGCTCGACATCCCCAGGCTATTTTCCCGGCGACCACAACCTCACAGGGCACCAAACGGTGGGATTCAGCGCTTGGCCCGACGGTTCCGACTCAACGATGGTAATGCTGACTGTCGTGGCATGCGGGGATAGAAAGGTTTCCACGGTCCTCAACAGCGGCGACAATGAATGTCCAGGGTCGGGAGATGCATCGTCAGGTTCGTCCTGTTCGTTTTGCGCAGGAAAACCGATCCGATTAGCCAACGGCAACATGCGCATGACCGACCGCGATGCGTTGCCGGGAAGCGACTTCGCCCCGCTCATGCGAACCTACGATCGCCAGGGCGGCGGGGGATTCTTCGGAAACGGCTGGAAGAGTCTCTTCGACGCAAAGATGCGGACGTACCAATCGCAGACCCTCGGCACGACCTTTCTCGAAGTGAGAACCGCCGCGAGTTCCCAGTACCTTTTTCAGAACGTCGATGGCGGCTGGCTTCAGATGTGGCCCCGGGGGAGTACGCCGGCCATCCTCATTCCGGGCGCGGGCACATTCACGCTGCGCGAACCTCGCAGTGCAACAGAGACGATTTTTGACGCGGGATCCGGACGCGTGTTGCGCGTACATTCTCGGGCCGCCGGTGGCCGCGACGTAGTCATTTCTTACGATGCCAGCGGCGTTCCATCACATGTGACCGACTCCTGGGGCAATTGGGGCTGGACGATCACGCCCGATACTGCAAACCGGATCAACTCCATCGCCATCGACGGTACCTCGCTGGCCTGGACCTACACTTACGATGGCAGCGGTAATCTCGTGAATGTGACAGGACCTTCGGGAGCGGCGTGGCGAAGGTACGAGTACAACAATGGTCTCACGGCAGCGTACGACGCCCGCGGATCTCTGATGGAGTCTCATGATTACGCGGGCCTGGCACCACGCGCGACGTCATCGATATCAGATCAGGACGACATTACCTCGATCGACTACACAGATGGACGCGACCCCTCCGAAACGCTCACCCGAACAACGTCAGGTACTGGCGCGGTTACCGAGTACTACACTCGAATCATCGCCGGACGTCCGCGGACGGTGCAGATCATCGGCCACTGTGCAACCTGCGGAACAAACGACGCCGTATACGCCTACGATCTGCTGAATGGACATCTCCTTCGGGAGCAGGATTCCCGAGGCTACATCAGCGTGCGCGAGTTTGATGCGAACGACCGCGTCACCACCCTCAGCGGTCCTTACCGCCCTACCGGTTGTGATCCGGCCAACGACGCAGGCCACTGCAGGCAGACGCCCACGTCGTTACTCACGGTCGATCTCACGCCAACATCTTCGACATTGACGACGAGCTACACCTACGGCGACGCCAACTGGCCCGATATTGCAACCGTCACTTCGACGGCCAGCGTGCTCGATCTCAATCAGGTCCGCACCGTGGCGATTCAACTCGATCCAGCTACGGGCGCGATCACCCAGCAGGTCACGACAGGAGAGACCGGCAACCCTGCGCAACAAGTCCAGTACACGTCGAACACGAGCCTGTACAACGGCACCGAAGCCGCGGCGTTCAATCCGGGAGGTGCATTCAACGCGGCGTGGTTGACCCTTTCCCAACCCAGCGGCCTTCGGAAGGTCAGCGATGGTCCCCGCACCGACGTCACTGACACAACGACATCGGTGTACTACCCGATTGACACTGCCGTCCCTGCAACATGGCGCGGACATCTCGCCGCGTTACGAAACGCCGCGGGACACATCACCCGCTTTGAAAATTACGACGTCTTCGGCAACGCAGGCCGCACAGTTGATCCAAATGGCATAGCGACGGAATCCTCATACGACACGATCGGGCGCCTGATCACCTCGACGCTGAAGGGCGTGTCTGGATGCGATACGGGCGCCGATCCCCTGTGTGGAACCGACATCGTCAACTCCCGCACCTATCAGCCCGCGCTCGGTCCGATCGCCTCGACAACCACGCCTGGAGGCGGAGCTACAACCTTCGAGTACGACGACCGCGGCCGAACGACGGCAACGACGCGCCAGGTATCCGCGACCGCCTATGAACGGATCGAATACGACTACGACCCGGCCACCGGTCACAAATCTGCCGAACGCTACCTCGGCGGACATCCCGGCGCATGGACAATGACGCGCTCGGACGCATTCCTGTATGACTCGTTCGCGCGTTTGCGCGAGATCGATCATCCTGACGGCAGCAAGATCGTCTACCACTACGACGGCGCCAACAATCTCGTCAGCGTTCAGGACGAACGGCACACGGCGCCAAATACGTCTTACGCGTACGATCCTGCGAATCGCCTCGCCTCGGTAATGCAAACACTGTCCTCAGCGCCAGGAGGCCAGATCGCGACCGCTTACGCCTACGATGTCCTCGGCAATCTCACGTCCGTAACGGACCCCAACGGCAACCTGACGTCGTACGTCTACGATGACTTCGGCCGCATGATCAGGCAGACAAGTGCCGTCACGGGCGTCACCACTTACGCATACGATGCCGCAGGCAACCTCAGCACCGTGACGGACGCGAACAACGCGACGACGGCGAGGACGTACGACGCTCTGAATCGGCGCTGTCCGCCGTGTCGTCCAAGAATGGCCTGGATACTGCAGGTACACGTGGGTGCTCGGTGGATGCTTGTGATCACGTATGCGCTCGGATACCTTGCAGCAGTTGCAGGCATGGTTCGCCAAGCAGTGCGACGGGGAATGGGAGCACGATCACGGCATCTCTGTCCGGTCGACTGACAATCCTGGGTGGTGGTTGAAGATCAGCCTCCGGGGAACGACACTCGAAAGTAAGCCCTTCGATGAAGTCAAACGCGGTGATCTGTCGAGCGACCCACAACCGCCGTGGCTGCGCTGCTACGTGGAGGAAAACACGTTCAACGGCGCGGGTGACGTGACCACGCTTGCAGAGATCCTCGACATCTTTCTGGCGTGGGCCGCTGAATAAGGCTTGGCGTTGGCTTTAGTGCGACGGCCGAACGTAGGAATGCGACGCTCGAAGCGGTGCTGAAGGATCAGCACCTCCGGATCAGTGATGTTGACGAGAAGTCTGTCGATGCGACGTTGATAGACAGCAACGGTTTGGGGACCGACGAACGGCGTGTGGCACCTTGGAAGCAATGTCAAAGCTGGGCGAACGATATCCTGAACAAGTGCAAGAAGAAGTGCTCGAAGCAGTATCCGTCTCCTCCGGGCGATAACGGCAAGCGTTACTTCTGAGAACCTCATGAACGAACGGCTGAGACCGTACGCATGGATCGGGATCGTGATCGCGGTCCCCGCAAGCTTGTACGCGTTCATGGGCTTTCTGATGGCAGGATCGATGAGTGTTGCGTACGCGGACGCGCACTGCCGTCGATGTGCGCTGATGTGGTCATCGGCAGTCGTCGGCTCGATCGTCCTCGGCGCCGCGTTGGTCGTCTTACTCATAAGCGCGAGGAGTCGGGGTTAGTTAGAAAATCCGAATAGGTGTCGTTTGGGCTGATTTGTTGGTCGAGACCCGGCGAAGGGGGAGCGGCGGCAGACGTCGTTCCTGTCGCTTATCCACCGGCGATGTCGTCTGCTCTTGGATTGCCTACTCCACCTTTTTCGCGAACTGCACGCTGGGATCCTGCGTGGTGTTGTCGGTCGTTGACCCGTAGACGAAGGCGCTGCCGGATGTGATCTGGATCGTGATCGTCTCGCCGCCGGCGAGTGCGTAGCCGTCGAGAATTTCGGTTGATCCGATCTGGCGGAAGAACGTCGGTCCGAAACTCTTCGCCGTCGTTTTCACCGCCACGCCGTCTTTGTTACGAACGGTCAAATTGAAGGCCACGCCCTGCTCCAGCGTGCGCACGCCGATGTTGAGACGGAAACGCGCGTCCGCCGGAGCGATCAGCACTCCGGTGTCGCCGTTCTGCAGCGCGTCAGATGTGGCCATCGGCTCGAGCGCGAGCCCGGTCGTTCCGGCCGCGCCGGCGTCGTTGAAGACGCGCGCGAGCAGCACCGGGAACGGCGAGCCGGCGTCGGCGACAACGTCCGCGCTTCCGAGTCCGCTGGCGATGCCCATCGCGGGGAGGAGGTCGGCGTACGAGAGACTCTTGCCTGCCGGAATCGAATACGCGAGCGACGGATCGTTCGACGATCCCGACACTGCCTGCGTGTGGAAGACGATCTTCCCCGACACGGCGCTGCTCTTCGCGTTGTAGAGCTGAACGGAGGTTTTGAAGTACGCGCCGAAATTGCCGGGCACGGAGCCGACGACCGGGAGGATGCGCGTTTGCGCGACCGGCGCGACGCTGACGAGCACCGAGACGACGTTCGAGTTGAGCGAGAACGTGTTGCAACCGGTGCTCTGATTGCGAGCGCGAACGCGGTAGTAGTAGCGATTCGCCGCCGCGTGCGTGAACGACGCGGAGGTGGTAGCCACGTTGGCGGTGGTCACGGTCAGGAAATTCGCGTCGGTCGATTCGTCGACGGAGTAGCCGGTGGCATCGCTCACCGCCGCCCAACTGACGCTGTACTGCGTGCCGGTGCTGGCGGTTGCCGGAGCGCTGATCTGCGGCGCTGTCGGAATCGTGCAGGGAACGGTGGCCGGATTGACGGTCAACTCCGCGGTTGCATTCGCACCGCCTGCGCCAGCCGGCAGCGTGGCGGTGATCGTGGCTGCGCCGACTGCGGAGCCGATGACGGTGAAATTTGCAGAATGCAAGCCGGCGGCGATGTCCACCGATGGCGGCATCGTGGCGATACCGGGATTCGAAGATGAAAGCGTCACAGTCGTGTTCGACCCGACGTTGGCGCTGGTCTGCACCGTGTACGTCGTCGATTCATTCACCTCGATCACCCGGTTGTTCGGAACGATCTGCAGCGTCAGATTGGGGATGTTGATCGCGCCATTGACCAGGGTAAGTGCGCCGGGCGGAAATTCGCCCTTCGTCCCGCTGTCATTGATGAGCTCCGTCAGCGACGGATCGAGCGTGAGACTAATCGAGGAGCCTGGCGCAGCAGATGGTGAGAGGGTAAAGACGAGATGAGCTACCTGATCGCCCGGAGCGGGAGCGTTCAGTGTGAAAGGGATGAGGTTTGTCGATTCCTGAAAGCTTGCGATCCAGGAGATACTGCCGGACGGATTCGCTGAGTTCTCATTGCCATTCAATCCCGCTGTGATTCCGGCTTTGGCGAACGTGACCGACTGCACCGCAGCCGTCGGCGCATAGATGACCTTGATGCTGAAAGCCTGAATCTTCGAACCGACAGGCTGATCAATTCCCAAGGGCGTACCTGCGACATCGCGCACGTAAACGGGAACATCAACAGTGTTACCGCTAGCGGTCACGGTGCCGACAGTAATGGCGTCCTGAGCCGAGGCCGGCGCAGCGGTGGCTAGGATGAAAAGGAGCAGTAGGAGAATCGCCGCGAACGGCGCGAGGCGGGTTTGCTTCGGGTTCATTAAATGGGATCCTCGGGGCTGGTGATGCGCAATGGACGCGTGCAAAGGCGAAATAACTGTTAGCGGCTTACACGCATTCCGAGGACCGGAATCAAAAGAAAGAGCCGGCCCGGCGAACCGGGCCGGCTCTGAAGATCAGAAGCGCGAGCGGATGGCGATGAAGGCCAGCGAGATGGCCAGCACCAGAAGTGCGATGTGTCCGAGCGCGGGAACCGAGGGTACGACGGTGATCGAGCCGTTGACCAGCGTCAGAGTGCCGTTGCTGACCATCTCGCCCACCGTTCCCGAGGCGTTCGACAGCTGTGTGAGCGCCGTCGGATCGAGCGTGAGCGTGATGATCGTCCCAGGTGTCGCTGTGGCGGCAAGCGTCACGTGCAATGTGGCCACCTGATTACCCGGCAATGCGCCGTTGAGCGTTAGAGGGATCGGGTTGGTCGCCTCGCTGAATGAATCGATGAGAGAGATCGATCCAGCGCTGCTCGGGCTGCTTTCAGACGCGGGCGTCAGCGATGTGGTGACGCCACCACGCGTGAACGTAATCGACTGCACGGCCGACGCGGGCGCGTAGTTCACCTTGATGGAGTACGCCTGAATGTGGAATCCGGCCGGTTGATCAAGGCCGAGCGGCGTGCCGGAGGAATCGCGGATGAAGACCGGCACATCGACCGTGCTGAACTGCGGACCGGTGACCGTGGCTACCGTGACCACGTCGGGGGTGGAGATCGATCCCGCCCAGATGGCAGTCGTCGATACGAAGCTGGCGATCACACCGATCAGCAGCGCGGCACGGACGGTCTTCAATTGATTTGCTTTCGATTTCATAACGTTCCTTATACCGCTTAATTCACTTTGTGGTCCGGTGTGCGGGGCTGCGGCGCTGACCCGTTGCCGATCTTCACGCCGGTCACCTGGAGTTTGCCGTTCGCAACAGACGCGGTCATGGTTCCGGCCTGATTGCTGAGCATCGTCAGCTGCGGATCGATACTGAGCGTGGCGTTGCTGCTCTCAATCTCGATCTCGGCGACGACGGCTGAAGCTGATGTCCCGAGGGAGAGATTGCCGTACGAAACGAGGTACGACAGGTCGTTGCCTGCAAGACGGTTGGTCTCAAATGCGACTGCAAGATCCTTCGCGGCTCCCGCTTTGCGGATCGTGGCGTTGCCCACTTCGCCGTCGAAGTGAACGCGCAGCGACATCGCCTGCGGCGCGATCGATCCCTTATTGGCCGTCATGATGACCGGTACGAAGTAGCGTCCCTCGCGGAGAACCGGTTTGCCGAGTGCGATCGAGCCGTCGAGTTGCGGCGCGTCCGTTCCGATTGCCAATGACGTCACCGGCCGATCGACGATCGAGTTCGGGCGCGGTCCGCCGAGGAAGAGATAGTTGATGAGATAGAAGATATCGAGCGGGTTGACCACGCCATCGCCGTTCGCATCACCCGACAACAGACCAGCGGCTCCCGCAGGCGGCGGGCCACCCATGTAGAGGTAGTTGATCAGGTAGATGATGTCCATCGGAGAGATGGTGCCGTCGTTGTTCGGATCGAACTGCTGCGGTTTGTAGAGATAGCCGTTGGTCAACGTGCCGTTGGATGTATCGGTGTTCGTCACGGTCACGTTGACGGCGCCTGCGGCATGAGCCGGCGTCCGCGCTGTGATCTTGATCGAGCTGACGACCACCACGTTGGTGGCTGCCGATCCGCCGAAGGTAACGGTCGCGCCGGCGTTGAAGCCGGTGCCGTTGATCGTGACTGCCGAACCGCCGGCGATGGTGCCGCCGACCGGCGAGACAGAGGTAACCGTCACTGGGGGAGCAGTAACGGTGACGTTCGCCGACTTGGCGTCGCTGCAACCTGCTGCATTGGTCACGGTGACGTTGATGGTCAACGTTCCGGCCGCGCCCGCGGTGTAGGTGATGCTCGGGGTGTTGTTGCCGCCAGTGAGAGTGCCGCCGGTGACGGACCAGGCGTAGGTCGCTCCGACGCCGGCGTTGGCGACGGATGCGACGTTACCGGTTGAGCCGGAAGGCGTGCTCGACGCAGCGGTGATGGTGGCGTTCGGCTTCGCGTTGATTGTCACGTTGACGGTGTTGGTCGCCGAGCAGCCGGAGGCGTTGGTGACTACGAGCGTCAGTCCGACCGTGCCGGAAGCGCCGGCGGTGTAGGTGATGGTCTGGATGTTCGTGGCCGAGGTGATGGTGCCGTTGGTGATCGACCATGCATAGCTGGTCGCGCCCGCCGGACCCGCCGCGGAGTTGCCGGTGGAGCTGGCGCAGACCGCCGCCGGAGTGGGCGTGATCGTCGGCGTGGCCGGGTTGGCGTTGATGGTTACGTTCGACGTGTTCGTGGCCGAGCAGCCGGAGGCGTTCGTCACGACGAGCGTCAGGCCGACCGTGCCGGAAGCGCCGGCGGTGTAGGTGATGGTCTGGATGTTCGTAGCCGAGGTGATCGTGCCGTTGGTGATCGACCACGCGTAACTCGTCGCGCCGGCCGGACCAGCTGCGGAGTTGCCGGTGGAGCTGGCGCAGACGGCCGCCGGAGTCGGCGTGATTGTCGGCGTGGCCGGGTTGGCGTTGATGGTCACGTTCGACGTGTTCGTCGCCGAGCAGCCGCTGGCGTTGGTCACGACGAGCGTGAGGCCGACCGTGCCGGAAGCGCCGGCGGTGTAGGTGATGGTCTGGATGTTCGTGGCCGAGGTGATCGTGCCGTTGGTGATCGACCACGCGTAGCTGGTCGCGCCGGCCGGACCAGCGGCGGAATTGCCGGTGGAGTTGGCGCAGACGCTCGCCGGAGTCGGCGTGATCGTTGGCGTGGCCGGGTTGGCGTTGATGGGCACGTTGACCGTGTTCGGCGTCGCGCAGCCGGCGGCGTTGGTCACGGTGAGCGTCAGATCAACGGTGCCGGAAGCGCCGGCGGTGTAGGTGATGGTCTGGATGTTCGTGGCCGAGGTGATCGTGCCGTTGACGATCGACCAGGCGTAGGTCGTCGCGCCAGCCGGACCGGCGGCGGTGTTGCCGGTGGAGTTCGCGCAGACCGACGCCGGAGTGGGCGTGATGGTCGGCGTAGCCGGGAAGCCGCTGATCGTTACGGGCGTGGAACCGGAGACGATGCAACCGTTCGGCGCGGTGATGGTGAGGCTCAGCGTGACCGTGCCGGACGCACCCGCCGTGTAGGTGATCGACTGGGTATTCGTCGCCGAGGTGATGGTGCCGTTGGCGATGCCCCAGGCGTAGGTGGTCATACCGGCGGGACCCGAAGCGGTATTGCCGGTCGAGTTGCTGCAGACCGTCGCCGGCGTCGGGGTGATGGTAGCGACGGTGCTGCTGCAATTGACATCGTTGAAGCAGGCGGTCGCGTCGTTCAGCGTCGGCGTGACGGCGCTGTTGGTGGTGGCGAAGAATGCTTTGTATTCGAGGAATCGGAGGTTGTAGAACTGCGGCGAGAGCTGCACGGGCGAGGTGGTGAAGAAGGTTCCTGCCGTGCCGTCCGGTCCGACGAAGTTGAACGGTCCGTTGGGGTTGTTCGAACCGGCGAGCTGGAACTGCAGTGTGGTGTTCGCCGGTACGGTCGCATTCCATGAGAAGGTCGACCATATCGGCGTGTTGCCGCCCGCGGGGTTGGAATCCTTGGGAGACGAGACGAAATTGCCTGACGCTGCGTAACCGGTCTGCACGTACGTTCTGAAGTTGAAATCGCGCGTGGTATCGGCGGACCAGGTAGCGCCGCTGTCGGCCGACAGGACGCGCGAACCGTTGGCGTACGTGCTCGGCGACGAGCGAATCCAGAAATAGCCGCTGCCCGCGGGGGCGGAGACGGGACGCAGGATGAGTGCGTATTGCGTTCCGGACGTGATCGAGACCGGCGTGCCGAACGTCCCGGTGAAGAGGACGGTCGCGCCGCTGGCGAACTGCGCACCGGAGATCGTGGCAGTGGCGAGATCAGCGCCAGTCGGCAAACCAGCTGCGGTCGCGCGGAGTGAAAGCGTGAGGTCCGGGGGCGTCGCGCCGCAACCGTTGCAGAAGAGCTGGCCGTCGGCTTTCACGAGTAAACCGCTGACCCCGGCGATGAAGGTCTGGCCGGTCCAGTTAGGAGTACCAAAGCCGGTTCCGGTTGTCGTGCCGGCGGTGTTCGCCTGGTCAGAGGCCGGGGCATTCGACAACGTGACGTCGCCGGGAGAGGTGTTGATGTCGATGGTCGCGGAAGCAATGCCGGCCTGGAAATCGGCCTGCGTCGTATCGGTCAGACAGGCGCTGGGGGGCGCGGCGGTGAGCGAGAAGTTCTGCGTGGTCGTTCCGCCGTCCGTGACGACGATCGACGATGCCGAGCCTGAGACGAACCCAGGTTTGGTTGCCGTCATCGACGGATAGGTTCCCGCGGGAATGCCGGTAAAGGAGTAATTGCCGGAGCCGTCGGTAGTGGTCGAACGCCCGGCACCGAGGTTGACGGTGGCGCCGGAGATCGGCGCACCGCCGGGATTGACAGTCACCGTTCCCGAAACGGTGCCGCCGGCGCCGACGGGCGTACATCCCGGGAATGGTCCGAACAAGCCGAACTTCGTCTTCCAGCGCTGATTGAATCCGGGCGAGGTCGTGGCGGGAGGAACGGGCGGAGTATCAAGCCCGGTGGCGTACTCGCTCGTGTACCAGAACGTGCAGCCGTCGGGGTCGAGCGCCATCCCGCTGTAGTCGCCCCAGCGTGTGGAGCTCAACTGGGAGGCGGTCCCGGTAAACATGACCTGTTCGGTCTGGCTAAACGTGTTGACGGGGTCGGCAGCCAGCCGGCCTGCGTACTTGATCGACGGAAACCCTGTCCCCGCCGTTGAATTGGACGTGCTGTAGCCCATGGCCATGTTGCCGGCGCGATCGAGGGCCAGACTGGGCATGAAGCGGTTGATGACGTTGGCGGCGTCTGGATCAAAGGTCGCAGCCTGCACGAGATTCGCGGCCACTGTGCCGCCGGTCACGTTCGCCTGATAGAAGCGCGGTGCCGCCAGACCGGTCGTGTTCCCTCGACGTACCGTATGAGGAATCCAGAGCGACTCGGTGCCGCCGAAGTTCGTGTACTGGTTCTGCACCATGGCCCGGATCTGGAGGACGTCCAGCAGCTGCGACGTACCGGGCTGCGCGGCATTTGCTACGTTCGCGTTCGGCCAGCTCGTGGCGGCCAGTGGTGTATCGGGACCGGTGAAGGTGGAGAGCGCGACGCTGTTCCAGTCGACGTGGAACTTATAGATCGTGACAGCGTTGGTGAATTGCCAGGTTGACATGAACAGATTCGGACGCCCGGGAGGCGGCGTGCCGGTCTGCAGACGGGCGTTGCTGGGCATGACCGCGAAGTCGCCCCCGGGGATGTCAAATGTGACAACCTTTACGGTCGGGCTGCCGGCATACATCTGGGCCTTGTTGAATGCCCAGGCGCGCGCGGTCTTGAACGCCGAGTTGGCGCCGAAGGTGAACATGTTCGCCGACATGTAGAGACCGTCCGGCCAGATGCCGAACTTTTCATAGTCGTTGAGGGCGTCCGTTATCTGGATGGAGTAGAAGTTCCACCCACCAGCAACCGGATCACCAGTCATGGATGCGGCGAAACATTGGAAGGCGGGAGCGAGCACGTTGCCGCTCGCGTCAGTCAGGAAGGCGAAATCGGTGATGATCCAGCGGTTCTCGAACGTGTCGTAGAGGACGACCGGATCGCCGAAGTTGTTCGTGTCGCACAGATTGCCGAAGGCGCCCTGGCTCATGAAGGTGTTGAAGGTGAAGGCGGCCTGTTGGAAGCCGTCGGACTTACGGAAGACCCCGATGGAGGTGTTGACGGTCTGGATGTAGTTGTTCGGGCCGACGTCGCCGTTCGTATCGGGAGGGCTGCCGGCGCCCCAGTTGAAACGATCGAGACCTTCGAAGACGTTGATCGGCGCAGGCGCCGGAGCTGCGGCGGTCGGCTGCACGGAAGGAATGCTCGGCTCCGGCACAGCGCCGGTCCCTTGCACAGTGACCGGGTGTGGCGTCGGATCCTCGAGCTCCGCGCGCTCGAGTTGGATCGGCTTGGTCTGGGGCAGTCCCCGCAGATCGAATCGCCGGCTGCTGGCGCGTTTCAACTGCAGTTCGACCGGCGCCACAAAAGGAATGGGCCCCGGCTTCGGCACGACTGTCCCCTCGGAATCGCTTTGCTTCTTTTCGCGACGGATATTCGTCGCTCGGACAGCTCCGCCGGCTTGCGCGGTCTGCTCGATCGTCGTCGTCTTCTTTGAAGCCTTGCGCGCCTTTTTCCTCGTGGTGGCGGCGCCAGACGTGGTGGTGAATGCAAGAATCAGCAGCAATGCGGCCAGGGAACGTTTCATGTCGACAATCCTTTGAATATGAATTCGCTGAGTGCAACGACGGACTGCGGTTTGGAAAGCAACGAGATCTTTGCTGCGCTGGCCATTTGCGTCAGATCGTTCGAACCGTATCCGGTCACGACGATCACTGACGCATCGGGCTGCAAAAGCGAAATGGAATCGAGCAATGCGGAGTCGTCGAGATGAACGCCGCCGGTCAGAAACGGATCGACGACGACCACTCCATAATGTTGCTGCCCCATGAGCGTCTTCGCCGCTCCTTCCTCGAGGGCGACATCGACGTCGCAGCCTTGCACCGAGAGGTACCGGCGCAGGGAATCGGCGATGAGTTCATCATCGTCGATGAGCAGAATCTTCTGCCGTCCAAAGGAAGGAGTGCTGGCGCTCATGAATTGGGGAAAGGGAACCGATGGCACATCATGGGCGCGCGCATCGCCGGCGTGAATCGGCAATGAGCCGATCTTAGTGGGTTTGTTCACCGACACCGTGTAGGTGAATTACCTAGCCGGCAGGAGCTGATGATCGATCGCGTAGCGCGCCAGTTCGCCTTGTCTTTTCAACCCGTTTTTCCGCAACTGGTGCTCAATTGCGAGCCGTTGTGGTGCTAATTTGCAATTACAATTACGTTGCTTTCGGCACAAATCACACGTGCGCTGGAGTCGAAATAAATACACGCCGAACTGCCTCTGTCATCGTAGTAAACCCACATTGTAGCAAGGGGCTTTTGATCGCAAGATTTGTCGAACGGATACCCCTGCTTTGAAAAGACACGAACCGGCCACTCGAAGGACGGTGCCCCAATTCTAGTCCTGACTTCCGTTGCTGTCATATTTTGGGTGATCGTGGCCAACTGTTCGCTGTTCACGGGCCTCCTAACCGGAGACTGTGCTCGCCGGCAACCAGCCACCAACAAGAGAATGCAGGCAACGAAATAGGAACGCAAAGGATCAAGGTGCATAGTAACCTGGCGGATGCGACGCGTCAACTACGGCGATATGATGCCTAATCAATGCAATAAACCAATCCTGAGCGGCCCGGCAGCCTGCCTTGCATTGCCTCGAGCTCGTGTAGGGCGTCTCTTCGAGATAATCTAGGCTGTCCTTAATAGAAGCCGCAAATGCCTGAAAATCCCTAACATGTTTCATCTCTTCTGTAAAAATGTCCTCCACAGGAACTAGGCCTTTTTGGATAAATTCGTCCGTCGGCGCGTTCGTCGCGGCGAACACATCGATTGCGGCCGACGTCACCGATATGCTTCGCGTGAAGGCTCCTCCAGCGCATTGGCACTTACAGTCGAACCTAAAGCCCGTGAGTCGTGCACATCCCTTTAGTCCAAAAGCAGCAGAAGCGCATTCGCGGTGCGCGTCGCCAATACCGACGGCATGCTTTTGAACGGGACCGAAATTTACAGTCGAGAGTCCCGTCGGATCAATAAGCATAAGCGGACGATCATCGGCGTAAGCGAAAGGTGATTCTATCGAACGGATCGGATCCGCCTGAGTGTACCGACCCCACGCGCTCCGGTACCATCTGAAGATGTTGTAGTTTTCGTCCACTTCACCCGGGAAGGCTACATCCTGCCCGGGCAGACGGAGAGGCTGGTCCACGTTTGACAGGCGCGTTTGATAGATACGGCCATACGGCTCGTAGTCGGCGAACCAGACTAGATTCGCTGCGGCGTCTGTTTGGGCAACCGGCGTTCCGAGGTGGTCGGTGAACGTAAAGACGGGAGTGGACGTCTGGGAGGAGAGTTGGGCCACGGCGTGGCCGTTGAACCAGACGAATTCGTCGACCGCGGCGGAAATCGCGTTCCTGCGCTGCAGCAACTGTAGCTCCGGCGTGTACACGTATTCGTTTTCCTGGCCGCCGCCGTTCGCCGTGACCCGCACCCGCACGCCTCGGCCGTCATACGTGTACAAGTAGATGTTTCCTGGCAAACCAGGATGGCATGGCGGGTGGCTGCACCTGTACTGATTGGACGTGAATTCCGCGGCCATGAGGTTACGGCAGGAGTACGTGCGACTGACGTAGATGCCATTGCTTGGCGGGATTGGTCCGCCTCCGCTTTCGCCATCGCCATCGCCATCGCCGCCATGAGCGGAGGGCGCCACATAATGGGCGAACAGCTCGTTCCCGGAGGCATCGTAGGTCATACCGAATGCCGTCCCTTGCTCGGTTTGCGCCGCGATGAGCGGTGTCGTGCCCGTATAGGTGAACGCCTCCGTACGGTCACCGATCTGTGAGGACAGCATGTTCCCCATCCGATCGTATGAATAGGTCCCGATGCTCCACAGCGATGAACCGGTGTTCGCGGTGATCAGGCGGTTGATGTCGTCATAACCGAACGTCCGGTTGTACGCGGCGTCGACCGAATCCTGAATTGTGGTGATATTGCCGCCGGCGTCCGTCACGTAGGCGAAATCCGCGAGCGTCAGCGCTCCTGGTCCAGTGAGCCTGTTCTCCGTGATCCGATAGCGCGTGTCGTACGTCTTGGTTTGCCGCGTGCCATTGCCGAAGAAGAGATCCGTTTCCGGTCCAAACGGAAGGTAGGACGCTGACGAAATCAAGGGCGTCGGAGTGCAGCCCGAACAGGTGCGCCGGGAGACGGCCAGCGGACGGCCGGCATGGTCGTAGGCATATTCGAGGTCGCCCAGCTTCGTGCGATTCCCGTCCGCATCGTACTGATAGGCCGTGGAGGACGACCAAGTGCCGATCAGGCGGTCCTCGCTCCGGAGCGAGCCTCTGCGGTCATAGGCGTAATTCGTGGAACCGGAGGGGTCGGTCATCGCCGCAAGACGGCCGATGCCGAACCGGCCCGCCATGGAATCGTCGTAAGTCCAGCTCACGGTCTCAGACGGGTCGGTATTCTCCGACGTCTGGCATGTCGAGACAGCCGTCAGCGCGCGATTCGCCGCGTCGTAGGTCCGTACTGTTGTTGCTCCATTCGCATCGATACTGGAGGCGATGTTGCCAGCTGCATCGTACGCGTACGTCGACGTGCCGGTGACAGGACTGACCTGCTTGAGCATCCGACCGAAATCGTCGTACAGGTACGTAGTAATGTTGCCGTTCGGATCCGTGACCGAGGTCAGGTTGTCATTGATGTCGTAGCCGTACTGGGTCGAGATCGTTCCACCGACTGCGGCCGAGAGAACTTGGGTCACTTTCAAAAGGCGCCCCGCGGCATCGTAGCTGTTCGTCGTGTTCGGTGAGACATGCCGTTCGTCCTTGACTGTGATGAGGTGTCCTGAACCGTCATACGAATAGCCAACGGTGGTCGTGTCGTCGTGTGTGAGCAACGCGAGACGGTTCGAGGCGTCGTAACTGTACGACTCCCGTCGTCTAACCGCATTTCCGGCCGCGACATCAACATACCGCTCCTGGCTCTTGAGGTCGTTCGCGGGGTTGTAGTCGTATTCGATTCGCTCCGAGAGGCTGACTGCCGTAGCACCCCGAGCGAGCGAGGCGACCCGGCCTCGATTGTCGTACGAATAAACGGACAGCACACCGCTCGGCCGGACCGAAGTCGTGAGCGGGCCGCTCGGCGGAACGAATGTGTTCGTGCTGGTCAGATCGGTGCCGCAGAGCGGGTCTGCGGCCGTATCGCAGCCCGCGACCCCTTTCAACGTAGAAGTCCGCAGCCGGCCGAGAGCGTCATAGGTGGTTTCAGTTGCCACACCGTTTGCGTCGACCACCCTCGTGGCATGGCCGAAGACATCGTAGTTCTCCATGCGTACGATGTGACCAACCGCATTTCGCACAGCGGCAAGCCGTCCACGAAGGATGGCCGGGACCGCTGGATCGACCGGGTAGTAGACGTATTTCGTGAGGTCCGAAGCATCCGTTCGAGGTCCGTCGATTGACTTCCGGGACGCCCGCGGCTGCGGCTTGGTCTCCCATGTCGGATCAAAGCTCCCCCCCGGACTGAACACCGCGCCTTCAATTCCGTCATACAGAGAAACAGTGGTCGCATGTGCCTCGGGATGGAAGTCCTGACCGGTGTAGCCAGCGACGGTACTCACGAGCGCCTCGCCTGAGAGCGCGTCGTACGTGGTGGTCACCTGCCTGATTCCACCGGGCTGCAGGAGACTGGGTGAAGCGATGTGCGTGGCGCGCGACGGCCAATTCGCGTCTACATAGGCATAGCTGGCACTCTTCGTCGCGGTCGTCGCTGTCAGTGCAACATTCGTGAGATCGTCCGGCGTCAACCGACACTGCAACGAGTCGGTGGCCGGATCGCAGGATGCGGGATTCCACGGTCCGGAAGTAGTCACGAGAGTGCTTCCACTCTGATCGTACGTGAACAACGTGATGTAACCACGCCCGTCCTGCTCGCGCAGGACGTTGCCATGGTCATCGTAGGTATCGACCACATCGTTCATGTCACAGGAAGTACAAGGGCCGTTGATGGTGACCACGCGCAGCCGGCCCGCAATCGGACGCATGTAGTAGTCTGCGCGATAGTTGCTCCCGTACGTGACGCTGGTGATCGTTTCGTCAGGCGTCCGCGGCGTCCTGTCAGATGGGTTGTAGACGACGCTTGTTACTTCGCCACTTGGACCGCTCGATGTAATTCCATTGCCCGCGGCATCGTACTGGTGGCTTTCGATCGTTGCGCCGCGGGCGTCCAGTACCTGATCGAGCAAGGCGTTGCTGTCATACACATACGTCCGCCAGAGGTTGGCGCCAGCGTCGCTTACGTTGATCAGCATCCCAGCTGCATGGATATACGACCATAACAGAGAGGCCTGCCCGCTGACCCCCACGCTCGTAATCAGCGTCCCGTCGTTGGTGATATTCAGCGTCCAGTTGCCGCGATTGTCCGTAACAGTGGTTGGGAAAGCGCCTTGCCAGGAAATTGCGACGCCCTGGTCATCGGCAACGAAACGATAGCCGGTGATCAAGCCTGTTGCAGCGTTATACGTACGGACGATTCCATCGCCGTCCGCCTGATAAATGTAGGACGTTCCATCGAATGTGAGCTTCCCTTGCGCTGCCTGGTTGCGAGGCCAGACCTGGCGGTACGGCTGGGAGGACGTTGGCCGCACAAAGGCGACACTCTGGCTTCGCTCCGTCTGCAGGAAAACAGCGCGGTGGGAATCGTCCAGCGAGCCTGAGCCAAGATTGATCGTGTACGCATGCGCATCAAACGGCGATGTCCAATGCGTGCCAAAAACACCGGCAGAAGGCGACTTGCTGTCGTAGATACGGACCAGCTTGAACGCGCGGTTCGAAGGCAGGGGATCGGTCTCCGTGTATCGAACGTTACCGTTGCTAGTGCGGATTGGATCACCGACGCAGCCCTTCTCGCATCCGTTACAATTAGCGGCGGCGGAGCCATCGCAACCAGTGTCTTTGTCCGGCAACGGGGCGAAGGCGAAATCTACCAGTCCACTATCACAAGAGAAGGCCGTCGCGAAGACACCAATCGTTCCTGGAGGCGCCGGGAACGAAGGATCGTAAGGCTGAATACGGTTTCCATTCGCGTCGAAGCTCGGAGAACCGGAGCCAAAGCCAGAAGCAGCGATTTCATTCGACGGCGCCCAATTCAGACGGACTCGAGGAAGAATGCCAGAAAAACCCTGATGCGGGAATGTCACATCAATCTTTGCACTCGAAGCTCTGGCGTCGAATTTGTTGATTGTCGGCTGACGGTCTATGACAGGATTGATGACGGTTGTTCCCTGCGTAGTATGGCAAGGTGCCACGTCCCCTCCGTACCGGGGCGCGCTTACGCAGCCGTCAACAAAAAGGGTGGTAGAACAGGTTGAGGCGGGGAAGTCGCAGGTGCCGCCCCCCACCACCCGTTGCAATCGACCCGGAAACACTTCGATGATGGCGAGGTGCACACCGTTAGGTGCATATTCCGGCCCCGGTACAGTGCCTTCAAAATGTATCAGAACACCCGTGCTGGTCAGCTCAAATGTCATCGAAGCCGTGCAGGGAGGTTCGGGGTCGGATTGTGCGATCAGGTTCGTAGCCACTAACAACGTAAAACTAAAGACCACGAGCAGGTATCGAGCGATTTTCATAAGCACCCCAAACTGTGAACGATCGAACACCACGATTCGGCGGAGGCAATACGCATTGAGATCCTACACTAAACCCCGGCGCTGCGGCATTGCGGAAGTGCCAATAATCGTAACGACGTCTCTTACCTAGCCGGCAGGAGCTGATGATCGATCGCGTAGCGGACCAGCTCCGCGTTGTTTCTCAATCCCATCTTCTGCAGCAGCCGCGCGCGATGCGTGGCCACCGTCTTCACGCTGACATTCAATTCTGCGGCGATTTCGCGCGGCGGACGCCCCGCGGCGATGAGGCAGAGCACCTGAAACTCGCGATCCGACAGCGACTGATGGCCGCTGGTTTTGGCGCCCATCATTCCGAAGGCAAGGCTTTCCGCCAGCTCCGGAGTCAGAAACCGTTCGCCGTTCGCAAGTTTGCGGATCGCGGTGACGAGGTGCTCGCGCGCAGTGCTCTTGCTCACGTAGCCCGCTGCGCCAGCTTTCAGCGCCCGAGCCGCGTACGACGCTTCGCCGTGCATGCTGAGGATCAGTACCGGAGTGTCGGCAGCCACCGCGCGCAACTGCGCAAGAACGTCGAGGCCGGAGCGGTCGGGAAGATTGAGATCGAGGATGACCACGTCCCATCCGCCCTGCCGCGCCCGGTCGAGCGCCTCGGCGCCGGTGCGAGCTTCGCCGCCGACAACGATGTCGCTCGTCTCGGAAACGATCTGCTTCACACCTTCGCGGACGATGTCGTGATCGTCGGCAATGAGCACTCGGATCATACGGAAGCCGCCTGCGGGATGCGCACGGAAACGATCGTACCGCGGCCTGCAATGCCTTCGATGCGCACGGTGCCGCCCGCCAGGCCGGCCCGCTCGCGGATTCCGATCAAGCCGAGAGAAAAGGGATCGTCAAGCTGTGCGGTGGTGATGCCGCGGCCATCGTCGCGAATCTCCAGCAGCAATTCTTCGGGACGCAAGCGGAGCCGTAGCTCCACGCGCGACGCATTGGCGTGGCGCGAAACATTCGTCAGCGCTTCCTGCACGATGCGATAGATGGCGGTGGCAGCCGCGCCTTCGACTTGCAGCGAAGGGTCATCCGGCAGCGAAAGCTCGCACTCGATTCCTGTGCGTTGCTCGAATCGCGAGGCTTCGGCTTCGATAGCGGCGGCTAGTCCAAGGTCGTCGAGAGTGCTCGGCCGCAACTCGGAGGAAATCCGCTGCACTGCCGTCACCGTCTCGTCGAGCGTGTTCATGATGCGCGTGCGCAACGGCTCGTCGGATACGGACGGCGGCGTCATCGCCAGCAGTCCGCCGACATCCATCTTCAGCGCGGTCAGCGCCTGCCCGAGGTCGTCGTGAAGCTCGCGCGCGATCCGGGTGCGCTCCTCCTCCTGAACCAGCAGCATACGTTCCGAAAGCGCCTTCAACTCGCGTTCGTCTTCGAGGAGTCTTTTTTCGGATTCGAGCCGGCGACGAAGCATGGTGTTGAAGCTGTTCGCGAGTTGCGCGATCTCGCGCGGCCCTTCCTCCGCCACCTGCGAGTACGCGCCGGCCGCGGCTCCCTCGGCCGCGCGCGAGAGCGCAGCCACCGGCCGCTCGATCGTACGCGAAAGCATCGTAGCGACGATGATGATCACGATCAGAATGATGATGCCGCCGGCAATGCCGCGCATGAAGGTCTGCCTCACTTCTTCCATGACGGACGAAGTGGGGATGCCGGCATAGATGTACCACCCCAGCGCCGGCAACATCGTGAAGCCGTACTGCCGCGACACGCCATCCAATCCGACTGCCTCGGCAATCCCTTCGCGTTGCCGCCTGGAAATGTTGAGCAGATCCGTCCCGCGCGCCTTGCGGCCCGGCCACGAGCCGGACTTCGGCCAGCGAGAAACGATCGTGCCGTCGCGATCGATGATCGTGACTGTCGCGTCCGGAGCAAGCACGTCGTTTGACGTGTCGGGATACTGCAACAGGACGAGCGTGGCGCGATTCACGGGGAGCGAAAGGATCGAAGCCCAGCGGCCATTGAGCATGCCCATCGCCGGGACTCGCGGCCGGAGCTGATGCGACTGCAGCTCGTGCCCGATCCAGCTCTCCGCAAGCGTGGTATCGCGCGAGACTTCCGACTCGCCGGCACAAAGAAAATGTCCATCAGCGTCGAAGAGAAAAAGGTTCTCGTCGCGCACGTCGAAGTCGACGACGGGCATCAGGGATGCGCACGAACCCGCGTCGATCTGTCTCGCGGCGATCCGCTGCAGCAGCGACAATCCGTCTTCGTGCATCGCCTGCAACCGCGCCGCAGTGGCGCGCGCGATACGCAAGGCCGTAGCGCGCGCTTCCTGCTCTTCGCGCTGGACCTGCGAAAAATAAAGCCACGCCAGAAGACTCAACAGCGGAATCGCCAGCGCCGCAGCGAGGATGCTGAGCCACCACCGAATCGACCACGAACCGCGAGCCATTCAGCCGAAGAGTCTAGCCCGGTCGCAGCAGTGGACGATCACACCGACGGCAGCCGAGCCTTGGGCAACCAACGCCGCCGGCCGTGCCGGCCTGGCGGAGGCGCGTCGGAATCGAACCAACCTTTCGACGCTTCCGCGCCGAAACAACGGTTTTGAAGACCGCGGGAGCCACCAGACCCCATTCGCCTCCTCGCATGCGAGAAGAAGGCGGACGATAGCATCCGCAGCGTCAGCGCAGCCGCGTTCCGACGAAGAATCCGTTCACGTTCAGTCCGGGGTTACGTCCGGTCAGACCGCCGTTCGAGATGTGGAAGAAGCGGTAGCCAACGGAGAGCGGCATCCGCGCGTTCGGGAAAATCACGACGCCCAGTCCGAGCTGCGAATTGAAATTCAGCTTTGACGTCGCCGCCGGAATGCGACGGTTCGACCACATCGGGCCGGTGCCGATATCGACGTACGGCCGCAGCATGTTCGACGACGTGCGCCAGTAGTTGCGAACGAAGAAATGCGCCCATTCGGCGCGCACGGAATCGTCGGGATCGCCGTAGGTGTAGCCGAACCAGCTTCGCGGCTGGCGGACGTCGGCGTAGTCGATGTCGACGCCGGCGCGGGCATCGGAGAGATAGCGTTCGATGTAGTGCAGCAGCCGCGGTTTGCCGGTCAATTCGAAACTGATCGTGCGGAAACGCGACTGGCCGTGGCGGTTGGTCTCGCTCGTCGCGTTGCCGACGTAGATGTTGAAATCGCCGGCGAATGCGGATGAAGAGAGCAGTAGCAGGAGGACGGCGCGGACGATGTGACGGACCACGGCGGGGCATTCTAGACGCGCTGGCACCCGGCGTGAACAGGCTCAACCGGGAGGCGCGTCATGGAAGATCGCCGGCAGTCCGACAATCGCAACGTCCTGTCGCGCTTCGCGAGCGCCGCGACGGCGTGGACCGGCTCGACGTCCGCCTTCGTCATCGCGGTTCTCATCATCGTCGTCTGGGGGATCACCGGCCCGCTCTTCCACTACTCCGACACGTGGCAGCTGGTGATCAACACTGGCACGACGATCGTCACGTTCCTGATGGTCTTCCTGATCCAGCGATCGCAGAACAAAGACGCGCTGGCCGTGCAGCTCAAGCTCGACGAGATCGTGGCAGCGATGGAAGGCGCGAGCAACCGGCTGATTTCGATCGAGGACCTTTCCGAGGAAGAGCTGAAGGTGCTTCGCATCCACTACAAGCGATTGGCCGAGATGGCGAAGCGCGATACGAAAATCACGGAGTCGCACTCGGTCGAGGAAGCCGAGGCGCGGCACAATTTCAAGAAAGATCGGCGGAAGGCTCGGGGGAAGAAAGGCGAATGAACCACAACGACACAAAGGTCACGAAGATTTCTTTGTGTCCTTTGTGCCTTTGTGGTGAAAAGGCCTTTTAGGTCACCAACTCCGCGAACTTCTTCAAATCGATGTTCCCGCCGGAGATCACTGCGACAATCGGTCCCTCGGCCTTTCCCCTCAACGCCGCCGCGACCGACAACGCGCCCGCCCCTTCCGCGATGACGCGCACTTTTTCGGCCACCATGCGCATGGCGCGTTTCGTTTCGTCGAGCGTCACTACGATCGAGCCATCGACGATGCCCTGCATCCGCTCCCACATGCGCGGGAAGACGCTCTTGCCGCCGGCGCCGTCGACGAATGACGGCTGAAACTCTTCGAACGCTTGCGCCGACCCTTTCTCGAATGAGCGCGCGCCCGGCGCAGCGGTCTCCGGCTCCGCGCCGAGGATCTTCACGTGCGGCGCGAGCTGGCGGATGGAGCTGCCGATGCCGGAGACGAGTCCACCGCCGCCGATCGCGGCGATGACGGTCCGCACCGACGGCAGGTCTTCGAGGATTTCCAATCCGAGCGAGGCATTGCCGGCAATGAAATTGTGATCGTCGAACGGATGAATGAACGTCCCTTCGACACCTTCGACCGCGCGCTCGTCCATCGCGCGCCACGCCACGTCGAACGGCACTTTGACAATGCGCGCGCCGAGGTTGCGCATGCGCTCGATTTTCGTTTCAGGCGCGGTTTCGATCGCAACGACCGTACACGGAATCCCGTATTCGCCGGCTGCGAACGCGACGCCCTGCCCCGCATTTCCCGCGCTGATGGTCCACACACCCTTCGCGCGCTCCTCGGGTGTGAGCATCGCCACGGCATTCGCAGCGCCGCGGATTTTGAACGCGTTGATCGGCTGCAGATTGTCGAGCTTGAGCCAGATCTCCGGCGCCGGGGTTCCATGCCGGAACTTGATGAGCGGCGTGCGCGTGATGACGCCGCGAATTCGTTCGCGTGCGGCGTAAATCTCATCGAGCGTGACGGGTCGGACAGGCGGTGCGGCGGTCGGCATGGCGCGGATTGTAATTCGCCTCCTTCGAGCGGCGGCAGGCATGTCTCATGCTCTTTCGTTGCGCGTCATGCAAAGCGCAGAAATCCTTTCTCCCGCATCGCAAAACTCTCACTCATCGCAAAACGTGAACAGCCGCGAGCGCTGGCTGTCGGTGGTCATCGGCAGCGCCGTGGCCGCGTACGGACTCTCGCGCCGCTCCATCGCCGGCATCACCGTCGCCGCCGCCGGCGCCGGACTGGTGTGGCGCGGCGCCAGTGGCTATTGCGCCGTCTACGATGCCCTCGGCCTCACCACCGTTCCGGAATCCGATCACGACACATCCAAAGTCAGCGTCCCGTACGGACGCGGCGTGCGCGTCGAACAGACGGTCACCATCGGACTGCCGCCCGGAGAGATCTACACGTTCTTCCGCAATTTCGAGAACCTGCCGCGGTTCATGTCGCACCTGAAATCGGTGACGGTGATCGATGCCAAACGCTCGCACTGGATGACGAAAGGCCCCGCTGGCAGCGATGCGGAATGGGACGCCGAGATCATCAATGAGATCCCGAATGAGCTGATTGGCTGGCGCTCGATCGAAGGCTCGCAGGTCGACAACGCCGGCTCGGTTCACTTCAAACAAAACCCGGCCGATCGCGGCACTGACGTCAAAGTCATCCTCCGCTACGACCCGCCCGGCGGTCTCCTCGGCGCGATGACCGCGAAGCTCCTCGGCGAAGATCCCGCGCATCAGGTCAAAGAAGACTTGCGCGCGTTGAAGATGCTGCTCGAGACCGGCGAGATCGCCTCGACCACCGGCCAGCCGAACGGCCTCCCGCATCGCGCAAAACTTCGCGAACGCCTGGCGGAGGTGATGCGATGAAAGCAGTCTGCTGGTTCGGAAAGACCGACGTTCGCGTGGAGAACGTCCCCGATCCGAAGATCATCAATCCGCACGACGCCATCGTGCGCGTGACCCTCACCGCCATCTGCGGCTCCGATCTCCACATCTACGACGGCTACATTCCCACAATGATGAAAGGCGACATCCTCGGCCACGAGTTCATGGGCGAGGTCGTCGAGGTTGGCGCCGAGGTAAAGAATCTGAAAGTGGGCGACCGCGTCATCGTGCCGTTTCCGATCTGCTGCGGACGCTGCTGGTTCTGCAAGAACGGTCAATGGTCGCTGTGCGACAACACCAATCCGAACGCGTGGATGGTCGAGGCGATGTACGGCTTCGGCGGCGCGGCTCTCTACGGTTACTCGCACATGTACGGCGGCTACGCCGGCGGTCAGGCCGAGTACGTGCGCGTGCCGTTTGCCGACATCAATCCCGTCAAGATCCCCAACGGTCTGCCCGACGAGAAGGTGCTCTTCCTGACCGACATCTTCCCGACCGGCTACTTCGCCGCCGACAACTGCGACATCAAGCCCGGCGATGTTGTCGCGGTCTGGGGCTGCGGTCCGGTCGGCCTCTTCGCGATGAAGAGCGCGTGGATGTTCGGTGCGTCGCGCGTGATCGCCATCGATCGCGTCCCCGAACGGATGCGCCTCGCCCGCGAAGCGTGCAACGCGGAAGTCGTCGATTTCGAAGAAGTAGACGATGTCTACGACGTGCTGAAAGAGATGACCGGCGGCCGCGGTCCCGACTGCTGCATCGACGCCGTCGGCATGGAGGCGCACGGCCACACCGCCGACGCGCTCTACGACCGCGTGAAGCAGGTGATGCGCATCGAGTTCGACCGCGCCCACGCACTCCGCCAGGCGCTGCACTGTTGCCGCAAAGGCGGCACCGTCTCGATCCCCGGCGTCTACGGCGGCTTCATCGACAAGATCCCCTTCGGCGCCGCCTTCGGCAAAGGCCTGACGCTGAAAATGGGACAGGCCCACGTGCAAAAGTACGTGCGCGCCCTCCTGGCCCGCATCGAACGCGACGAGATCGATCCGTCGTTCCTGATCACACACCGCGTTCGGCTGGACGATGCGCCGGCGATGTACCGGACGTTCCGCGACAAGGAAGATGAATGCATCAAGGTGGTGATGCGGCCGTAGCTTTTTGCGACGGAACGCTGGCGTCCCCGCCGGCTGGCTCGGCGTGCGTCCCGCCGCCGGGTTACTAGCAAATGTTTGGTGCTTGCCGGGTCGGCGGCGAGACGCCGCCGGGCCAGCCGCCGAGACGGCAGCGCTCCGTTGTGCGTGCGATACTGGCATACGTGAGGCCCATCAAAATCATCGTCGAGAAGCATGACGACGGATACGTCGGCTATCCGATAGGAATGCGTGGCGTCGTGGTCGGTGAGGCGATACCTACGACGAAGCATTGGCCGATGTTCGCTCAGCCATTCGGTGTCACATCGAGACGTTCGGCGCTGATGCGTTGCTAGACGAGTAGCCTCGTCATCCGCCAGCGAGCCGCTGGCGCCGTCCCGGCACGTCCCGAGCATTCCGAGTCACCTCGGAGGAAGCTCATGGCAAGCAAGAAAACAGCGGCGACCGTTGCCAGGCAGCGGAAGGTTCAGCGCGAGATCGACGCGGCGGATAAGAAAAAGTCGTCCTCGAAAAAAAAGTCCGACAAAGCCATTCAGGCCGGCGCAACCAAGCATCACGAGAACCCGATGCCGAAGCAGCATCAGGTCAAGCCGGGCATCGAGGCGAAGCTCAAGCCGCGGCCGCAGTTTCGCAATCCGGAGTATCGCGGCAGCGGAAAGCTCGACGGGAAGGTCGCGCTGATCACCGGCGGCGATTCAGGCATCGGCCGCGCCGTGGCCGTGCTCTTCGCGCGCGAAGGAGCGGACGTGGCCATCGTCTACCTCGATGTCGAACAGGTTGATGCCGAGGAAACGAAGCGCGTCATCGAACGGGATGAGAAACGGCGCTGTCTGCTGCTGCCGGGTGATGTGAAGGATCCGCAGTTCGCGATCGATGCGGTCGAGCGGACCGTCGCCGAATTCGGCGGGCTCGATATCCTCGTCAACAACGCCGCGTTTCAGGAGCACGCCGAATCGATCGATCAGATCACCGAGGAGCATCTCGATCTCACGTTCCGCACGAACATCTACGGCTACTTTCATTTCGTCAAAGCGGCACTCCCCCACCTCGGCGAAGGAAGCTCGATCATCAACAGCGGCTCGGAGACCGGCATCTTCGGGCAGCCGATCCTGCTCGACTATTCGGCGACCAAAGGCGCGATCCACGCCTTCACGAAATCGCTGGCCACGAATCTCGCGCCGAAAGGGATTCGCGTGAACGCCGTCGCTCCCGGTCCGGTGTGGACGCCGCTGAATCCGGCCGACCAGCCGGCCACGAAGATCTCCGACTTCGGCCACGGCACGTCGATGAAGCGTCCCGCGCAACCGGAAGAGATCGCGCCGGCCTATGTCTTCCTCGCCTCGCCTGTTTGCGCGAGCTACATCACGGGAATCGTGCTTCCAGTGATGGGAGGCGTGATCGGCGCGACCGAAGCGTAGAGAAGCTGGGGGTTAAGTCCGCGAACCAATTAACATTCAACATTCAACATTCAACACTCAACATTTCGAAGAGCGACAAGCGAATCGCCGAGTGGCTCGCGATTCTTACTTTCGTCGCGTGCGGCTACTTTTTCGCCGGGGGCGGATGGAACCAGAACTCGCAGTTCGATCTGACGCGCGCCATTGTCGAGCGGCACACGTTCGCGATCGATTCGCTGGCGCGTAACACCGGCGACGTCGCCGTTGCGAACGGCCATATCTACTCGAATAAGTCGCCAGCGCTATCGTGGCTGGCGGCGATTCCATACGCGGCGCTGCACTCGATCGAGAGCGCGCGCGGCGCGGATCCGGGCGATGCCACGCTGCTGACGATCAACGCCTGGATCTGTAGTCTTCTTTGCGTGGCGTTGCCCGCGTCACTGATCCCGCCAATGATTTTCCTCTACGCCCGACGGCGCGGCATTCACGCACGCTGGGCGGTGATCGTAGCGATGTCCTCGGTGCTGGCGACGCAGGTCTTGCCGTACGCGACGATGTTCATGCTGCACGTCCCGAGCGCGGCGTTGCTTCTCTACGCGTTGACGACGCCACACCGAGGGCGAGCCGGTTTCGCCGCGGCATTGGCGACGGCCATGAACTACCTCTGCGCTCCGGCGCTTATCGTCTTCGCATTCATCGATCGCCGCGCCCTCGGGCGGTACGCAGCAGGGTCGATCGCACCGCTCGCCGCGCTTGCGGCGTATCAGTACCTCTGCTTCGGCAGCATCTTCGCCATCAGCATCGCGCACGAAGACTCGCGTTTTCTAACGCCCGGTGCGGCGATGGGTGTCTTCCAATTGCCAATGCCCGGCGTCATGTACGCCGTCACGCTCTCGCCGTATCGCGGCCTGTTCTTCTTCGCGCCGGTTCTCCTCGTGGCGCTGTTCGGATTTCGCGCGTGGTGGCGTGCGGAACGAACCGTTTGCGCGGCGTCGCTGCTCGTGATCGCCGCGTTCTTCGCGTTCAACATCAGTTTCAACGGATGGGAAGGCGGTTTCGGAATCGGTGGCCGCTACCTCGTGCCGCTGATTCCGCTCTTCGCGATCGCGCTGCTGCACGTTCGCGTGCGAACGATCGTCTATCTCGCCGCGGCGATCTCGTTCGCGATCAACTTCGCCGCTGTCGCCGTCGATCCGCAGCCATCCGCGACGATCCCTCGCCCATTGACGCAGTACATCGTCCCGCTGCTTTTGCACGGACACTTTTCACCAGCCGTACCGATCACGCCTCCATGGTCGGCGGCTACATTCACCGGTCACACATCGGTCAATCGCATGACGCTCGATGAAGCGATCGTCTTCGCCCGTCACACGCCGGACGATGCGGCATCCGAGTGGGCCAGCTTCAATATCGGTGAGCTGGCCACCGGTCCGGGCGACGCGCGCTCGTTGATCCCGATCGCGATCATCATCCTCGGCGGAACGATTCTGATTCTGCGTTCCACACGGATTACAGCGGGCTAACGCGAACAGCCGGAGCGCTGGCGTCACGCCGGCTGGCTCGGCGCGCGTCTCGCCGCCGAACCGCCAAACCCTCAAATTTCGCTGGTAACACAACGTCTGCGCAAGCCTCACATTCGGCGGCGAGGACGCCGCCGGGCCAGCCGGCGTGACGCCAGCGCTCCGGTCAGGGCTCTCGCGCGCGGCTTCGCCGCTGGTTGAGTACCGGCCAGGCGATCAGCAGCAGCGCTGTGACGATCGCTCCCGCCAGTCCGCCGTAGAACGACGCGGGGAAGTAGTCGATACGGATGTCCCAATCGCCGGGCGGAATCGTGAAGCCGAGGAACGCGCCGTTGACGAGTTGCGGCGTGATGCTCTGGCCGTTCCGGGAAACGCGCCAGCCCGGCCACCACGGCTGACTGCTGACGATGAGCGCGTGCCGCGGCGAGCGAATGTGCAGACGGAAGCTCGTGTCCGCGGCGTCGACGATCTGTACGGTTGGATCGCTCTTCGGCGCCAGCAGGTCGTTGCGCATGCGGTCGCTATCGACCGGGAGGATGTTGACGACGGTCTGCTTGGAGAAATCGTGTTCGGTCAGCGTCTGCGCGAAGCGATCGTGTTGAAACTCGAGGACGATGTCGTGCGCGGCGAAGAAGCGCGGCTTCACCTCGCGGTTTTCGAAAATGCGTCCGTCGCGGCCGTCGTACACCAGCTGATAGCGGAGAGGATCGCCGGGATCGAGGCCGCGATCGCCGACGAGATAGCGCACATTGAGATAGTTCAGGAGCGGCGTTTTCGCGTTCGACCATTTGGCGAAGTATTCAGGCGTTTCGTAGTTCGTGAGCAGCCGGAGCAGGCCGAGGTAGCGGCCGAAGGCCATCGGGTCATGGGTGCGGATGTCGGCGAAGCCGTACATCGCCTGCGCGTTCGGAAAGAGTGCCGCGCCGATGCCGACGATGCGGAACGGCGCATTGCGGGGCGTCGCGTTCTGCAGCCGCTGCAACTTCTCGATCAGCGGCGTCTTCGGATACATCGCCTCGGACGGCAACACCGGATTCCACCCGTCCGTCGCCGTCCAAAGCTCCGCGAGGAGCGCGACGCTTACGAGCATCGCCGCGATGTGACGTCCGCGCGCCTGCAGTACGAAGAGCGTCGACAGAACGAGCGCGAGCACGCTCGGCAGGATGGCGATCATCGCCGCGTCTTTCGCCGCCGGCGATGGGAACGATCGCGTCAGCATGAGCCAGAGCAGGATCGCGGCCGTGGTCAGTACGCCGGCAAGGAAGTGAATGGAACGCTCGCGGCGCGCGCTGTCGATCGCCGCCGCGGTCAACGCCGCGCCGATCCAGCAGAGGAAGAGGCGAAGCCGCGCATTCGCCGCAAGGCGGAAGACGAAGTGGAAGACCGCGCTGATCACGGGCCAGTTGAAAACGATGCCGGCGGCGACGAGCGCGAGGATGACCAGGAAAAATTCGCGCGTGCGAAACCGGCGCTGTGCGATCGCGCGAAAGAGGAGCGCGAACCAGGAGGCGATGCAGAGAATGCCGGCAAAGCCAGTGATGGACTCGGCGGTGGCAGGCCCCCACGGTTTTTCGCGCGGCGCATGGCCGTAGAAATTCGGCTGGAAGGTGCCGATGGCCGATGGGAAATCGGAGAATGGCGGCTCGTCGTTCGCGTGAACCTGCAGCTCCTGAAACCGCTGCGACTTCTTCACCGTCTCCGCGAACGTGGCGATGAACGGCGACGCCAGCATCGCGGCTACGAAGATCGCGAACGCGGTCAGAGTGAGCGAGCGGATCGCGTCGCGCCGCGGCGCCGCGCGCTCGACGAATGCAACCCAGAGCGCGAAGAGTCCTCCGAAAAACGAGACGTGCGTGACCGTTTCCGGATGACCGCCGTAGAGCATCACCGTCCAGACGATGACCGCGAAGAGGAATCGGCGGTACGTACGCTGCTCGATCAACAGCTCGATCGCCAGAAACGCGAACGGAAGCCACACCGCGACCGTGACGATCGGAAAGTGCAGCCACGTGATGCCGAAGCTGCAGAACGCAAACGCGATCGCGCCGATCGCGGACGGCAATTCGTCGTAGCGCCGCCTGCAGAACAAATACATCCCCGTCAGCGCGATCAACAATTTCATCGCCGCTTCGGCGGTCATCGCGTAGCCGAGCGGCAGCGGAAGCGCGAGGATGCGCAGCGGCGACATCGCCGAACTTTGTCCATTGGCGAGCAGCGGATAGCCGCAGCCGGCCAGCGCGTTCCAGAGCGGAAAGTGCAGCGAGCGCCACGCCTCGCGCGCCTGGTGCGCCCACGGCACGATCTGCATGGCCAGATCGTTCATCTCCGGATTCGACAGCGCCCGCAGCCGGTTCCAGTTTCCCCACGGCGGCAGGATGTTGATGAAGTCGACCGGGACGTTGACATAGCGCCCCGTCATCGGTCGGAAGAGGTAGATCAAAACGAGCGCGTAGAAGAACGCGGCCACGCGCCACGGCAGCGCGTCACGGACCGCCGGAATCCACCGCCGGGCGCATGCGATCACGATCGCGTAAAGCACGCCGGTGTAAATCCAGGTGGCGTTGAACACGGGCGCGGATCATAAAGCAGAGGAGCGCGGCGGCGGTCAGCAGGGCGATGATCGACGCGATGCGGAAAGGGTCGTCGACATAGCGAATGCGAACGCGCGTGTGGCCGGCGGGAACTGCGAAGGCGAGGAACGGGAGGTCCATTCTTTTTTCGGCGCCAGAGACTCTCCACGACCGCGACCAGCCGACGCTGCTTTGAATGAGGGCGTCCTTCGCGGCATCAATCTCTAGCGTGTACTCGTCGCCCTGCGCGCGGGTGATCGTGACGCGCGCACCGTCCGCAAAGAAGCGCGGCTTCACGTGCAGATTTTCGTAGAGGCGTCCGTCGGGACCGGCGTAGCGAAGGACGTAGCGCGCAGTGTCTCTCAGTTCGCGATTGGGCTCGGTCATCAGCCAGCGCACGTTCAAGCGGTCGAGCATGGGCGTCGCTTCGTCGTTCCATTTTTTGTAGTAGTCGTGCGAGATCCAGTCGCCGATGAAACGAACGTACGGGGCCGGCTCCATTGGATCGTGAATACGCGCGTCTTCGATGCCGAACATCGCGTTGGTGTTCGGAAAAAGAACGCCGCCGATACCGGCCACACGATCGAAACCGGGGCGGTGGTAGCGCAGAACGGCATCGATGAGCGGCGTGCGCGGATAGAAGGTTTCGATAGAAAACGCTGAGTTCCAGCCGATCGTCAGCGGCCAGATCTCCGCGATGACCGCGGCAACCAGCAGCACCGACGCGACCGTTCGCATCCTCGGCACGAGTGCAATCGCAGCGATGACGAGCACGATCGCGCTCGGGATGATCGAGACGAGTCCGTCGTGACGCGCAACGGCGCTCGGGAACGGCGTCCTCATCACGATGATGGCGATCAGCGATGCCGCCGATACCAATCCGATCGCGAACGGAATCGTGCGTATTCGATTCAACGCCGCGGCGATCAGCACTGCCAGGATCCACGCGAAGAGAAAACGGAGCCGCGCATTGGCGGCCAGTCCGATGATCGCGTGCATCGCTACCACCAGCGGTTTCACATTCGCGAGGAGGATGAAGATCGCGATCGCGGCGATGACGAAGAAGACTTCGCGCTCGCGGAAACGCCGCCGCGCAATCGCATCGATGGCAATAGCGATGATCGACGCGATCCCCAGGATTCCGGCAAATCCCGTCACCGCCTCGGCGCCGGCCGGACCCCACGGATTGCCGGGCCGCGTTCCGTACAGCCGCGGTTGCACGAGCAGCGCGAGCGAGGTCGCATCGGAAAACGGCATCACGGCGTCCGCTTTCTTCATGTCCTCGAACCGTGTCGAGTTTCGGACGTTCTCCGCGAACGGAATGATCATCGGCAGAGCGAGCAGAAAGGCCACCGCGCCCGCGCCGGCCAGCGCCGGCAGAAACGCGCGCTGCTTCTCCACGATCACGATCCACAGCACGTACGCGATGGCGAAGAAGAGGATGTGCACCGCCGTCTCCGGATGCCCGCAAAAAACGACGGTGGCTCCGACCGCCGCCGTCATGACGAAGCGCGCGTACGTCCGCCGTTCGACGATCACATCGATCTGGTACAGCACTGCGGGCAGAAAACAGGCCGCTGTGCTTTGCGCGAAGTGCAGCCACGCCACCACGAACGGACCGAATCCATACGCGATCGCGGCGATGCTGCTCGGCAGCACGCCGTATCGCCGCCGGCAATAGAGAAACGTAAACGTCAGCGCAACGAGCATCTTCATCGCCGCCTCGAACGTCATCGCATAGCCAAGCGGCAGCGGCAACGCGAGAATCCGCAGCGGCGAAAATGCGGCGCTCTGCGCGTTGGCGAGGAGCGGATAGCCGCAACCGGCCAACGCGTTCCACAGCGGCGCGTGCCCGCTCAGCCATGCGTTACGCACCTGATGCGCCCACGGCACGAGCTGCATCACCACGTCCTGCGTCTCCCCGTTCATCACCGTGTACTTCGTCATCCCCGGCGCGGACGCCGACCACGGCGCGATGAGTTTCGGGATGTCGGTGGCGATGCAGACATACGGCCCCGTCATTGCCTTGAACAAGAAGACGAGCACCAACGCGTAAAACAAAACCGCGATCCGCTTCGGCAGCGGGTTGCCGCCGCGCCGCGCGAGCGCAACCGCAATCGCGTAGATGGCACCGACGTAGATGAAGGTGGGATTCAAACCACGGGGATGGTAGCGCGGGCCACGACGGAACGCTGGCGTCTCGCCGGCTGGCCCGCAGGCGTCCCGCGCCTGCGTTCTGCGACGCCGGCGCGGAGGCAACTTGCATCCGCGTTCACGTGGCGGCGAGACGCCGCCACGCCAGCCGGCGGGACGCCAGCGTTCCGTCGCGTTGGCTAATGCTCTGCGTCGTTGTCCATGCCGAGGAACGTGCGGAGCGGAACGCCGGCCACCTGCTCGAAGCGTTGTCCGTACGACTTGATCGCACCCGAGGGCTCGTCGAGGAAGATCCGTTCGACGCGGAAGAGCGGGACGAACATCGTGATCAGGTCGAGGTCGGGCTCCTCGTTGCGCGCGATCTGGTGGATCCAGTCTTCGAACGAGTCGAGGTTGATGCCGCGCATCGTCACGCCGGCCGGCGAAAGCGCGGTCAGCACGCCGAAGAACTTCTCCTTCGGATTGACGAGATTAAGGATGATCAGCGCGAACGGCGCAAAGCCTTCGATCATGATTTCTCGCTCAGTTCGATCAGCACGCCGTTGCCCGCGGCCGGATGGAGAAAGGCCACGCGGCAGCCGTGCGCGCCCGGCACCGGAGCCTCGTTGATGAGGCGGTAGCCGAGTGATTTGAGATGCGCGAGATAGGCTTCGATGTCGTCCACGCGAAAGCAGATGTGATGGATTCCTTCGCCGCGTTTCTCGATGAACTTCGCGATTGTTGATTCGGGACCGGCCGGTTCGAGCAGCTCGATGTCCGGATCGCCGGCGGACAAAAACGCCGTTCGCACGCCCTGCGTCGCCACGGTTTCGACGTGATCGATCGTCAGTCCGAGCGCTTCGTAAATTTTGGAGGCATCGAGCGACTTCACGGCGATGCCGATGTGGTCAAGCGTCGGTTTGTTCATCAGACTCCCTTCACGTCCGCGCCCCAGATGTGTTTGTGCAATTGCGTCTGCAGCCGCGCCGGGACCCGGTCAGCGAGCATCCATTCTGCCAACGGCTTGAGATCGATCTCGCCCCACACCGGCGAAAAGAGGATCGTGCGCCCCGTCAAGTTGCGCTCCGCGATGACGCCGCGCGCCCATTCGTAATCGCCTCGATCGGCGATGACGAACTTGATCTCGTCGTGCGGACGAAGCTTGTGGAGATTCGGCCAGTAGTTCTTTTCCGCTTCACCGGAACCTGGACATTTCACGTCGAGAATGATCTTCGCGCGGCGGTCCACCGGCTCGATGTCGATCGATCCGGAGGTTTCGATGAGCACCTCGAACCCGTCATCGCAAAGCCGCGCGATCAGATCGAACGCTTCCTTCTGCGCCAGCGGCTCGCCTCCCGTGACTTCGACGAGTTCGCAGCCGTAGCGCTTCACGCGCTCGATCACGTCATCGATCGACATCTTCTCGCCGCCGGTGAAGGTGTATTCCGAGTCGCACCAGCGGCAGCGCAGATTGCAGCCGGCCAGCCGCACGAAGACGCACGGCCGCCCGGCATGCGTCGACTCGCCCTGAATGCTGTGGAAGATTTCGGTGACGCGAAGCATCGCCGCGAATCATGCTCTGAAAGGCTTTTCACCACAAAGACACAAAGGACACAAAGAAAGCTCTCTTTGTGCTCTTTGTGTCTTTGTGGTGAGAAGCCTTTCGCGATCCTTACAATTGCGCCGCGTGCCCGAATCCGTTCCCATCGCCGACTACGCCGCCATCGGCTGCACGCGCTCGGTGGCGCTCGTGTCGCGCGGCGGCTCGATCGACTGGCTGTGCTGGCCGCGTTTCGATTCGCCATCGATCTTCGGACGCCTTCTCGATGTCGACAAAGGCGGCTTCTTCGCCATTCATCCGACGATCGAGCATGAATCGCAGCGACGCTATCTCGACGGCACCAACGTCATCGAAACGACCTTCACCGCCAGCTCCGGCACGGCGCGCCTCCTCGATCTGATGCCGGTCATGACCGAAGACGAGAAACGGACCTCGCTGACACCGTTCCGGCAACTGCTGCGCCGCATCGAGGTGATCGACGGCGAGCTGCCGATCGAAGTCCTCTACGCCCCGCGCCCCGACTACGCCCGCATCACTCCTCGGCTTGCGTCTCGCGGCGACTCCATCCACTGCGGATGGGGAGCGCGCGTGCTCAACCTTCGCAGCGATGCGAAGTTCGACATCGGCGACGGCACAGCAATCGCGCGATTCACGCTCAAAGCCGGCGAATCGCGCACCTTCGCCCTCGGCTTCGACGATCACACGCCCGCCGTTCTCCCGTCGATCACCGACAACGCCATCGAACGCACCGAGAAGTTCTGGCGCGACTGGTCGTCGCAACTCACCTACGACGGCCCGCATCGCGCGCTCGTCCTGCGTTCGGCGCTCGTGCTGAAGTTGCTGACGTACGCACCGACCGGCGCCATCGTCGCCGCGCCGACCACGTCGCTCCCCGAGTCGATCGGCAGCGTCCGCAACTGGGACTATCGCTACTGCTGGCTGCGCGACGCATCGTGGACGGTGACCGCGCTTTACGACTGCGGCTTCTCGATCGAAGGCGCGGCGTTTCTCGACTGGCTGCTCTACTCCACGCGTCTCACCCAGCCGCACCTGCAGATGCTCTACGACGTTTTCGGCGAGTCGCGTGTGGCGGAGAAAACACTCGATCATCTGGCCGGCTATCGCGGCTCGCGTCCTGTTCGCATTGGCAATGACGCTCACGGACAATTTCAACTCGACGTCTACGGCGAAGTTCTCGGCGCGATCGAAGAGGCAACGCGGCGCGGTGAAGAGCTCGATCGCGACGTCCAACATCTCATCCGCCGCCTGACGGAAATCGTCTGCGAACGCTGGCAGGAGCCCGATGCCGGGATCTGGGAAAAACGTGGCGGCCTGCGCCAACACGTGCACGGCAAGGTCATGGCCTGGTCCGCGCTCGACAGCGCGCAACGCATCGCCAAGCGTTGCCACGTGAAGATCGACTACGCGCGGATTGCAAACGCAAAAGCCGCGATCAAGGACGAGGTCCTGGCGCACGGCTTCAGTACGCGTCGCAACAGCTTCACCGGCATCTTCGACGACGAGGAGGTCGACGCCAGCCTTCTCTTCATCGCCCGCGTCGGCTTCATCGATCCCGCCGACCCGCGCATGCTCGGAACGATCGACGCGATCCGCGCCGAACTCGGCCACTTCGGGCTGATCTACCGCTACGACACGCGCGAAACCGACGACGGCCTGCCGTCCGGCGAAGGCGCCTTCCTCGCCTGCAGTTTCTGGCTCGTGGAAGCGCTGGCCCTTGCCGGACGTGTCGGCGAAGCGCGCACACTCTTCGACGACCTCGCCCGGCGCGGCAACGATGTTGGCCTGTTTTCCGAGGAGATCGACGTGCGCAGCGGCGAGATGCTGGGGAACTTTCCGCAAGCGCTCACTCACATCGCGCTGCTCACCGCGGCGCTGTGCTTGGCGCAAGCCGAGGAGCAGGGGAAGGCGGAGCCGCGCGCGAGCGCGTGACGGGTTGCAGGATCAGCCGCTGCATCTTGCAAGAGCACAGACAAGAGTGTCTGTGCCACACCAACCGTGCGGCATCGCGCAAATGCTGGTACTTGAGAGAGCGAATGTGGCACAGACAAGAGTGTCTGTGCTGCTGATGCTCGGGATGCCTGGGGAAATCAAACCACGCTGTAAAACGCCCCAATCGTCGTGCCGTAAAGCACATGCACGACGATCAACACCAGCGGCGTTTTGCCCCCGTAGTTCGTGACGAAAAATCCCGGCGGTTCGAGCAACCGGGTCGGCTCGGGGCCGCGAAAGTCCGACACCATTCGCGGGTGGATGCCGGGCAGGATCGGCAGCAGCACGGCCACGATGAACATCCCCTGCAATCCGCCGAGGATTGCGCCGTACCACCAGGTGGCGGCGTGGGTATGTTCGAAGAAGAGGCCGTACACGACCGCGAAGCCCCAACCGTTGATGAGGTGAAGCGCGAGCCCAATCACTTTCGCGCGGTCGCGATCGGGCGTGAACATCGTGCCGATGATGAACGGGATGTCGATCCGCGTCAGACCGAGTGACTGCGCCGCGATGGTGAGGCTGGTGAGCAGCACCGTCGCGGCGAATCCCCAGAGCAGAACCGAGGAAATGTTCATGGCGCGGACACCTGCGTGGAGCGTGCCGTTTCGTTGCTTGCCGCGAATCCCGTGCTTCGAATATCCTCCGCGGACCCGGGCCGGCCGCAGGGGAATAGCATCGAAACCCGCTTCTGTTCGTGCCGGTCTAGTGTTCAGGCCCTTAGCTCAGTTGGTTAGAGCGCTACCTTGACACGGTAGAGGTCAGCGGTTCGAGTCCGCTAGGGCCTACCATGATGACGATCGACGCGCCGGCCACCGCCGGCGTTTTTCATATGGGCCGAAAAGCACGCCAGAAACAGATCCGCACCACTCCCGAGCCGGTTGTCGCAGCCGTTTTGGAAGCGACTCCCGCGCCGGTCGACTGGCGTGCGCGCGATTGGACGATCGTCGCGATTCTCATCGCGCTCACGTTCATCGTCTTCGGCCAGGTCACCACGCATGCGTTTCTGAATCTCGATGACGGCCAGTTCGTCTACGAAAATCAGCACGTCCTCAATCGCGACGTGTCGTGGGCGCTGACGTCCGCCGACATCGGCTGGTATCCGCTGACGTGGCTCTCGCACATGCTCGACGTGACGATCTGGGGCCAGCGCGCCGGGATGCATCTGCTCACTAGCGTCTTTCTGCACGCGCTCAGCACCTTGCTTCTCTTTCTCGCCCTGCGCCAACTAACGCGAGCGCCGTGGCCGTCCGCATTCATCGCAGCGCTCTTCGCGATTCATCCGATGCACGTGGAGTCGGTGGCCTGGGTCTCGGAACGGAAAGACACGCTCTCGACCGTCTTCGCCATGCTCGCGCTCTGGCTTTACGCCCGCGCGCCGCGGCGGATGGCCGGCGTCTCGATCGCGATGGCGCTTTCGCTGATGGCGAAGCAGATGTACATCACGCTGCCGTTCGTCTTTCTCCTGATCGACGTCTGGCCGCTGAGTCGTCTGCGCACGTTGGACGATCTCCGGCAGCGGGCAATCGAAAAGTGGCCGCTGTTCCTGCTCACGATCGTGGGAGCCGCCGCCGCTGTGATCGGCCAACGCAGTCTGAATGCGATTCAAGCCTCTCTCTCGATCGGCGATCGCATCGCGAACGCGCTGCTCGCATACGCCACCTACGTCGGGAAACTCTTCGTCCCGATCGATATGGCTCTCCCCTATCCGCTCGTCCGCGTTTCGCTCGCCGCCGCGATCCTCCCGCTGCTTTTCATCGCGGCCATCACGATCGCCGTCTACGCCGCCCGCCGCACCGCGCCCTACCTCCTCACCGGCTGGCTCTGGTTCCTCGGCACGCTCATTCCGGTCATAGGCATCGTCGCGATCGGAACGCAATCGATGGCGGACCGCTACACGTACTTTGCCTACATCGGCCTCTTCATCGCGCTGACCTTCGGCGCGCTCGATCTCGCCGCACGTTTTCGGATTCCATCGCAGGCGCTGGCCGCAATCGCCGCAGTTGTGGTCACCGGCTGCGCGATCGTGGCCAGCCATCAGCTCCGCTACTGGAAGGATTCGGAGACTCTCTTCGCGCACGCGCTCGATGTCACCCGGGATAATTCCGTCGCCGAATATCTCCTCGGGCAAACCCTGCAGGCCACGAAACCAGACGAGGCCATGCCTCACCTGCAGCGCGCCATCGACCTGACGGTCCCGGCAATGGAAGTCCAGGGCGCGAAAGCGCCGGATTGGTTTCCGCAGGCGTACGTGGCCCTGGGGACCGCGCTGGTGGTGAAAGCGCGCGCGATGCCTGACTCGGCAGTGCGAACGGCGCTGCTCCGCGGCGCGATTAACAACAACCGCTACGCGCTGTCACTCGATCCGACGACGCCGCACGCGAAGAACAACATCGCCGTCGCCACGCAGATGGTGCCGCGCAATCCGCGGCAGGACGAATACGACAAGTATCTCGACGACGGCACCAAGCTCTCGCAGGACGGCCACTACGAGGAGGCGGTGAGCCAGTACCGCCTTGCCGTCGAAATCTTTCCGCAATCCGTCGAACCGCACATCTACCTCGGGCTCGGCCTGCTCCAGGCAAACAAGCGCTCGGAGGGCGTCGCCGAGCTCCGCGCCGCAAAAGCAATCTCGCCGACGGACGCGAACGATTTCCTGACCAACGCCCTGCACATGCCGGTGAACCCGCGAAACCTCGACGCGTTCATCGCGCAGGCGGCGCAGTAGCGGTCGTTCGTAGCGCCGACGGCTCGTCGGCTGTACCGCCAGCGGCTCGCTGGCGCTTTGACTCTTGCCGCCGAGCCGGCGGCGGTCCAGCCGTCGGGCCGACGGCGCTACGTCGCTCCGACAAACTGCGCGACGGTCTCGCGAATCGAGCGGCGCACCGCTTCGTTGCTGCCCATCTTCGGAGTCCAGCCGAGCGCGGTCATGCGCGCGGTGTCGAGGCGGACTTTGGGTACGTCGCCGGGCCAGCCGCGCGAACCGCCGGTTCGCGTGATCGCGACCTTCGCGGGATCGAGGCCCATCGCCTCGATCGTCCACTCCGCGATTTGGTTGACCGAGGTCCAGTCGGGGACGGCGAGGTTGTAGCAGTTAACGAGGTCCTTCGCGGTGGCGTGGCCGAACATCATCCCGTCGAGACAATCCTCGACGTGCACGTACGGCTTCGACTGCGTGCCGTCGCCGAGGATTTCGAGGCGGGTCGGATCGCGCTGGAGCTTGAGGACGAAATCGTGGATGACGCCGTGGGTCGGATAACCACCGACGATGTTGCCGAATCGGAAGATCCAGCACTTCATCTGGTATCCCGCCGCGAACGCAGTGATCAGAGTCTCGCAGGCGATCTTGCTGGCCGCGTAAAACGAGATCGGAAACAGCGGTCCGTAATTTTCCGGCGTCGGCAGAATGGTCGGCTCGCCGTAGATCGCGCCGCTGCTGGAGAAGATGAGCTGCTTCGTATTCGAAACGCGCATCGCCTCGAGCAGGTTGTACGTGACCAGCGTGCCGCCCTTGAGATCGAAATCGGTGTAGCTGGTGCCGTAGCTGATGTCGCTGTTCGCGGCGAGATGCCACACCAGTTCCGGCCGCAGCCGCTGAAACAGCGCGACGACGCGATCGCGATCGAGCAGATCGAATTCGTGAAACGTGAAGCCCGGCTTCTCCAGCGACCGCGCGACGTACTCGCGCTTGCCGAGAAAAAAGTTGTCGATGCCGTGAACCTCATGCCCTTCGGCGAGAAGACGTTCGAGAAGATTGGTGGCAATGAATCCGGCCGCGCCGGTAACGACGATTCGCATGTGGGTTAGTAGATTAGTGGATGAAGTTAGCGAGAGGATTAGTGTGGCACAGACACTCTTGTCTGTGCTTTGGCAAGATATGCTGGCGGAACCTTCTGAAGCGGATTTTCTTTCACCATTTTCGCGAGCCTCACCAGCACAGACAAGAGTGTCTGTGCCACACCTAATCGACTAATCCACTAGTCGTTCGCGCGAGCTCCTCCGGCGTCCCGATGTCGAAGAAATTGTGATCGACGATTTCGCACGCGAGCCGGCGCTCAGCAGCGAGCAGTGGGAAGATCGACTCTTCGAACGAACACGGTCCGGACGGCGGCAGCAGGTCGATGATGCTGGACGGCATCAGCGAAAAGCCGGCGTCGATGTATGGCAGTTCAGGCACATGTTTATCAAAGCGGATGACGCGATCGCCATCGACGTCCACGTTGCCGATCGTCCGGCGCGGGTAGACGGCCACGCACGGTTCGTCATGCGCGGTCACGAAGCGGTCGTAGTCGAAATAGCGCAGCACATCGCCGTAGGTCATCACAAAGTTTTCGCCGAGAAGCGCGCGCGCCTCGCGGATCGCGCCGCCGGTGCCGAGGGGCTGCGTTTCGCGGCTGTAGGTGATGGTCACGCCGAACTTCTCGCCATCCCCAAAATGCTCTTCGATGACCTCGGCGCGATATCCCGTCAGCAGGACGATGTCGCGCAATCCGCGGCGGGCGAAGGAGTCGATGACTCGTTCGAGGTACGGGCGTCCGTTGATCGGGATCATCGGCTTGGGAAGGCCGCGGGTTAGATCACCGAGGCGGGTGCCGAAGCCGCCGGCGAGGATCGCTATTTTCGGAGGAGACGAATGTTGAATGTTGAATGTTAAATGTTCAATGTTGAATGGAGGGGTCACGACCGACTCCGCTTCCATTCAACATTCAACATTGAACATTCAACATTCAACATTTGCTTTTATCCCCGTCGCTTTACGTTTCGCGCGCGCCACAAGCGTTTGAATGTCCACACCGTCGAGTTCCACCGCTGCAGCGTCGACGCGCCGATGCGGTCGCGGTATTCGATCGGGATCTCGGCGACGCGGTAACCCATGCGGTACGGAATCACGAGCATGTCCACCGGCAAGGCCGGGCCGTTCGGATCCCACGTCACCTTTTCCAGCATCGACTTGCGATACGCGCGCATGCCGCTGTGCACGTCGGTGGTGCGGATGCCGTGAAACAGCCGCGCGGTCCAGGCGAAGATGCGGTTGGCGAGGTAGTTCGCGAATGGCATCGCCTTCGGCCGCTTCGCCAGACGCGTGGCGTTGACGAGGTCGTAGCCTTCGTCGATCAGCGCAACCATCGTCGGGATCGTTTCGACAGGATACGTGTCGTCGCAGTCGAGCGTGATGACGATGTCGCCCGCGGCGTCGCGGACGGCGCGATCCATCGCTGGTCCGTAGCCCTTCGGCGGGAATTGCTTGAAGACGCGGCAGCCGAGATCCGTGGCGATTTCCGCGGTGCGGTCCTTGCTCGAATCGACGAGGAAGATCTCCGCATCCGGCACGACGCCGCGAATGTCGCCGACGACCTTCGCGACCGCGCGCTCCTCGTTGAGCGTGATCATGGAGATGGTGAGTTTCATGGTTTCCTGCGAGCTTCGAAAATCATCTGGAACGCGAGCGCGCCGGGCCACGCGGAGGCAACGACGCGTTCGATCGGATAAATCGTTTTCAGGTAGAGCTTGTACGGGCGCGACTCGAGCAGCGACGACGGATCGTGCGAGTCGGTCGCGCCGCCTCCGCCGAGGAGTTTTTTCGCGAGTGGAACGAACGGACGCACGAGGCCGGGATTGTATGTGCGCCGAATGATTTCGAGTCCTGTCGATTCGATCATCTCGCGCGCGGTGCGGCGCGTGAAGAAGCGGAGATGCGTGCGATCGAGGACGCCGGTTTCCTCGTAGCGGAAACGGCCGAGCAGCAGGTTGAGGCGCACGGACCAGAGTCCGACGTTCGGAAGCGAGACGATGACGCTGCCGCCGTCCTTGAGCAGATCGAGATAGCTGCGAAGGACGCCGATGGGCCAGGCGAGATGTTCGAGAACGTCCGCGAAGATGATGACGTCGAAGCGACGGCCGGCCAGCGGATGGTTTTGCAGATCGGCGTGAATGACTTCGCTCACACGCGTGCGCGCGACCGCGACCGCTTCCGCGCTCGACTCGATTCCGGTGACGCGGTTGCCGCGCTTCTCGATGTGTTGCGAGGTCGTTGCAAATCCGCAGCCGACGTCGAGGATGTCGAGGTTTTTGCGGCCGCCCCAGAGACGGAGCAAGCCCCAGTTGACGTCTTCGAAGTATTGGTAGTTCGACGATTCGTACATTTAGCTCTTGGCTCTTAGCTGTTAGCTCTCAGGGGAACGAGGTCAGATCGCACGGCTGTTCCGTTCCCCTGATAGCTAAGAGCTAACAGCTAACAGCTTCGAAAGCGCAAGAGCGCGTTCGATGCACACATCGCTATTGATGTAGTCGAACTGCGCAAATCGCCCGAGCAGGTGCAGGCCGGTGGCGGCGACGGCGGTGCGCATCGCGGTAACGTTGGCGCGATAGTCGAGGTCGTAAACCGGATAGCCGTAGAGGAAGCGGATCGCTTTGCGGTAGACGATGGTGCTCGGATCGACGAGGCCGGTCATCTCCAGTTCACGGATGGTGCGGTCGATGATTGCCTCGTCCGACATCTCCCACACGCCGTCGCCGCCTTCGTTCGTGGTGATCTCCGCCATGACCGATGACGATCCCGCCGGCACGCAATGCTCGCTGAACGCTTTCGGGAACGAGAGACGGTGAAAGAGGAGACTCGGATCGGGGACGTAGAGCGCGGTGTAGGGATAGCCACGATCTTCGTTGCATCCGATGAGGACATTGATCAGCGAGTTGTAGCGGAGCGTGGCGGCGAGCTTGTGCACGTCGTCGGGCGCGTCCGTCCAGACTTTCAGCAATTCGTGAATCGGCAGTGTGGAGACGAGCGTGTCGTACGTGCGCTCCTCACCGTCAGCCGAGGCCACGCGCCAGCGGTTGCCGTCGCGCGCGACGGAGGCGACGCGCCAGTTCGTGCGAATGTCGCCGCGAACGTTCTTCGCGAAGGCGTGCACGAGCGATTCGTATCCGCCCTCGACCGGATAGTAGAAGTGCAACTGGTGCAGATACCCCTCGGTCGAAATGCCGATCGATGACTTGAGCACATCCTCCATCGGCGGCTTCGGAATGCGCTCGACGAATTCGAGGCCGAGCTTCGTGGCCGGATAGTTCCAGATCTTCTCGTTGTACGGGATGAAGTACTTCTCCGAGATTCCGGCGCCGAACGTTTTGTACGACCACTCCGCGAGGTTCGCCGGCGTGTCGTCCGCGCGCGGATTGACGATGTATTCGTAGATGCAGTCGAAGTTGTCCTCGGGCGGCAGCGCGGCCAGATCGTTCTCGAACGGGTACTTCACGAAACGGCCCTTGAACCAGATCTTGTTCTCGCGGCGGCGCTGATGGACGTTGTCGCCGAGCGTCTCGACCATCAGGTTCAGCACCTCTTTGTTTTTGCTGAACATGATGTGCGGTCCGGCGGCGTCGAAGGTGAAGCCGTCTTCGACGATGGTTCCGCACAGGCCGCCGATGCTGTGGCGCCGCTCGACAACCTCAACGTCGTCGCCGAGGAAGGAGGCGAGTGCGACTCCGGAGATGCCGCCGCCGAGAATGCCGATGGAGCGATGAGTCATAAGGGCCGCGTATTGTATTCGCGGCGCGGCGGCGTTGATCTTCTCAAGCGTCGCGAGCCTCACCAGCACAGACAAGAGTGTCTATGCCACATGAACCCTGCCGTACTTGCAGGATTGCTTGTGCATGCACGAGCCGGTGTGGCACAGACACTCTTGTCTGTGCTTTGGCAAGATGCAGTGCCTGAGCAAGAGATCGCCTCAGCGCCGACACGGAGTACGCGGCACGACCGCGTCCGTGCCGCGGGCGAGTTGGAGCAGCGCGCCGAGGTCGGGGATGTGCCAGCGCGGCGGATCGGAGGCTTCGAGCGTGGTGCCGCGCGGCGGCTGACAGAAGGCGGCGTCGTTGGGTGCGTCGATGAGCATGATGCCAACCGGCAGCGACTCGTGCGAGATCGCGTCGAGCCGTTGTCCGCGTCGGAGCGTGAGCGTAGTCGTCGCGGAAATCGGAGCGCCGTCGATGAACCAGTCGATGTGCGCGCCGCGGTCGGCTGGCGTTGGCGGACCGACGCCGCGCCAGAGCGGACGTTCGAAATCGAGAGGCTGGCGGTACCACGGATGGGAGGCGAGATTCGTCGACGCGTAGACGTCGTACGTGCCGTCCGCAAGCACCATCCATCTTGCTGCCGGTGCGAGCGGCGTGACGCGGGCGGACATCCCCGGCAGCCAGATCTCGCGCCAGAGCGGGAGGTAGTGCGTGACGATGAATTCGCCGAATGGACGATGCGCGGCCAGCCACTTGCGGACGTCGTAGTCAGCGATGACGGCCGCGGGCGGATCGCGCAGAACGTCCGCGATCGTGTACGGCTCGAAGAGTTTGTGCTCCTCCATCACGAAGACGTTCGCGCGCAGGAACCAGTAGCGGTAGGCGGGATCGCGATGCAGCGGCCAGCCGACGCTGTCGAAGACCTTCGCGCCGGGCGGCGTGCGGCGGTCGGCTTCGCGCATGACGAAGTCTTCGTAGACGGTGTCGCTCTCCTTGCCGCGGAAAACGGCGGCGGCGATGTTGACCGTTGCGGCGATAACTACGAGCGCGATCAGCGCGCGGCGGCGTGAGTCGGAAGTCGCAAAGCGATCGATCTCGATCGCGACGAGCGGCGCCGTCAGCAGCACGGCGATCTCGAGGTGGTAGTTGAAGACGTACTTCATCGCCGCGATGAAGAGGAGATTCGCGACCTGCAGAAACGCGAGGAAGAAGTCATCGCTGGGCGCGCGGAAGCCGCGGCGCAACGCGCGCACGACGCCGATGCCGCCGATCACGAGAATGGCGATGCCGCCCGGATCGACGGCCGAGAGTTGAAAATTCGGCGCGGAGTCTACGAGGCGGACTCCGAACGCGACGGCGAAACGGTGCGCGAACATCCAGTCGACCGGCGCTTGCGCGAATCGGTCGGCGAGGAAGTTGTCGCTCCACAGCCGCTGCCAGGCCATGCGCGCGGAATGCGTTGCCGCAAAGTAAACGCATGCAGCGCCGAACGCCGCCGCGGCGCCGGCGAAACACCAGTTCGCGCGGGCGTTGCCGCCCCAGGCGCGGTCGCGCGTGCGCACGACGCGAACGAGCAGGAGCGTGAGCACGGCCAGCGGACCGAGTCGCAGATTGGCGAGGCCGGCCATGCAAAGGATCGCGCCGCCGAGGAAAGCGAACTTTGGACCGCTGGGAGTCGGGTGTCGGGTGTCGGGTGTCGGAGCAATTGCCGATGCCAATGAGCGCTCCGACCCCCGACCCCCGACCCCCGAATCTCCGATGCGCTGGAGAAAAAAGAGCGCCGCGATATAGATCGCGCATCCGAGGACGTCCACGCGGTACTCGACCGCGGGCAGCATGAAGAGCGTGCTGCAGAGCACGAGCGTGATCGCCGTCCATGCCGCGAACGCCGAGATGCCCGCGCGGCGCATCCAGCCGCGCAGAAGGATGAACGTAAGGATCCAGAGTGGCAGCTGCGCCCAGCGCATCAGCAGGATCGCGCTCACGCCGGTGCTGTTCGTCAACGCGGTGACCGGCGCGAAGAGGAACCACTGCAACGGCGTGTGGTGCTCCCAGAAATCGCGATACGGAACGAGCCCGCGGCGCACCCAGTCGGTGGCGCGGAAGAATTCGATCTCATCCCAGACCAGCGGATGGAGCCCCTGCAGTTGGAACAATCGCGCAATGACTGCGAGCAGCGAGAGGCCGCCGAACAGCGCGGTTGCGCGTCGAGTAGTCATCGCAGGCGAACGGGGAAGTTGCCGGACAGAGCGTCCGGCAACTTGGAATCATCAGATCTTTTTCGCGGCCTT
>JAXDIO010000287.1:0-12720 GCA_034663965.1 Thermoanaerobaculia bacterium | reverse complement strand
CGATCAACGGCGCGCCGGAGATCTTCGTCGGTGCGACGGGATTCAACGAGATCCGCACCGGCGACCGCGTCGAAGTTCGCGGCGTGGCCATCGGCGGCGGCATCATCCGCGCCGAACGCGTCACGCTTCTCGGCCGGCCCGTCGCGGCGCCGCAGACGGGCATCGGCCAGACGCGCACGCCGACGTCGATCTCGACTCCGACCGCGTCGGGCACGACGCCGAGCACTGCGCCGGACCGCATCGGCCGCGTCGAAGGCGTTCTGCAGCAGGTCAATGCCGAGGAAGGACGGCTGGTCATCGTCACCGACCGCCGCGAAGTGCTGACGGTTCGCACGCCTCAGGGCACGCCGGTGCGTTATCACGGCGATACGTATCGCGTTTCGAATCTTGAGGTCGGCGACCGCGTTCGCATCGAGCCGGAAGGCGGCGCGGCGGTTACGGGAAACGAGATCCGCGCGCGGTCGATCGAGGTGACGCAGAGCTCACAGGAGACAAACGGTACCTCGGCATCGCGCGGAGTCGGAGCGCTCAGCGGACGCGTGACGCGCGTCGATCGGACGAACAACGTAATCCAACTCGACACCGGGCGCGGCACGATCGCTGTCGATCTTCGCAGTGCGGCGGATCCGAGCGGGCGTCCTGTTCGCGGCCGCGACGTTCAGGCTGGCGATCATGTCGAACTGAGTGGGTCGTACAGCGGCGCGACGTTCGTGGCCACGACGATCCGGTTCACCGACGAGAGCGGGACGACGATCGAACAAGGTCCGGCCACCTCGGTGCCCGACAACATCCCCGCCGACCTCGGCGTGGTGACGATCTACGGGACGGTGACGCAGACGCTCGCCGACAGTCCGCAGCTCGTGCTGCGCGACACGCAGAACAACAATCGCACGGTGCGCGTCTACGCACTCGACGATCTGCTGGTTCGCACGAAAGGCGGGACCTACACGACCGCCGACAAGTTGAAAGTGAGCGATTCGGTGGTGGTCAAGGCCTATCGCGATATGGACGGAAACTACATCGCGCAGACGATTCGGATTCGGTGAAAAACGGGGGTTGGGAGTCGGGAGTCGGGGGTCGTAAAACGAACAAACTCCCAGTATTGACTCCGACCCCCTACTCCCGACAACCGACCCTCTGGCTCCACAATTATTTGGAATAACAACTCTCCCGCAAACGTCGAACACTGTGCGATGGAAAAGCCCGTTCGACGCACCCTGCTCCCCGGCGTTTCTGACGCCGGAGCGCCTCCTTCCGTCGTCATCGATTCGCGCGTCGTCGTCGCAAGGGCACGGCGCCGCGCGATTGTCCGCGATGTCATCGATCTCCTACTCCTCGTCTGCGTCGACGGGCTTTTCCTACGCTGGAATCACGCACACGTTCCCTTCCTCGACCGCCACGATTCGCTGCTCGTCCTTCTCGCGCTGAACGCGATGCTGGTCGGCTATGTGTGGCTGGCTCGCGCACTGCCGCGCTGGACGGCGCGCAAAGTCGCGGCGACGTGGTGCCTGGCCGAGCGGACGCGATTCTTCCGCGGTTAGCTTGGCTCTTCCGCGGGCGTCGCCGCTTTTCGGATCACGAACTTCTGCAGCAGAACGCCGACGAGCAGGAGCGAAATCGTCAGGCCGAGGAGCGAGGCCACACGATAGAGGCCGCCGAGGCGCGCGAGATCGTGCAGGAAGCACTTCAGAGCGGTGACGAGCAGCAGGAAGATCGCGGCCACCCGCGACGTGCGGCTGTGAAACACGAGTCCGGCCACGAGCATTGCCACTGCGAAGATTGCCCATCCCATCGTGTACGTCAGATCCTGCGCCAGCGATGACGAGAGGAAGTTGAACGTCAAAGTGGGACCGGTCGAGTAGAAATCGGCGATCTCGATGTTGACGAGCAGAAAGAGCAGGATCGCGCCGCCCGCATTCGCAAACGGTCGCGCGCCTTCGAATTCGGCAGCGTCTTCATCCGGCAGCAGCCACGCGGCAACGAAGAAGGCGGCCGCGCTGACCAAGTACGTGTAGAGATACCAGTTCACGATCGCGTGATGGCTGGCGGGGTGATACGACAGCACGGCAGGATTGATCGCGAGGCGAACAAACGCCGCCGCGAGCAGAGCGCCGGACCAGGCCAGCAAACCGCGATGCGGGATGCGGCGATATAACCAAACCAGTGCTGCCGCTTCGAGAGCCCAGCCGATCGTAATCCATTGCTTTTCGAGCTGCAGCGGAATGGCAATCGTGATGAACGCTAGCGCCGCGGCGGCGGTGAGTGCGAGGCGCGAGAGGAGCCGCTCGCCTGCCGGCTCGATCCGCAGCAGACGCCAGACGAGCAGCAGCATCAACGCAGCCTGGAAGACGGGAAGCAGGCCGATCGCGTAGCCGTAGGCTGCGTCCTCGATCGCTCTTCGCGCGAAGACAAAGAACGGTACTCCGGCCAGCACTGCCGCGAGATACGGCTGGAGAAATCGCTTCGCTCGCGTGCCGAGAAGCAGCGGATAGGCGATGAAGATCGCGTAGGCGGCGCCGGCGAATGTGAGTTGCTGCGCGGGTGTGCTTGTGCGCGATAACGCGGTGCCGAGAGCGAGCAGTGCGACGGCGAGAATCGCCAGATCGTGCTGCTCCATGATCCAGGCGACGGCGAGCATGGCGACGCCGATGATGAGATGCGAGGCGAGTAGCGATCCGAAGATCGGCGTCGTTGAAATGTCGCCGGCGATGATGAGCACGATGTCGCCGAGCGTGAGAGCCACGATCGCGGCAACGTTGAAGCGGCGATCGATGCGGAACCAGATCAGCGCAATCGCGCAGACGGCGATGGATGCGACAAACGCGGTCACGGGCCACGGCATCGCCTTCGCGTCCGCTGCCCACGCCATCAGTACGAGTTGCGACGCCGCCATGGCCGCAGTCATCAATGTCGCGCGGCGAAGGTAGATCGCAGCGATGCCGATAGCGATATCGAGCACGAACAACACCGCGAACAGCGGCCACGGCGGAAACGCAAGCTGCGGCTGAACGGCTACCGCGAAGAGAAAGAGATGTCCTATCAGGCCGAGGTAGGTCGTGGATGTGTCGCGGTCCTCGCCGCGCGCGATGAAAACGCCGCCGCCGACTGCTAACAGCGCGAACCCGCCGATCACGATCAGCGCGGAGACGAGGCTGACGACGTTCAGCGCCGTCGAGCACCAGACCGTGATGACGATCCAGGAAAGGATGATCGCCGACGCGGCGAGGATGGCGCGCTGCCGCGGTTTCGATTGCGCGATCGCGCCGATGTTGATGATCGCCAGCAGGATCGCCAGGATCCAAAGCGCGTGCGGCGCGGCGTCGCCGATGGTGAGGAAGAAGAGCACGCCGATTGAGCCGAGGATCAGCGCCATCATCGTCCGCTGCGAAACGATGTCGCGTCCGAAACGGCGCGCGATGATCGGCACCGCGAGGAACAGCAACGCGAACGCGGCGTAGACGCTGAGCGCCGTCGTCAGCGTCGCCGGCTTCACGTTATCTGCCGACCAAACTCCCTCGGCCACGATCGCAAGGAACGCCGCGATCGCGTAGCCCGCGCCTGCGCTGTGCCGGATCGCGTACGCCGCGATGATCGCGACGAGAACGAAGAGCGTCCCGAACAGCAGCATAGGCGCTGATGCCGGGACCGGCAGTATCGCCAGCGCCGGAAACAACAGCAGGAACGCCGGCGCCACGATCGTCTTCGGGATCGACGTGAAGTGCGACAGCGCGAGTTGGATCACCACGAACGCCGCGATCCACGCCAGAACCGCCGGCCACGCGGCGGGCGTGTACGACGTGGCGCGCCACACCACGAGCACCAACGCGATCGTGGCGCCGCCGAGCAGATGCAGCCAGACCGGTCCGCGGAAGATCGCGATCACGGAAAGGCCGGTGGTGACGAACAGGAGGAAGGTAAAGAGGATGTTGTACTGAACGCCGTAGCTCGATACCGCTGCGACGTAGATTGCGAAGAGCAGCGGCAGACCCGCGGATGAGATCGCGGCGAAATCGAAACGGCGTTGCGCCTCGTCCGCCCGGCGTCGCATCCAGAGCGATGCCGCAGCCGCGACGGCGAGGAGGATGAAGATCGACACGGCCAGCGGCAGTTGCGCCGCGGTGAAGTACTTGCCGATCCAGCTCCATTCGTACATCACCGTGAAGACGACGCTCAGCGCGGTCAGCAGCGGCCAGCGTCGCTGAATGGCCACCCACAGCAGGCCGACGTTTAGCAGCAGCAAGTACGAAAAGAGCGCGACTGGTTTGTTCTCGCCGGTCGAGAGGAGCGCCGGCGTAGCGAATCCGCCGACGAGGCCGAGCAGGGCGATGAAGACGGAGTCGCGCCGGATCGACAGCAGCACCGCAATCGCGGTCACGATCAGCATCAGCACGAAGACGGCGCTGGCGGGCAGCAGATGCCAGAGCGCGTGCATCGCGAAGAGCGTCGCGTAGAGGATGGCGATGCCCGCGCCATCCATCGCATTCGCAGTGAAGGCGTAGTTGCGCGCCACGCGCAGTTCGCAAACGAGCAGCAGGATGATGCCGGTCGCCAGTCCGAGCGACGCGCGCACGGGCGGGCTTAGCCACCCATGCTCGACGGAGTAGCTGAGAAAGAAGAGCGCCGCGAGGACCAGCGCGATGCCGGCGATCCACGAGAAGAGCTTGACGCCGATCAGCGACTCCCAGTCGAACGGTTTGCGCGGCGCCGGTGTGGGGCGTGGCGGAGGAGGCGGGATGGGCTCAGGCTCGAGAATCGGCTGCGCTTCGAATGCGGCGATCGGTTCGGGCTGGGGAGCGACGATCGGTTCCGCTTCCGGTTCAGGCGGCGGAGTGACGATGACCGGCGGCGACATCGGTTCCGGTTGTGGTTCGACCGGTGGCGCCGCGGTTTCCTTGATGGACGATCGATCCATCCGCCGCCGCAGCTCTGCCAGCTCCGCAAGCGCTTTGCTGGCGCGGTTCGAGGCCTGAATCGCCACGACGAACGCGATCACCGCGAAGATCGCGACCAGAGCAATCACACAGCCTTGCATGGAGTCGTCAAAGGATACACGCCGAAATGAAAAGGCCCGCCGAAGCGGGCCTTTTGAAATACCGATGCGTGCGATCAGGCTTTGCGCGTCTTAGGCGCCAGCAGCACTTCGCGGCCGACGAGATACAGCAGCACGATCAGGATGACGAACGGGATGCACGACAGGAGATCGGCGCCCGGCCAGCCGGCCAGGTCGGTTGCCCACGGGTTCTTACCGGCCCACTTGTCGAGCTTGTCGTTAAAGTTCGCCATGAACGGCACCCCGGCCATAAAGGCGATCAGGATGCCTGCGATCGCGCCGCCGGCGATGTAGCCCGACGCCATCAGCACGCCCGGGCTCTTGTCGCCTTCGGCCACGAGTTGATCTTCGGTCAGGTTCGCATCGCGATATTTGCTGCGCACGTAGCGGTCGGTCAGCCAGCGCACCATGCCGCCGATGAAGATGGGGCTCGACGATGACAGCGGCAGATATACGCCGACCGCGAACGCCAGCGATGGGATGCCCGACATTTCCAACACCAGCGAAATCATCACGCCGAGGAGCACGAGACCCCACGGGAGTTGCCGGTTCAGGATTCCTTTGATGATGTACGACATCAGCGTGGCCTTCGGCGCATCGAACTTCTTCGGCGCCGGTTTGCCGTTCGCAAGGAACTTGTGGGTGCCGTTGATGCCGGGATCTACGAGGAACTGCGGCGTCCCGGTCGAATCGACCAGGTACTGCGTCGCCGCCGCACCACCCTCGGGCGCGTGATGCCACACGAGGTAGTCCTTTCCTTCGTAGGACGTATGCGTCGTGAGCGTCGACGGATCGGCGTGCAGGTCCGCCTTCCAGTTCTCGACCTGCTTCAGCGGGCTGCCTTCTTCGCCGGAGGCCGGCTCGGAACTCACGCGTGGCACGTAGACGCTGGCAGCAGAGTTCAATTTCAAGAGAATCGGCCCAAGGATCAATGCCGAGGCAAGTGCGCCGATGAGGATGGCGATCTGCTGATTCTTCGGCGTCGCGCCGACCAGGAAGCCGGTCTTCAGATCCTGCGACGTCGTCCCGCCGTTCGATGATGCGATGCAGACAATGGCCCCGATCGAGAGCGCGGTGACGTAGTACGTCGAGCCGGTCCACCCTATGACGAGAAAGACCAGGCAGGTGATCAGCAGCGTCGCCACGGTCATGCCGGAGATCGGATTCGAGGACGATCCGATCTCGCCGGTGAGCCGCGACGACACGGTCACGAAGAGGAAGCCGAGGATGACGATGAGTAGGGCGGCCAGGATGCGAGCCCCGATGCCTGTGCCGCCGACGTAAAGCGGATTCGCAAGCGCGATGATCGCGACCAGCGCGAAGCTGCCGATGAGCACGAGCTTCATGGAGAGGTCGCGGTCTGTGCGTTCCATCCCCTCGCGCGCGGCCGCACCGCCGCGAAGGTCCTTGAGGCCTTCCTTCATGCCGTGCCAGATCGTCGGCAGCGAGCGGCCGAGGCTGATGATGCCGCCCGCGGCCACGGCGCCGGCGCCGATGTAGAGGATGTAGGCGTTGCGGATCGCGCCCGGCGGCATGTCTTTGATAAGGCGCGTCGTCTCCGGCGCGAGCGGCGCAGCGAGTCCGGCGCCGAAGAATTTGATGGCCGGGATCAGGACGAGGTACGCGAGCACGCCGCCGGCGCACATGATTGAAGCGATGCGCGGTCCGATGATGTAGCCGACGCCGAGCAGCTCCGGCGAGATTTCTGCGGAGACCGATCCGGCATTGAATGGCGGTCCGAAGACCCGCTCCGGTGTGTCTTTCCACCCGCGGAAGGCGACGTTGAGCGCTTTGTAGACCAAGCCGATGCCGAATCCGCTGAAGATTGTCTTGGCGCTCGTGCTCGCGCCGCCGAGCGCTTCCATCTCCCGCTTCGCGGATTCGGAAGCAGCAGCGATCGATTCCTCCGACGCTCCGGCCTTCAAGACCTCGGCGCACGCGGTCCCCTCGGGATACTTGAGCAGTCCGTGTTGCTGGACGATGAGAGCGCGCCGCAGCGGGATCATCATCAGGATCCCGAGCAGTCCGCCGAGGATCGCCACGAGCATCACGCGCGTAATCTCGAGATCGAAGCCGAGGATCATGATCGCGGGCATCGTGACGCCGACGCCGAACGCGATCGACTCGCCGGCCGACCCCGCCGTCTGCACGATGTTGTTCTCAAGGATCGTGGCGTCCCTGCCGCCCAGCGTCGAGAGGATGCGAAAGAAGGTGATGGAGATGACCGCGACCGGGATGGATGCGCTGACTGTGAGGCCGACCTTCAGCACGAGGTAGAGCGATGACGCCCCGAAGATCATGCCGAGAATCGTGCCGACGATGACCGGCAGCGGCGTGAGCTCGCGAAGCCTTGTTGCCGCGGGGATGTACGGCTCGAACGGCGCGGTCGCCGGAACGGGCTTGAGTCCGACGATGTCGGGGTACTCCGGTTCAGCAATGCTCATTTTGTCTCCTGCGCTGGTGGGTCAGAAGCCGCCTGTTGCCGGGGTCAGGCATGCATCGGGCGGGCCATTCTAGCATCGGAACTTGTGCGGTTTCGGGAGGCGTATCATCGCGCGCATGCCGACCGTCGATGACCATTTCTCCGGCCGATCCGCGCACGTTCTTCAGATCTACCGCACGATCGTCGATGCCTCATCCACCCTCGGGCCGATCGAGGAGGATCCGAAGAAGACGTCGATTCATCTGAATCGCCGCGTCGCCTTCGCCGGCGTGCAGACGCGCAAGGACGGTCTGATCCTGACGCTGAAATCCGATCGCGACGTGAAGCACCGCCGCGTCCACAAAACGGAACAGACGTCCGCGAATCGATGGCACTTCGAGGTGAAGCTGAACGATCCCGCCGAGGTGGATGAACAGATTCTGCAGTGGCTGCGTTCGTCGTACGAGTTGGCGCAGTGAACGCGGGCGCGCGTTTACGCGACGCAATCGACGCAGCCTACCCGCGCCTGTCCGCGATCTCCGATTCCGACGCCGCAACGCCGCCCGCCCCCGGCAAATGGTCGCCGAAGCAGGTGATCGGACATCTGATCGACTCCGCCTCGAATAATCACCAGCGTTTCGTTCGCGCGAACTTCACAGACGATCTGATCTTCGCGGGCTACGACCAGGAGAAGTGGGTTGTCCTCGGCGGGTATGCCTCCGCTCCCTGGCCTTCGCTGTTCTCGCTCTGGCGCGAGTTCAATCTACAGATCGCGCGGGTGATGGATGCGACGCCTGCGTCCGTCCGCGATGCTCCGCGCACGCGACACAACCTGCATCAGGTGGCGTGGACTGCGGTGCCGGAGTCTGAGCCTGCGACTCTCGGGTACTTCATGAGCGACTACGTGGATCACCTCGAGCACCATCTTCGCCAGATTGCCTAAGGGAGACGGTTCACGCGGAGACGCGGAGACGCGGAGTTGAGACCGGTTTTTCTCCGCGTCCCCGCGCCTCCGCGTGAAAAGCTCTCCTGCGTTAGCGACCTTTTCGCGTGGGAATTCGATCCCGCTCCTCGGGCTCGATATCGGCGACCTTCGAAAGCGCGGCTTCAAACTTACCGCGGGTGGCACGCTTGCCTCTCGTCGCGAGGTACTCCTCCGTCAATAGTGCGGACCCGTCACTTGCCGCAGAACGAGCCAAATATCGCCCCGTGATACTCCGCTCGTTCGCGGCAATCTCCTCTGGCGTTCCGACGGCGAGCAGGTCGCCACCGCCGTCGCCGCCTTCGGGGCCGAGGTCGATGATGTGGTCGGCGGCTTCGATGAGCTGGATGTTGTGCTCGATGACGAGGACGGAGTTGCCGCGGTCGATGAGGTTGCGGAAGGTCTTGATCAATTGCGCGACGTCGGTGTGATGGAGGCCGGTGGTCGGCTCGTCGAAGAGGAAGAGGCGGCCGGTGTCGTTCTTCGTCGTCTCGGAGAGGAACGAGGCGAGCTTGAGGCGTTGCGCTTCGCCACCGGAGAGCGAGGCGGTGGACTGGCCGAGGCGGAGGTAGCCGAGGCCGACGGAGCGGAGGGCGGAGAGTTTTTTGAGGAGGGCGCGCTTGTCGACGAAAAACTTCATCGCCTCATCGACGGTCATCTTCAGGATGTCGTTCACGTTGCGGTTCTTGTAGGTGACCTTCATGACCTGCTCGTTGAAGCGCTTGCCGCCGCATTTGTCGCAGATCACTTCGACGTCGGCGAGGAACTGCATGTCGATGGTGACCGTGCCGGCGCCTTCGCAGACGTCGCAGCGTCCGCCGACGGTGTTGAAGGAGAACATGCCGGGCGTGACGCCGTTCAGTTTCGCCGCCGTCGTTTCGGACAGGATTTTGCGCACCTCGTCCCACGCCTTCACGTATGTCGCTGGATTGGAACGCGACGAGCGCCCGATCGGCGACTGATCGATGAACTGCATGTCGTAGATCTTGTCGACGCCTTCGAGCGTCGATGCGCCGACTTCGAGACCGGTCGCGCCGCGCACGTCGCGCTGGTATCGGTTGTAGAGGCAGTTGCGGATCAACGTCGACTTGCCGGAACCGGAGACGCCGGTGACCGCGACGAACTGACCGAGCGGAATGGTGACGTCGATGTTCTTGAGGTTGTGTTCTTTCGCGCCGCGGATCGTGATCGCTCCGAAGCTGTCGCTGAGCGAGGACGCGTGGTCGGGAATCGCTTCGGGCATCTCGGAACCGCGCGGTGGTCCGACATACAAGACTGACCCGCCGTACTCCCCTGCGCCTGGTCCCAACTCGATGGTCTGATCGGCGCCGGCGATGATGGTCGGATCGTGTTCGACGACGATGACCGTGTTCCCCGCGTTGCGGAGGCGCTTGAGCACGGCCAGCAATCGCTCGCTGTCGCGCGCATGCAGGCCGACGGTCGGCTCGTCGATGACGTACATCGTCTCCGTCAACGATGATCCGAGCGCCGCGGCGAGATTGATGCGCTGCGACTCGCCGCCGGAAAGCGTGCGCGTCTGACGATCGAGCGTCAGATACGAGAGCCCGACTTCATCGAGATAGGTCAGGCGATTGACGATCTCGCGCCGCAGATGGCCGGACTTCGCTTCCTCGGATTTCGAGAACGGCAGGTACTCCCAGAAGCGGCGCGCGTCGCGGACGTTCATGGCGAAAAGATCGCCGACCGTGAGTCCGCGAAACGTGACGAACGACGCCGACGATTTCAGGCGCGAGCCGTGACAGTGCGGACAGGTGTCGTAGCTGCGGTACTTGGCCAGCTTCACGCGCACGTGGATCTTGTATTTCTTCGTCTCCAGCCACTCGAAGAAGCCTTTGATGCCGTACCACTTGCTGCGCCCTTCGTGCAGCAGCGTCCACTCCTCGGGCGTCAAATCCTTGATCGGGACATCGAGGCGCAAACGATATTTGGCGGAGGCTTTTCTTAGATCGTCGTAGCAGTCTTCGTAACCCGCCGAGTTCCATGGCGCGATCGGCATCTCGTCGAGCCGCAGGTTGCGATTCGGGATGACCTTCTCTATGTCGATGCCGATGATCCGGCCGTAGCCCTGACAGTTCGTGCACGCGCCGAGCGGCGAGTTGAAGGAGAAGAGTTGCGGCGTCGGCTCGACGAATTCGGTCCCGCATTTGTTGCAGGCGTAGCGCGAGGTGAAGCGATGACTGATCCAACTCCCGTCGCCGCCATCCTCGAGCAGATTCACATTCCCCTTCGAAACCTCGAACGCCTGCTCGATGGCCTCGGTGATCTGTCCGCTCCGTTCCGGATCGACGCGAAGTCGATTGATGACCAGCTCCAGCGAGGTTGAATCACTCGTGTCGGTTTCGTTGAGATCGCGAACTTCGCCGCCGATCCATGCGCGGTAGTAGCCGGCTTTGACGAGCTGCGTGAGCACCTCGCCGCGGTTTTCCTTCTCGAAAAAGATCGGCGCAAGGACGACCACGCGCTTTCCTTCCAACGATGACGTGATCGCAGCAGTGATCGACTCCGGCGTCTCGCGGCGCACGGTGACCTGGCAATCGGGACAGATGGTTTCGCCCGCGTAGGTCATGAAGAGCCGGATGTGATCGGCCAGCTCAGTGGCGGTGGCGACCGTCGAGCGCGCGTTTTTGACCGTGTTCTTCTGTTCAATCGCAATCGCAGGCAGGATTCCGTCGATCTCGTCGACGTCTGGCCGGTCGATCCGCTCCAGGAACTGTCGCACGTACGTCGACATCGACTCAACGAACCGCCGCTGCCCCTCGGCGTACAGCGTGTTGAACGCGAGCGACGACTTTCCCGATCCGGACGGACCGGTCAGAACCGTGAGCTGGCGCTGCGGGATATCAACCGAAACGTTCTTGAGGTTGTGCGTCCGCGCCCCGCGAATGGAGATCGTGCGTGAGGGCATGTCGGAGTGAGAACGTATTGGGAGCGAGGGGTGTTCCGGATTTTCGTCGCGAAAAACGTAGCGCCGCCGGCTCGGCGACTGTACCGCCAGCGGCTCGCTGGCAGTTCACGACAGATTCAAATGCCGCCGAGCCGGCGGCGGTCCAGCCGTCGAGCCGACGGCGCTACGCCTGCCTCAAATTCTGATGTTGTGGCGCTGGTAAAAGTTGTAGTCGCCGAGGCGGGTGCGGAGTTTCTGCACGACCTCTTCCGGCAGCCAGGCGTCGCCGGCAGTGACGTTCGTCTCGACCTGGTGGATGTTCTTCGCGCCGGGGATGGCGGTGGCGACGGCGTCGTTGGCGAGGACGAAGCGGAGGGCGCCTTCGATCAGGGTGCGAGCGGTGCCGCCGATGATCGACTTCACCTCATCGACGCGAGGCAGCGCTTCCTGCAGGCGTCGCGGCGTCAGGAAGTTCTGGCGGATGTCATCGGCAGGGAAAACGGTGTCGTTGCGGAACTTGCCGGTGAGTAGTCCGGAGGCGAGCGGAACGCGGGCGATGATGCCGTAGCCTTTTTCTTTCGCAGCGGGGAAGAGTTCCGCGGCCGGCGCCTGGTTGAGGATGTTGTAGAGCACCTGCAGCACGTGACCCCAACTTTGGCGCACGACCTCCAACCCATCCTCGGGATTGAAGACGGAGACGCCCCAGAAGCGGATCTTGCCTGCGTCCTGCAGGCGTTCCATCGCGTCCTGAATTTCTTCGCGGCGCAGGTCTTCGATCGTCGGGTTGTGAATTTGATAGACGTCGATGTAGTCGGTGCGCAGGCGTTTGAGCGAGCCGTCGACTGCGACGTAGATGTGTTGCTTGGAGAAATCCTTCTTCAGTTCGCCGCTCGACGTGCGCACCACGCCGACTTTCGTGCCGATGATGACGTCCTGGCGTTTGCGGGAGAGCACAATGCCGAGGAGCGACTCGCTGCGGCCGAAACCGTAACTGTCGGCGGTGTCGAAGAAATTGACGCCGAGGTCGCGCGCGCGTCGGATCGCGGCCAGGGAGTCTTCGTCGGTCGTGCGTCCCCAGCCGAGCGGCGCACCCGAGGCTTCGGACGGACCGCCGATGGCCCACGCGCCGAAGCCGATGGCGCTGACCTTGATCCCAGTCTTTCCCAGCTCGCGGTACTGCATTGCGACGGATTCTACAGGGGGAAAAGTTGGTTTCGTGTCCATCTAATCGGCCGGAGGGAATGAATAATGGCTAACATCCAAGTTCCGATATGCATCTCAGGTCAGGTTCAAAAACTTCCGCCGATCAGTTTCTGTCAGGACGGCGCTGGGTTTTTCATCCATTCGCCGTTCGGGCTCGG
>JAXDIO010000196.1:0-36021 GCA_034663965.1 Thermoanaerobaculia bacterium | reverse complement strand
GCAGCAGATCGCGGGCGAGCTCGATGGCGTTCTTGCCCTGCATGCCGGAGCCGAGCAGGACCGCCAGGAGTTCGGCGTCGGAGAGGCTCTTTGCTCCGTGCGTGAGCATCCGTTCGCGGGGACGCTCGTCCATCGGCATGTCAGCGATCAATTCGTGCATGCCGAGAGGTTAGACGGGGTGACGCGTATCCGCGTCAAACTCTACCCGGCGAGGAGAAATCGCAGCCGGACGCACAGATTGGTGTGCATCCGGCTACCGCGTGTAGAGCCTCAGGTATTGGGGACGTTCTGCTCGTTGATCTGGATGAACGCGTCCTTGCGCAGACGGTCGATGTAGGCCTTGTAGTCGCGCTGCCAGGTGTCGTCGCTCGCATCCTTGCGAAGACGATCCTTGACGGATTCGAAGGCCGGTACTTCGGATGGCAGGCGGGTTTCCACTTTGAGGATGTGCCACCCGGACTTCGTTTCGATCGGGCCGAGAACCGTGCCGGCGGTGGCGTTGAAGACCGCTTTGTCGAGGTCGGGGAGCAGCTCGCCGCGAGCCACTTCGCCAAGATCGCCGCCCTTTTCTTTGGTACCGGCGTCGGAGGAAGTCGTGGCGATTTTCGCGAAATCGCCGGTGCGGGCCTCAGCAGTCAGCGCGTTCGCGCGTTCACGCGCGGCCTCGACTTTCGACGGATCTCCCGGCTTGATCACGATGATCTCGCGAAGACGGGCGCGCTCGGGAAGGCGATAGCGTTCCTTCTCGCGGTCGTAGCGTTCCTTCAGCTCTTTGTCGGTCAGCTCATCGCGCTGGCGCAGCTCGCGGCCGAAAACCTTGTTCATCAGGATCGTGTCGTGGAGGCGGGCCTCCATGTCGGCGCGAGTCATTCCGGACTTGCGCAACGACTCGTCGAACTCCGCGTCCGTTTTGATGCCGTACTGTTCTTTCAGGCGCGCCATCGCGTCCTTCAGCTCGTCCGCGGTGACGGAGAGGCCGAGTCGGTCAGCGCGATCCTTGATCAGGAGTTCGGCGATGAGATCGGTGGAAAGGTTCTTCCGCAGCTCCTCTTTCTTCGACGTCGCGTCGGCGGGCGTCGTGGAGGTCTGATCGATCTCGGTGAAGCCGTCGTGGAGGCGGCGCGCGTACTGCGTGCGCGTGATGACGCGGTCGCCGACGCGGATGACGATCGCTTCGACGAGTTGGGCGGCCGTGAGAGTGGCGGCGCCGGCGGTGAGGACGAGTGCGAGAATCGTTTTCTTCATGCGTTTTTTCTTTGACGTGGAAGTAGGGACTGCGGTTGCTTTCGGACCGAGAACGGTGCGGCGCAGGAGATTTATTCGTTTTCGGACTTCGGGAAGCCGCCGGTGTATTTGAACGGCAGGCGCTTGGTGAGGACGGCCACCGGCAGCTCGGAGCGCGCCTTCGCGACGAGCTGAGCCATGCGAGCGCGGATGGCGTCGTCCTTGAGGCGCTCGCGGATCACTGGCTCGGCGGTTGGGAGGTCGATGACGCCAGGCGGACGGCGGTCCTCGACCTTGAAAATGTGGAAGCTGGCGTCGGTGCGGATGATGCCGCTGACGCTCCCGGGTTTGAGCGCGAAGATTTCGTCCTCGAACATCTTCGGCAGCTCGCCGCGGCTGACGTAGCCGATCTCGCCACCCTTCTTTGCATTGGGCGCCAGCGAATACTGGCTCGACAACTCCTCGAATGACGCCCCGCTCTTCAGCTTCGCAGCGATGTCGTTGGCCACCGCTTCGTCATGCACGAGGATCTGTTTGACGTGTAACTCCTCGCCGCTGCGGAACTCGGCCGGATGCTGGTCGTAGTAGGCGCGGATGTCGGCGTCGGTCGGCGCGGGAACGTTTTCGGACTGATCGCCGATCAGTTTCTGGCGCCGCATCTCGTCGCGCTTCTCGATCACGGTGACGCCGGCGTCGTTGCGAACCGAGGAGGCTATCTGTTCTGCCGGAATCTCGACGCCGTGCGTAGCAGCGTACTCGGACAGGATCACTTCCTCGAGATATTGATCGACCATCGCGCTGGCCACTTCGGGGCCAAGTTGCGCGAGGTCGGTGCCGGTGTTGCGATCGAGGTACCGCTTGAAATCGCCGAGCGTAACCATGCGCTCGCCGACGCGGGCGACGACGTCGGGCGGAACCGACGGTTTTCGATGGCAGGCGGCGGCCGCGAGAATTGCAGCGGCGAGGAGGGCGAGGCGGCGCACGGGGCGCGCGAAGTGTAGCCGATTGGCCATCGCGCCGCGACTTCGGAGACAACAGAATGCCGGGCCGGAGGCTTTGCTGAAAAAATGAGGAAAACGATTCTGCTTTTCTTGCTTCTCGCCCTTACGTTTGCCTTTCCGATGGCCGCCCGCACGCGCCGGCTGTCGGCGTTGTCTGCAGCGAACCCCGCCTCCGTTTCCGTCGATGCTGTCGACCCTCTCCTCGCGCGCCGCCTCCTCGGGCAGATGAAGGACAGTCTGGCTCGACGGGCGAGTACCCGCGCGGGAGTTCACGCTTCTGCAATCGCCGATTCGGTTTCTGCTCGCATCCTCCTCATCCCGGCGGCGGGAAGCGTGCCGGGTGGTGGCGGATCGCTCTTCTTCCGCTCCGACGTAACCCTCGTCAACTACGCCGCCACTCCTCAGGTTGTGATGGTCGGCCTCTGGCCTCAAGGCGGATCCAATGGCGACTTCCTGCACTACAAGAGCATCTCGTTGCCTCCGCAGCAGTTCGTGACGTTTCAGGATTTCGTCGGCACTACGCTCGGCCTCAACACGCTCGGCAGTCTCATCTTTCTTCCGTTCGCGGGAAATAACCTCGACTTCAACGCTGCGATGGATGGCTTCTCCCGCATTTATACGAAACAACCTGGTTCGACGGGCACGGTGTCGCAGCCTTTCGACGCAGTCGATCCCGATAACTTCTCTGTAGCACTTACCGAAAAGGCGATTGCGCTGGGGCTGCGGCAGGACGCGAACTACCGGACCAACTTTGGCATCGTCAACATCGACGACACGGATCACACGTTCAAGGTCAGCTTCGTCGGAGAGAAGCTACAGACCACGGTCACTGTGACCGTCAAAGGATTCGGGATGATTCAGCAGGGCATTCCGAGCGGCGACTACGGAGCCGTGCAGATTCTGTATGAGCTGGTGGATCCACTTACCGACGGTTCCCTGCCGTTTGTGAGCTACGCGAGCAGCACGGACAACATCACGGGCGATGGTTGGCTTTCGCTGGGATCGGCCGGACTCTCGCCGGACGAGTTGGATCTCGTCGGGTACTGATCATCGGAATGCCACGCTTGCGGCCAGCCGTTGCGACGCGGCAATGCTCAGCTCACAACTGCAGACCGACGGGAACGCTCCCGCGGAACTGCTACAACTCGATGCCGATCATCCCGGCTTTCATGACGCGGTCTATCGCCGCCGGCGCAACGAGATTGCGCGCGCGGCGCTCGACTACCGCGACGAACAGCCGGTGCCGTCGATCGGCTACACGGAGCAGGAGCACGACGTGTGGGCCGAGGTCTGGCGACATCTCGATCCGCTGCACGAGCGGTATGCGTGTCGCGCGTATCGCGAGGCAGGCGATCGCATTGCGTTGTCGCGTGAACGGATCCCGCAGCTAGCCGCCGTCAACGCCACGATCCAGCCGCTCCTCGGGTTTCGCATGACGCCTGTGGCGGGACTGGTTGCGGCGAAGTCGTTTCTCTCGCAGCTCGGGCGCGACACGTTTCTCTCGACGCAGTACATGCGCCATCACAGCGTCCCGCTCTACACGCCCGAGCCGGACGTCGTGCATGAGCTGATCGGACACGCGGCCACGTTTGCCGATCCGACCTTTGTCGCGCTCAATCGCGCGTTCGGCGAAGCGGCCCTTCGCGCGCATGACGATCCCGAGACGATCGAACGCATCGGCCGGCTCTACTGGTACACGCTCGAATTCGGCGTCGTGCGCGAGGCCGGACACCTGCGCGTCTACGGCGCCGGACTGCTGTCATCGTTCGGCGAGCTCGGACGCTTCGAGCGCGAGGAAGAGCTGCGCGATTGGAACGTCGACGACATCGCCAACACGTCGTATGACCCGACGCAATATCAGCAGACGCTCTTCATCGCGCCGAGCTTTGAAACGATGGCGGAGGATGTCATGCGCTGGCTGAGCCAAGTGCCTGTCGGTCGTAGCGGATTTCTATCCCGACGTACAGCAGTAGAATAGGGCGTCGTGACGCCGCGTCCATTCATTTGCTATGCGCGAGAAGATCTGGCGATCGCAAGCAGATTGTACGAAGACCTGCGTGCAATTGGCGCCGAGCCTTGGATGGACAAGAAGAATCTTCTTGGTGGTCAGGATTGGCGAATAGCAATTCGAAAAGCGCTTCGTGAGTCCTCTCACTTTATCGCCTTACTGTCATCGAATTCAGTATCAAAACGCGGTTTTGTACAGAAGGAGATCCGAGAGGCGATCGCTGTTCTCGAAGAAATCCCTCCAGACGAGATCTTCGCCATAGTTCTGCGACTCGAAGAGGTCGAGCCGACATACGAGGCACTCAAAAATCTCCACTGGATCGAGCTGTTTCTCTCATATGAAGAAGGCTTTCGCGAGCTGCAAAAAAGCCTGACAAACGCACCTGTGGCGACCTCTATCCGCACGGTGCCGCCTTACATAAGCCACCTCGACAGCGTGAAGAATTCACCGGCGAGATGGATAGCTGGAATCGCAATTGCCTGCGCTGCCGTGCTCGCGCTTGTTGTGAATCTTCAGCCGCGCTGGATGGACCAAAAAAACTGCGGTCCTGGTGAGCATTGGGTCGGAATGACTCCGAGCGCGATGGAACGTACTTTCCAAGTAACCGCCGAACAGGCCAAACACGCTGTCCTTCGTGGAGAGTTACGCTGGTCGCCTGAGATAAATCAGCATAAGCAGACCACGATCGGTGAGATTGACCTCGAGGTAGACGGTCGGCAAAACGCGATTTACAAGTGGAATTCGCCTGCTACATCGACATACCCATTCGACGTGAAGATAAGCCATCTTCTCGTTGGCACGTCCGGCCATTTCAAGATCCGGTGGAAATGGGAGAACGGCACATCGGGCGTATGTGTCGTGAGGAATGAACTAGTCTTTCCGCCCACTTAACTCGCCTGTTATGCCGCTAATCCTCGCAGCGTCGCCTCGATCGCATCGATCACTTCCGGCCCTTGCACTTTCAGCGGGAACGTCAGGACGCCGTTCGGCGAGAACTTCACGTGCTCGTCCTTTTGAATGAGCAGTAGCAGCTTGTTCGGATCGACCTTCGCCTGCGCCGTCATTTTGATCACCGCGCGCGCGCCTTCGCGGACGATCGAGACCACGCCCATGTGCTGCGCGAAGCGTTTCACCTGCACGAAGCGGATCAGGTTCTCCACGTTCTGTGGCAGTGCGCCGAAGCGGTCGCGGAGCTCGTTGCGGATCTCCTCCAGTCGATCGTCGGTCGATGCCGAGGCAATCTTCTTGTAGAACGTCATGCGCAGGTTTTCTTCGCTGATGTAGTTCTTGGGGATGTAGATGTCGACGCCGAGGTTCATCGACGTCTCTACCTCCTCCTCGATGCGCTCGCCCTTCATCTCGCGGATCGTCTCCTCGAGCAGGCGCGTGTACATCTCGAATCCGACCGCGGCGATCTGGCCGGATTGCTCGCCGCCGAGGATGTTGCCGGAGCCGCGGATCTCGAGGTCCTTCGCGGCGATGCGGAAACCGGCGCCGAGGTCGGAGAACTCCTGGATCGCGGCCAGGCGCTTGCGCGCGTCCGAGGTCAGGATCTTGTCGCTCGGTACGAGCAGGTAGCAGAACGCCAGCCGGTCGCTGCGGCCGACGCGTCCTCGGAGCTGGTAGAGCTGCGACAGTCCGAAGCGTTCCGCATGATTGATGAGGATCGTGTTGCAGGCGGGGATGTCGATGCCGTTCTCGATGATCGTCGTGGCCAGCAGCACGTCGTACTCGCGCTGAATGAAGGCGAGCATGGCGCGCTCCAGCTCGCGCTCCTCCATCTGCCCGTGGCCGACGATGACCTTGAGGCCGGGCACGAGTTTCTCCAGATACTCCTTCATCCCGTAGATCGATTCGACGCGGTTGTGGACGAAGAAAATCTGTCCGCCGCGTCCGACTTCAAACTCGATCGCCTCGCGGATGAAGTCGTCGGTGAACGGTACGACCGCGGTCTGAATCGCCAAGCGGTCTTTCGGCGGCGTCTCGATCACGGAGATGTCGCGGATGCCCACCAGCGACATGTGCAGCGTGCGCGGAATCGGCGTGGCCGACATCGACAGCACGTCGATCGCCTTCTTGATCTGCTTCAGCTTTTCCTTCTGCCCGACGCCGAATCGCTGCTCTTCGTCGATGACGAGCAGTCCGACGTCCTTCAGCTTGATGTCCTTCGAAAGGACGCGGTGCGTGCCGATGATGACGTCGATCTCGCCGGTTTCGAGCTTGGCCAGAATCGCCTTCTGTTCTTTAGCTCCGTAATACCGCGACATCAGCTCGATCGTGACCGGGAACGATGCGAAGCGCCGCAGAAACGTGCGGTAGTGCTGATACGCGAGCACGGTCGTCGGCGCGAGGACGACCACCTGCTTGCCGTCCATCACCGACTTGAACGCCGCGCGCATCGCCACTTCCGTCTTGCCGTATCCGACGTCGCCGCACAGCAGCCGGTCCATCGGCTTGCGCGATTCCATATCCGACTTCACGTCATCGATCGCCGATTCCTGATCCTCGGTCTCCTCGAATTCGAACGCATCCTCGAACTCGAACTGCCACGGTGAGTCTTTCGAAAAGGCGTGACCCTGCACCATCTGCCGCGTGGCGTAGAGCTTGAGCAGCTCGTCCGCCATGTCGCGCATCGCCTTTTTGACGGAGTCCTTCGTGCGCGCCCACGCCGTGCCGCCGAGCTTGTCCAGCTTCGGCTGCGAGTCCGCCCCGCCCGAGTATTTCTGGATGAGATTGAGGTTCTCCATCGGCATCAGCAACTTGCCGCCGCCGGAGTACTCGATCTCCATGACCTCGCGCTCCGTCGGCCCGAACGGAATGCGTTGCAGCCCATGAAAGCGCCCGACGCCGTGATCGACATGAACGATGTAGTCGCCCACTTTCAAATCGCGAAGATCCGTGACGAAAGCCTCGGAAGCCCTCTTCTTCCCGCCGACGCGCGTCGAAGTAGGCGGCTCGAACAGATCCCATTCCGAGTAAACGGTGAGGTTCAACTCCTCGAAATCGAATCCTCGGGGCAACGCGCCCGATGCGATGACGATCTCCGCCTGCAGCTCATCGCTCGACGCGACGAACGGCACGTCGAACTCTTTCAACAGCCGCTCGACCTTCTCGTGGCCGCCCTTCGTGGCCGCGAAGAACACCTGCCGCCGCCCGCTCTCATGCCCCCGCTTCACATCGGACGTGAACTCCGGCAGCCGGTTCGTATACCGATCCACCTGCGGCGCCCGCAACCGAAACTCCTCGAACTCGCCTGGGAGCGCGGGCGTCCCGCCCGCTTGTGCAGGCCGCCCAACATGAACCTCCGAAAACGCGAGCCGCGCGGAACCAAGGAATCGCAGAACGTCCGTTCCCGCCGTCGTCAACTTCTCCGGCGGATACACCGCCCGCCCCTTCTCCGCCGCCGCGTCGTACTCCATCCGCAGCACCGACTCGAACTTCGCCACATTCGTCGTGATCTGGTCCGGCTCGATCAGCGCGAACATCCACTCCGCCGGATCGAGATACTCCAGAAACGACACCGTCTCCGCCGCCACCGGCACGTAATGCTCGATCCCCGGAAACGTCCCGTTCTCATTCAGCCGGTCGATCTTGTCCGACACATCGCGCTTGAACAGCGGATCCATGAAATCGAGCGACAGCCGCCGCGCCAGCGAAGTGCGCATCGGCTTCGTCACCGCAAACTGCGTCATCGGCAGGATGCTGACCGGCCCCGACGCATCCTCCGACCGCTGCGTCTCAACATCGAACCATCGCAATGAATCGATCGTGTCCCCAAACAACTCCACGCGAACCGGCCTGGCCGTATTCGGCGGAAACAAATCGAGGATGCCGCCCCGAAACGCGAACTCGCCCGCTTCACCGACGAGGTCCGTCCGCACAAACCCGTTCTCCACCATCCGCTCCAACAACTCCCGCATCTCCAGTTCGTCGCCCTCGGCCAGCCTCACGACGCGCGACGCAAACTCCTCCGGCCGCGGCAACCGCGAAAACAACGCCCGCGCCGGCACGATCAGAATCTCGACGCTCCGATCGATCAGCATCCCCAGCGCCCGAATCTCGTTCCGCACGACGCCAAGCGACGGCGACAAATCCTGATACGGCGACAACGACGGCGACGGATACGCCGACACACACCGCGCCTCCCGATGAAACAGCCGCAACGAAGCCTCGAAATCATCGATCGCCGCATCGCCCGGAACAACAATCGCGATGCGCCGTCCGCCCGTCCCCTGCAACGCGGCGAACATCAACGCCCGCGCCTCCACGGCTGCGCCGGTGACGTCGACGCGCGCCTCGGCGATGCGCTTACCGATCGACCGAAACCCCTTCGTCCGCGCCAACTCCGCGCGGATCAGTTCGAGAAGCGTGTCATTTCGCTCAGTCATGTGCGGGGGATTCTATGTGGGCTCTGCCTCGCCCTCCCGATCTGACACCCTCCTTCCTGCGTCCTTTTGTCAATCGGAGTTCACCGCCCTTCCCGGTTCAGGACAATTGGACCGATTTAGGTTATCCTTCCGCAATACATTACTGCTGTCTCGATTCAGGCGGCTAACGACGCCCCAAGTGTCGATCTGTCCTTCGAAGACGAAGTAAAGGAGAAGACATGCGCTACAGGCTCTTGTTCGTATCAGCGGTCGTTGCGGCAGTCATGTGGAGTGCCCCGGCCGCGGTTGCCGGTTCAATGCATGCTCAATCAACGATAGTGCCAAAATCCCAATCGCGTTGTGCAGGTGAGGCCGGCGCAGCCGATGCCAGCGTCACTCTGAAGATCTTCGGGAATACCAAGTATCGCGTTTCACACGAAGAGCTTTACTCCAACTATACCTACGGTAACGCTGGCAGTGGTCATGCCCATCACCATAGCGGAACGTGTCTATCGTTCGGGCTGGCAGCAAACGATAATCAGTCTGATTCGAAAGACGCGAGGCTCGGAACCGAAACGCCGCCACCACCTAAATTGGGCTCAAATGGCACGTCGCAGTACATCAAGCAGACATGGCTACGCAACGCCGCAGCCGGCAAAATTGACGTCGCTTGGAGTCCCGATAGTTTCCTTCAAGTCGATCCGTCCGAGCTCACTCCAGGTAGTCGGCTTGTGTCGCGCGCCAGCCTGGCTGCCCATGGCTTGGCCGGAACGATCGAGCTGTCGGCGCAGATGGACAACCATCGAAAGCCGAAGATAGAAACGCATTTTAGCGGCATCTTCAAGGGCATGAAGTTTCAACTCGTTCCACACCCGAACGGTGTCGTATCGCTGGAATTCAGACAGCCGCTGACTTGGACCGTGCCAGGTAACGCGGAAACGTTCGACATCGCGCTCGATGCATCGATCGACGATGGAGGCAAAAAGTGACGATCGGACAGGCGCTGCCGATGAGCGGATTTTGAACGGAGTTCGCCACTGTCAAGTGGTGTAGATGGCTGGTCGCTACCGCCCACCCCTCACAGATCGGCGGGAGGTCCTTCGCTGTTCTCTGCCGCTGATGCCTGCCGGGAGTTTGCGTAAGCAATCGTGCGGCGACCGCGGCGGTGCCGGATGACAGCGGGGATGACACAGAGCGTGCGAGCCTCCTCTCGTCAGAATCTCGTTATCATTCCCGAAGATACTGAGACCTACCCGGGCAGCCGGCAGCCGCCCGTTCCTCAATCCTGAAACTCCATACCAGGCCTACTGGACCACCCAAGCCGAGACTGAAAAGAACCTCCGCTGGATCAACGACTTCTACGTGGCCATGTACGGCCCCCGCCCCGACGCCACCATGGACGGCTGCTACGTGAACTACCCCGACATGGATTTGAAGGATTGCAGTATCTACTATCTCGACAACTACCCGCGCCTACAGAAGGTTAAGGCGGAATGGATCCGCATAACGTGTTTCATCATGGGCAGTCGGTTAGAGTGGGTAGCATTTGTGTCAGCACAGCTACTATTTGTTGACGGGTATAACGTCGGAGCTAGTCGAGCTTGCCAAACCACAGTGCCGCTGCCCAGCCTAAGAACGATTCGATCCCGGTTGGCGAAACAACAGCGATTGTCCTCACGAACTCTCGGTCAAGCGCTACACCGAGATCAGCGGACGTTGGGTGATATCGCGTTTCATGTTTGATTCCTGGAGATAGATGGTATTGGTAGAGGAGCCAATCCACTTCTTTCAGCGTCGCAGCAGAAAGACCGATCTCCGCTGACGAGATCTTCGTTTCAGTTAGATCTGCTTCACTCGCCAGCAGATTAGCCGTAGTAAAGACAACGGGTAAGAGCCAAATCTCCTCCATGTCTTTGAGCAACGATACGTCGCGAAGGTAGAACTCGATTAGCCCATTGAGGCCACGACAAACCTGCGTAGCAGCATCCTCGATGGTTGCACGAGTCCCGCCGGAATCACCCTTTGTCTGAGACTTTACTTCGAAGGCAAGGTGGTAGGCGCGATCAGTCATCGCCGACGCAACCTGTTCAACATAAAAGATCTCTCCACGGTCCCTCCGAAGGCGATCAACAGTTGGACGCTCGACGGAGCGATTTCCTCGGACAAAAGGTGCGCGCACGAAACACCAATTGGACAGCGCAGGGTTAGCGCGTTTGCATTCCGCGATGAGAAGTAGTTTGCCCTCTTTTTTCTGGAGAATGAAGTCGATGCGAGTGTGAGCACCTCGGACTTGGACGGGGAATTCAGATACTTCGAACCCAAATGGCGATTTCCCTTCGTCGAAGAGCTGCTTCGCTCGCTGCAACACACCGAATTGAAAAGCATAGCCGTGTCGGTTTACCGCATTGACGAATTCGTGCTCCACCTGATTTGCCATGGATTCATTATCGCTAGAATCGTTCACGAGCCCTCATCTCGACCGGAAGACGGATCTCTTAGCGCCAGCCTTTTCGCGCGCCAATGCGGTCGAAGACTTCGACTAGATCGTACACATCGCACGCGAGCGCCTCGGCCAGTCGGAGGACCATCGTCAAACTAGGAACCTTCACGCCCCTTTCAAGCTCACTGATGAACGGCTTGTGCGAGCCGCAGAGATCGGCCAGCGCGTACTGCGAGAGATCGCGGGCGAGGCGTAGTTCGCGGAGGCGCTGGCCGAAGATGACGCCCTCCGGCTGCGTCTTGATCGTCACGGCGAAATCTCGCTTGTAATCGCGATCGAACAATGGTACGCTATCACGTACCATTGAAGGAGGCGCACCATGACCCCACCCGATCCGTATGACATCCGCCGCATCTTTCTTACTCCTCGTCCCAACCTGCCGCTCATGACGGCGGCGGATCGCCTCGGGATGACGTTGCAGGAGCTGAAACGGGACATTGCGGATGGGGCGATTGTAGCGGTTTCGACGCGCGTCGGGACGCGGGTGACGAAGGAGGAGATGATTGCTACGGTCATGCGGCTGTGGGATCAGTCGGTGATCGAAGAGGCGCTCGGCGACGACGCGCCGCGGCTGATTCCGGAGGCGATCCGGCTCGTCGAGCTGCGGGCGCGCGTGCCGCGGTATCAGCGCGATGTTCTTCGCGAGCTGGCCCGCCGCGACGGCACCTCCATCGACGCCGTGCTGACACGCGAGCTGGAGGATGTGGCCTCGGCGCATGCGGAGGAGCTGGCGTCGGCGTTGCCGGATCTGTCGGCAGCGCTGGCGTGGCCTGGAGTGGTGGCGTGACGGCGTAGTACGGCCTTCTTCCGCATTTGACTCTACGAATGCGCGGCGGGCGGCGGCTTGATTGGGAAGACGTCCCGGAAACCGTCGCGAACTACTTTTTCGGCGTCCGGCGCGCGATCGCGACCTCGCGAATCATTTCGCCGGCATCGGCGCCGAGGACCTCGGCGACCTCCAGGATCAGGGAGAGGCTGGGAACGTTTCCACCCGCTTCGACCACGCCAAGGTATTGCGCGTTCATCCCGGCCCGCTGGGCGAGCTTGCGCAGAGTCCATCCGCGCGACTGCCGCTCGCGGCGGAGAATCGCGCCGAAGACGACGGCGTCGGGATCGGGTCTCCGGGTTAACGTCATCTCTTCAATGTTAAAGGTGCCGCGGGAAAGCCGGAAAGGATTTTCCGTGAGCGATATGTCCATGGACTTTTGAGTCGAGGTTGAATCGCTCCCGCAAAACGAGAAATCGAACTCAAATACCTCCATGGAGGTTAATTTCGACTCCGCGTCCGGCTAACGACAGCCGCTTGACCTCTTCCAAAAGGTGTGAACCTTTTCGAAAAAGGCCATGGACTTATCGAAGAAGGAAAATCCCTTTCCAAAAAGACCACCAGTCGTCTTTGATACCGCCATGGATGAGTTCTTGATGTCCACCGAGCCTTTGTTGAGGGCCAATGCCTTATTCGAGAGCCGAATGCTCCGATAGGAGAGGGCTATGGCCTTCTCGACGAGGGATTTGTCACGCGGAGACGCGGGGGACGCGGAGAAGGAAGGGCCTAGTCGCGACGCCGCGCGTTCCGCTTGGTGTAAAGTGACGCGGAAAAGTGTCTGATCTTGTCACTTTGCTCTTCTCCGGCTCCTTCTGCGGCCGAACGTCAAGACGACGCCGGTTCGGCATTCCTGCACGCGCGTAGGGTCATGGCGATGGCAAAACGCCGCGACCGCAGTGATCAGCTCCGGCAACTCGCCGAGGTGATTTTCCGGCTCATGCGCGAGTATGAGTTGGCGACGACCAGCCGGCTGAAAGTGGGCGGGCCGGTGGGCCGGATCCTGAAGCACCTCCCCGAATGGCGGGCGCAGCGGAAGGGAAACGAGGAGGGTGGCCGCATCGCGAAGGAGCCCTCCTACTTCACGATGCTGGAGGCCGCCAACGAGCTGAACGTTCCGATCTGCGCGTTCTCGCCGACGATCGAACATCAGCCGTTGACCGATCCGCAGCGCAAAGTGCTGACGCTTTTCTCGCGGTGGGGGCTCGCGAATTTCGCACGCCGTCCTGAGGAGCGCGCGGCGTATACGAGCGACTTCGAGGATTTCGAGACGTATGTGACGATCCGGAAGCAGGCCGACCGGCTCGCCGCCAGCCAGATCGGTACCGACGCGCAGATCGAGCGGGAGGAGGTCGAGGTGCTCGAATCGATACGCGGCATCGGTACCGACCGGTTGCAGGTCACGTACGTTCGCGGCAATTCGATGGCGGAGCGGCTCCATGACGGCGATCGCGTTCTGGTCGACGTTCACGAACGAACCCCTCAGAACGGCGACATCGTTGCGGTGGACCGCGGTCACCTCGGCCGCACGATCGGCTACTGGCGCCACGCCGGGAAGCGCTACCTCCTCGAGAAGGAAAACGATTCGACCATCGACCTCGGCTCCGCCGACGATTTCACCGTCCTCGGCACGGTCAAAGGCATCGTCTGGGCGCCGCTCGCTCCGCGCCGGCAATCGCGGTGAGAAAGAGCCTGCGAGTTCACGCCGCCTTCGCCACTCTTGCGTCCGCCCGACTTCAGTTTTCTTTGATCGTGCGCAGCTCGCGATTGAAATCCATAAACCCCGTCGGGTGCGAGACGCCACGCCGGTTGCAGGCGAGGACGCCCGCACTACGTTTATCTCCGAGTCGCGATTTCCGTCCCCGGAACTTTCGCGCCGCCCTTCACGGCCCAGCGGCCGTCGAGGGTGCCGTCGGCGCGCTGGCGGTAGGAGGCCACGCCGAACCAGGAGCGATCGCCGCCGGTGTAGGCCACGGACAGCGTGTCGTTCACCACGATGCCGACGCCGGTGTAGTGCTCTTTGGCGATCCACCAGCTCACGTCGTACACATCGCCGCGCGGGGCGATGGTGAGTCGTCCGGTGTAAGCGCCAACGCCGGGATTCGTGCCGGCGACAGCGTAAGTCCCTGACCATCCGGAGCGTGCCTGAACCGAAAATCCGGCGCACAACAGGGCTATCGCGAAGAGGACGATCGCTATACGTCTCATGAACTGCCTCCTGATTTTTGATGCAGTCTATAACGATCTGCTCGGTGCGGCGAACAGACCTTGCGCGTTGACACGTCGCGCGGGATGTGATTAAGCTGCCAATCGTGGCTGCTCCGGCTTCAGGGTTACGGCTTTTGACGTTCCTCCCAAAGGTTACCAACTGCAGCCAGCACGACAAAAACGACCGACGACACCCAGAAGAATACGGACTGAGAGATTGAAAGGCCCCGCGATAGCGTCTGGTGTCGAGCCTCGCTCGACACCACCATCGCCAGAATGATATTGGTAGGGCCAACAACAGCTACAAGCATAATAGCTACACCCAAGAGTACTCGGTTCACCGACGTACGGCGCGCACGTGCAATACCTCCGACAAAACGAAACAGAGCTTGCGCGGCTAAGATAGCAGCACCGAACGCCCACTCCTGCGACCTAACAAGAAGTGACGGCTCGCCGATATTCAGTACGACAATTGACACTACCACCAGTGGAAAGATAACGAATAACCATTCCGCAACGCTCACAGCAATTGCTGACCATACGCGTTTTACAAATTCTGGCGGCGGTGTCACGGTCATCGCTCCTCTCTCCTGGTGGCGAACGGCATTACTCTCTTGCCACCGGTAAAAACTACACTCAGTTTACGATAAAACATCGGATGGATAACGCACTTATCTAGGTGCGTTAGATTGAGCCGATGCGGAAGGGCGTATTCAAAGTCCGCATCTATGAACTCCGTGCTCTCGTCGCCTCGCGTGACGCGACCAACTATGCCCAGCTCAGCTACCAGCTGCCGGAAATTAGACGGAGAATAATTCCCATCCCACTCAGGCGCGGAAAGTCGTGCTCTCCTGTCTAACTCGCTGCCGTCAAAAAACATTGGAATCTTCTGAAGCCCGGCAGCTACAATCTGTGAGACGTTACGTGAGTAGATCGAGCTGTATGAATTGAGAATCTCACTCGATAACTCGAGCTCTGCCTCTCGGATACCCTCCGTAATCTGCAGGGGTGTGAAGTGTGGAAATGTGCTTTCCGCGATCGCGCGATTCGCGATGTTGTTGCACATCGTGATTAGTTGACGGGGTCTCATTTGAGTGTGTCGTAGGACGTACGGCCATGTCTCTTCGATATGACCTCTGATATTGGTTATCGAGCGTCCGAAATGCGGAACCCAGACCTTTTCCAGAACGTCATCGTCACTTTCCCATTTGATACGACCTGCTATCTGCCGTGGTAACCGATTACTAGCTTCGAGATAACGATAAAAGCGCCAGCTAATCAATCGTAGTAAGTCGCGCGGCCTCCACAGCAGATAGATCGGATGATTGATAGCTTTAGACGGATTCAGAAGTACTGATTCGTTGATGTAGGGAAACACTTCGCCTGCCATGAAGACCTTTAAATGGATGTGGCTGGCAGCATAATCTTGGTTGAAAGCTGCGGCATATTCCACGAGTGCCGCGATCGCATTCATTAGTGCATCGTTCTTGATATCGTATTGCTCCATAGTATCCAAGGCAATGATGATCGGTCTCTTCAGCGCGATATCCAGCGCTGCCTGTTTGGCGCGGCCAAGGTTTTCGTCGTCAATGAGCCGTTCGAGGCGAGGTCCGATGTACCGGCCGTCGGGTTGATCGCCAAAGAAGCCCATCAGGTGTTGTATGACGGCAGCGACATAGTGAGCGAGACCGCCAGCGCGGCGCTCGACCTTGCATGCCTCTGAAATAGTGGGCGAGTCATTTCTCAGCGCGGCAAAGATCAGAGACCAAATGACGTACTCCCATACTCTTTTAAGGTGCGCTACCGCCGCCGGCGGCGATTCTGAAGTCTTACGTGAAATGTCGGACAACACTTCTTGGTACAGATCTGGTTGGTTCACTTCGATATAGATAGGGTTGGGTTTTGATGTTTGAAATGAGAAATATTGCGAGAGTGCCGTTTTGCCGGCACCGCGCCGTCCGATGATAATGTAGGTGTCATCGTCGATTGCAAGTTGATTGAACGGCGACTCGTCAAAGTAGATATCGCTGTATTTGAGGCCTAGCGCCTTCACTTCAGCCTCACAAGCTTTCTGTCCAAAAGGATCCCGTCCTAGCATTTTCAACGTCCTCAGCTATAGGAGTGACGCGCGGGGGCAATTCCCTACCCGGATTTAGAAGAAGGTTCTATCCGCCAGCCAGGTACCGAGCGAGGTACACCGCCGTCCGGCTCGCCGTCGATCGCGCGACTTCCACCGGCGGTCCCGCGGCGACGACGTGTCCGCCCTCTTCGCCGGCTCCCGGTCCGATGTCGATGACCCAATCGGAGCCGGCCACGACACGCATGTCGTGTTCGACCACGATCACGGTGTTGCCGGCGTCGACGAGGCCGGAGAGTTGCGTCATCAGTTTTTCGACGTCGGCGGGGTGGAGGCCGGTCGTGGGCTCGTCGAGGATGTACAACGTGTTGGCGCGGCCGATTCGTTGGAGCTCGGTCGCTAGTTTGATGCGTTGGGCTTCGCCGCCGGAGAGCTCGGTGGCGGGCTGGCCGAGGCGGATGTAGCCGAGGCCGACTTCGCGCAGGACGGAGAGGGCGCGATGGATGTGCGGCTCCTCGGCGAAGAAGTCCCACGCCGTATCGACGGTCATGCCTAGGACGTCGGCGATGTTTTTTCCGTTGTAGGTGATCTCGAGCGTCTTCGCGTTGTAGCGCGCGCCGTGGCAGGTCGGGCACGGCGCGTAGACGCTCGGGAGGAAGAGCAGCTCCACCATCACGAAGCCTTCGCCTTCGCAAGTTTCGCAGCGGCCTTTGGCGACGTTGAAGGAGAAGCGGCCGGCGTCGTAGTGGCGGGCGCGGGCGGCTTTCGTCGCGGCGAAGAGTTTGCGGACGTGATCGAAGAGGCCCGTGTACGTGGCCAGGTTCGAGCGCGGCGTGCGGCCGATCGGCTTCTGATCGACGCGGACGAGCCGTTTGATCTGATCCATGCCGGCGACAATTTCGCCGCGGATCGTTTTGACGATTGGCGCGAGCGCGTCGGCTTCATCGACGTCCGCTTCGATCTCGTGTCCGAGGTGATCGGCGATTAGTTCGACGAGGACCTGGCTGACGAGGCTCGACTTGCCGGAACCGGAAACCCCGGTGACCGTGGTGAAGACGCCGAGGGGAAACTCGGCGTCGAGGTCGTGAAGGTTGTTGCGGGTCACGCCTTCGAGGCGCAGCCAGCCGCGCGGACTTCGCGGCTCGTGCGGAGCAGGCGCGTGAGAGACGAAGAGATGTGCGCGCGTTTGCGAGGCTTCAATCTTTTCCAAACCCGCGGGCGGGCCGCTGTACAGAATCTCGCCTCCGTGCTCGCCGGCATTCGGGCCGACGTCGACGATCCAGTCTGCGTGACGGATGACATCCAGCTCGTGCTCGACGACGAAGAGCGAGTTGCCGGACGCTTTCAGCTTGTCGAGCGCGCGCAGCAGCGCCTCGGTATCGGCGGGATGAAGTCCGGCCGAGGGCTCATCGAGTACATAGACAACGCCGAAGAGGTTCGAGCGGACTTGCGTTGCCAGTCGCAGCCGCTGCAGTTCGCCCGGCGAGAGCGTCGGCGTGCTGCGTTCGAGGGAGAGATAGCCGAGGCCGAGGTCGAGGAGGATTTCGAGTCGCGCGCAGAGGTCGTAGGCGATGCGTTGCGTCACGATCGCTTTCTCCGGATGTCCGGCGGATGCTTTCGATGCGGTGGTGCCGTCGGCGTACGGACGCGTCACCGTCGCCAATCGCGCCAGCGGAAGCGATGAAATCTCCGCGATGTCGTAGCCGGCGAACTTCACTGACAGCGACTCGCGGCGCAATCGTTTGCCGCGGCACAGCGGACAGTCGTCGCTCAGCATGTACCGCGCGGCGCGCTTCTTCATCAGCGCACTTTGCGTATTCGCAAACGTATGCAGCACGTGGCGCCGCGCGCTGGTGAAGGTGCCCATGTAGCTCGGCTCTTCCTTCTTCTTCAACGCACGCCGCGTCTCCTCGGGCGTGTAGCCGGCGTAGACGGGAACGGTCGGCTGGTCGTCGGTGAAGAGAATCCAATCGCGATCCTTCCGCGGCAGATCGCGCCAGGGACGATCGACGTCGTAGCCGAGCGTGACGAGGATGTCGCGCAGATTCTGGCCGTGCCACGCCGGCGGCCAGGCGGCGACGGCGCGCTCGCGGATGGTGAGCGAATCGTCCGGCACCATCGACGCCTCGGTCACCGTGTAGACGCGCCCGAGGCCGTGGCACTCCGGGCACGCGCCCTCGGGCGTATTCGGCGAGAACGACTCCGCGTACAACAACGGCTGATTGCGTGGATAGTCGCCGGCGCGCGAATAGAGCATCCGCAGCAGATTCGAGAGCGTCGTAACGCTGCCGACCGAGGATCGCGTCGTCGGCGACCCGCGTTGCTGCTGGAGCGCGACCGCAGGCGGCAGTCCATTGATGTCGTCGACCTCCGGCACCGCCATCTGATGAAAGAGGCGCCGCGCGTACGGAGACACTGACTCCAGATACCGCCGTTGCGCCTCGGCATACAACGTCCCGAACGCGAGCGACGACTTCCCCGATCCCGACACGCCGGTGAAGACGACCAGCGAATCGCGCGGGATGTCGACGTCGATGTTCTTGAGGTTATGTTCGCGCGCCCCGCGAACGTGGACGAAGCGGTCGTGGAGGTGATCAGTCACACGCGGCACGGTTCGGGTTCTGTGCCATCCGAGTGGTCCCCACTTTCTCGCGGGTTCGGTGTCTACGTACTCGCCTGAGAAAGGAGCAGCGAATGCGACGTTACAAAGGCAATATGGCGGGCCAGCGGTACCTGGGAAACACGTCGAAGAACCAGGTGCATGATCTCGATAACGAAAAGACCGGAAAGAACGAATGTCAGGTAGACGAGATCATCACCGCGGGACATGACAAACCCTTCACGTCACTTGACGATGCCCATAACGCGGGGTACGACGACTGCGATTACTGCCTTTAGTGGCGCAGAGGACGAGGTCCGACCTCACTTCAGTTCCACGGGCGCTTCGACGATACGAGTTACGGTTCCCCACAACTTCCATTCGTCCGGCGCGCCGAGGCGGACGTCGTGGAATGCTCGATTGGTCTTGAGCAGCACGGGTTGCTCGCCCTCTACGCTCCAGCGGCCGAGGATGCCGCCTTCATATTTGACATACACCGCGACGAGAGCACCATCTGCAGGTTTGATTTGTTCCGTGTCGACCAGCACTTTCCAGCCGTTGCGCAACTCGGGCGCCATCGAGTCGCCGATCACGCGCACGACCTGCAGTCGTGAGTCCCAAACCTCGCGCACAGAATGGAGCACCTGCGTCTTGCTCATTTCAAAGTCTGGGCCGGCGCCTGTTTCACCCGCGGCCGCAGGAAGGTCGGGTACGACCCACGCGTGAAGCGCGCGCGGGTAATCGTGATCTCGCTCGATGAACTCTTCAGGCGGCACGATGAACCTGAATACGTTCGACGTCGCGGTAACGGGCTCGTTCACCTCATCGAGCGACTCATCGTCGAGGTCGAACAAGTCGCGAAGCAGGAGAAAGACTTGCCGCAGTTTGCGGCGGTCATCGATTGATAGCAGGTCTCGCGCGACGGCGTACCCGGACTCGCCGAGGAGATCGCCGACTGTGGTCTGAAGAACGTCCGCGACGGCTTCCTGAACTGTGAAAATACCTGGATTCTGCAACGGTGCACGCTGCTTGTTTTCTTTGCGCGGCCGTAGCGGCTGATACGCCTTCTCGTGCTCGAGAATCTGCGACAGGGTGTCGTTGATCGGAACTGTTTGCCCCTGATGCAGGCGCGGGAAGGCGTTTAGTCGTTCAAGGACGCGCCGCGCCAGCCCGCCGATGTCGCGGACCGCCTGCTTTCGGCCGAGGATTGCCATGACTCGGATAAGTTACTATGGCAATTGCCGGAAGCGACAGGGTGCCCCGCTGGAAAGGTGTCACGGCTTACTGCAATCATCGATCGTTCTGCCGCATTCGCCGACAATGGGCGGGAGCACGACACATACTTGTCAGTTCGGTGCTGGGGCGAAGCCGCCATCGCGGATTGATGTTACTCCGCGGGCAGTAGGATGAACGTCGATGGCAAATCCGGTGACGGAGCGACGTGAGGCGACGCGCGAACTGCTTGCGCGCACGGTCGTCTGCCTGCTCTGTGGCATCGGCGCTGCGATCGTCGCCCTGATTGTTTTTGGGCGTGCTCTGGCGATTCCGTCAGCGTCGGTCCAAACCGTCGAGCGACTGTTCCTGGGCGTACTGGGTTTGGCGGCGCTCATCACCAGGTTCTACTTCACGGGCCGGCGGTAGTATCCATCGCCCGCCGGTCATCGCGATGCGCGTCAATCGCGTGACGAATCGCACAGCGGCCCGCGCCGTAATCGCTGTATCTTGCGCACAAGTCCCTCCTGTTTCGGGCTCGTCCGCCCATCTCACAACGCAACGAAGGAGCATTGATGTTCAAGGGAGTTCGTGTGTCCACGCTGTTCGTTTTTTTCGTCGCGGGAGCCGCATCCGCCGCGACGTTCACAGTCACCAACACCAACGCGACCGGGCCGGGATCGCTCGTCGATGCCATCAGTCAGGCCAATGCGTCGGCCGGTCCGCACACCATCAACATCACGGCATCGGGGACGGTGAGCGTGACCACGCCGCTGGTGTTGACGCAGTCGATGACCATCAACGGTCCGCTGGCGACGCCTCCGACGTTCACGATCGACGGCGGCAACGCGACACGGCTCGTTCAGGTTTCGGCGTCGGCAGCGGGACCGATGGCGCTCAGCGGCATCGCGTTGACTCACGGTCGCGTCGATTCGGCGAAGGGCGGTGCGGTCGACGTTCCGGCCGGCAGGACGCTCAACCTTACGAACTGCCTCGTCACCGCAAATTCGACGACCGGGACGTCGTCTGCCGACATCTTTCTCTCGGCTGGCGGTGCGATCAGCACCGCCGGAACGTTGAACGTCCAGTTCTCCACCATTTCCAACAACGCCGCGACCGGTCCGGGTGGTGCGATCTACTCCGCGGCGACTGCGACGGTGTCGATCGCCAGCTCGCAGGTCATTGGCAATCAGGCCACGAATTTCGCCGGCGCGATGTACTGCAGCGCTTCCGTTCTGATCACGATCACGAACACGACGTTCTTCGGCAACCAGTCCGGAACGGGAGGAAGCGGCGCCATCGGCTTCACGGACACGAAGGCGGTCATCAGCGGCTGTACGTTCTCCGGCAACACGACACTCGGCGCCGGCGGCGCGATGGTCACGAGCGCTCGCACCGGAGCGACCATCGGCATCGAGAACTCGACCTTCAGCGGAAACAGCGCGGACTTTGCGGGAGCGTTCTACGCGCAGCTCGGAACGACCGACCTGCGCAACGTGACCATCACCGCGAACTCAGCACACCGCGCCGGCGGCGGATTCAACAATCCCGGCGCGCCGATCATCCTGCTGCGGAACTCGATCGTCGCGGGAAATACGGTGACGCTGCCAGGCGGCGCCGACTGCTCCGGTCCGGTGGTCTCGATGGGCTACAACCTGATCGGCGATACCGACAGCTGCACTGGCCTCATCGCCACGGACCTCACAGGCACACCGGCTGCCCTCGCCGCGCTCAACATCAACGGCGGCCCGACCCTGACGCACCTGCCGTTCGCGTCCAGCCCTGCCTTCGAAGCCGGCAATCCCGCCGGTTGCCTCGGACTCAGCGGCGCGAACCTCAGCGTCGATCAGCGCGGCTTGAGCCGTCCCTTCGGTCCTCGCTGCGACATCGGAGCGGTCGAGTTGCAAGTAGCCGCGCCGATTGTTCCGCCGCGGCATCGCGCCGCGCATCATTGATACTCTCCACGGTCTGTAGATGATCCACGGGGATGGCGCGATGCTCGCCGAGGTCAGGCCTCGGCATGAGGAAGCAGGCTAATCCGAACCGGCGCGTACGAGTACCCACGGTGCATTCTGACGGCGGAGATGACGACTATGAATGAACACAAATTCACCGCCGAGGTTGCGCGTCAGTCACGAGTTCCGAATGCTGGCGAATTCTTTCGCGGCGCGGCGGCCACGCTTCGTGACCGCGCGTACGGCAACATCCTCGTGCAAACCGATTGGACGCCGCTCGCCTCGGACGAGGACATCGTTCGCATCGATGTAACCGTGATTGGAGACATCGATCCTCGCGACGTCGCCGCGTACGTAGAGCTGTTCTTCCACGATGCCTTTCTCCTCTTCAACATCGCCTTCCCCGGCTCCTTCGGCGGCGCGATCACGGTGACAGGCGGCGAGTTCCGCGTGAACGACCTCTCCTTCGACGCCGCGCCATTCGCCTGCGGCGCTTCGTCGATGCCGTTGTCCGAGGTGGCGGCTTGGTATCCCGCCGGAACGAATCAGATCGCCTCGACGCCGATGCAGACGGTGCTCTTTCATCTGCTCCACATCGGCCGCGGAGGCCACGACGAATGGATGCTGCGCGCGCGGCTGAACGAATGTCTGAAAGCGCTCGGCATCGACGAGCCGCTGGAGGAAATCCCGGTCATTCACCCGATGCACGATGAGTCGATTGATGCGAATCTCGACGACAGTGTCACTGACACCGTCGATCGCGGGATGGTTCGCGTGCTGACGGCGATTCAGGATTCGGCGCGCGCGTCTCAGTAAGGAGCCGTGAAGAACACCACGAGGCCCTCGCCATTGATGTACGAGGCCTTGATCCCGTTGGCGCGCTCGGTGTCGTTGAAGATCTCGCCATGCTCCTTGAAGAAGAGCAGAAAGGCGAACGCGCATGCGCTCATGATCCAGAAGTCGCGCTCGGCGACCGGCACCGGTTCCATCGCCCTGTCGACGCAAAACAGCGTCGGATACGCGTGCGCTCCGGCCACGGGCCAGCCGTGCTTTTTGATCTCGCGGAGCATCGACGGCGGAATCTCCTTCCTGCTCCCGAACGACATCGAGCGCATGGCCACCCGATCCTTCCGCGGCCCTCCCTTCGCCGGACGTTTGCCGAAGGCGAGATAGTCTTCGACGGAGCGGAACAGGAGGATCCCGAAGCTCTCGTCGTTGCCGCCGATGACCGAGAGGCACGCCCCTTTGACCTTCAGCCTCGGGATGTCGACGCCGACGATTTGATGCTCCTGCACGAGGCCCCACGGCGCGGTCTTGAACAGCGATTGCGCCGCGACGAAGAACTCGGCGACCGTCTCCTTAGGAACGCCACCGCCGAGATAGCTTGGCTTCGCCGCCCCACCGGTCATCTCCGCCGTCTCGGCAAACGAGGCATCGAGTTCCGGCACCGGCGCGACGATCACGGGGATGCCACCGGCGATGGGGCGAAGCTCTTTGCCCAGGCGATCGTTCGGTACGCGGATTGAAGTGGGAGGCGGCAGCACCCCGCCTCTCGCCGGTTGCATGGCCTCCGCGAACGACACCGCGAACGTAACCGGGTGCCGCGGATCGATGAGCGTCGTCGAGATGATCATTCGGGACGGCATGACCATCCAGAAGTCGATGTCCGGCTGGATTTTCACGCCCGCATCGCGAAACGTGCCGGGGTATTTGTAGCGGGCGCCGATCCACTCAGACATGCGCCGACGTTTTAGTGCGGCGGGCTTCGAACGTCAACATTCGCCCGTACCGAAGTCACTCTACTGCTTCGCCGCGATCTCCGCGCGAAGCCGCTCTTCCTGTTCGCGCGCTTCCGGTGTCAGCTCGTCGCCGAAGTCCTCCATCTCCATGATCGGACGGATCTCGAGATCGAAGTCGCCGCCCGACGGATTGGGGCAGCGCTTCGCCCAATCGATCGCTTCGTCCATCGAAGCCACCTTCCACAGCCAGAAGCCGGCGACCTGCTCGCTCGCCGGCGTAAACGGCCCGTTGACGACGCTCTTCGTTCCGCCGCCGAGTCGGACACGGACGCCTTTCGAAGTGGGATGCAGCCCTTCGCCGGCCTGCATGATGCCGGCCTTCACCAGCTCTTCGTTGTAGTGCCCCATCTCGGTCAGCATCGTTTCATCGTCCGGACCAGCGCCGGACTCCGAATCCTTGTTCGCTTTCACGATCACCATCACTCGCATCGCGTTCTCCTTGCATGTCTTTGAGGCTCACGGCGTCCCGAAACGGTCGATGCACATTCCGAACCCCTCGGCCCAAAACGCCTGGTCGAATGCTTACTCATCGCGCCGCCCTCGGCCGGCGCCTTCGTACGACACCGTCAAGCATGAATTCGCGCATCGGCTCGTAGCGTTGATCTGTCGGCGCATCGTCGGCCATCAGCACCTGGCCGTCGAAGGTGAGGTAGGCATTGTGATCGCGATCGGCCGCCGGCATCTGATCCCAGGCAGGAGTCTGCCCGTACGTTAGCAGCGCCTCTAGCTGGTGTTCAGCGTCTTCTCGTAGAAGGGCATGGTCTCCGCGCAGTTGCCCCGTCGAATGAGCAATGTAGCTTCCGCCATGGCCAGCCAGCGCAGCTCCGAAGACGGATGCCATGTCGCACACGCCCGACCTGATCGGCAAACGCTGGGCAATCCTTACGCGTCCGCGAACTGAACCTCGGCGCGAAGCGCTTCCCCCCACCTACGCCGGGCATCCCCGACATCAGCCCGAACTTCCTGACACAGCATTTGGAGGAGCCGGAACACGCCGAGGTGATCTGTGCCCGAAGGTACGGAAAGAGCCTCATCGACGAAAAGAGCCGCTCGGGTAGGGAAATCCGCCGATCTGGCACTCCTAGGGTAACGGGTTACAGATAACTCGGGATTATCCGTATTTCGAGGACACGACGATGGGCGATCTCGCAGACATTCGGTTGCGCACGAATTGCGCAGAATGCGTGAATAAGTGCTGCAGTCAGCCGCTCGACTGGGTGTATGTAACTGAGGAAGAGATCCGAGCTCTCGAAAGCACGTCCCATTTGCCACGGAATGAGTTCATCGAACCGATCCGCAACGAGATCAATGGGCTTACTTTCCAGACGCTCCAGCTCCCCTGCAGGTTTCTCGATACGACCGGTAAATGCGCCGTGTATGAGAGCCGTCCACTTATCTGCCAGATCTTTCCCTTTTACCCCGATCCACTCGTTGCCCGCTTGATGTTCTTGCCCGCGGAATGCGGCGACCGTCTGACTATTGTTCGCGACGACTCTCTAGACGGATGGTCCGCCTCCGACTATTCAGAAGAAATCGAAGCTTGGTTCGCGTCGATCTGGAGCGAGGCAGCTAGACGCTAGCGCGCACGAATCGGTTGGATTGGAATAGAAGTCGGGTCGCCGTAAAGAATGGCCGAGGCCCAGGCAGGATCGACATCACCATACTTTTCGCGGAGCTCAACGCGACTTCTTCGTAGACCTTCGCCGACGGTGCGTCCTAAGACAAGATGCGAGTAGAAGTGAAGGGCGAGATCCGTCGCAGTTCGATCGACAACAGGGATCAAGTAACCGAGAAAATTCGAAACGCCGGCAATTAGAAAGGTGCGCGCTAGACCTCGCATCATCGGCGGGTATCCGCGTTCTGCGGAGCGTTCTGCCGCCGACCAGCAGGCGTTGAGAAAGACGAGTGCCGGTGGTCTGCGGCCGAACACGCCTTCCATTCGAAATGCCTTGAATGGCCCATCCGAGAGTCTGATACAGCTCTCATCGGGGTTAGCGCGGTCCTGCGACGCATGCCCGGCGAAGTGAATGATCTGGTGGTGTTTGATCTCAGAATTGAATCGTTGTTTCGTTGCTTCGTTACCCTGCAAATGTGTCACGTCGAGGCCATGTGCTCGCAAGAGTGCTGCGACTGCATCTCCTTCTTCTCGAGCCCCTTCCAAATTTGCTCCTGGGTCAGAGACAATGAGTGCGCGAACGTTCTCCTTGCGGTAAATCTCCTGCTCGAATGCGCCCGAGGCGTAGATTTGCCTAGCCACTGCGTACTTGAGACACAGAAAATCGTCGCCGTCGTGGGTAAGTTCCCAAGGAAGATCGATCAGGCGCTCGTCGATGTTGATTCTAAGGTGATCTACTCGCGAGTCACGAATCCGCTCGTCGAGCTTGCAGCCGCGAAAGAGCTGGTCGTGAGCGAAGACTCCCATCTCCAAGATCTGGTCGCGAAACTCACGGGGCGTTTTCGTACCAGCTTCACCTTCACCGCGAAACTCGTCTGCCAATGTGAGCACAGCGAGTTGGCTTTTTCGAAGCTCCTTTGCGACATCTTCTGGGAACTTAACAAATTCCTCAGGTACAAGACCCCTACCGGCGGGTGGTTCAAACGTCAGGCGGATCTCGCCGTTAGTTCGAATAGCAGTGATCGTTCCGTTAAGCGGCGGTGCTAGATTAATCAGAGCTTCCGACAGGAGCGGCACCAGAGCCAGAACAGCCATCGACGTATCGTCGACCGTAGCGACGTGAGACCACTGTCCTTCTTCAGATTGGGTATCAACGAACCATTCGACAACTCTCCGAACAGCGTGATCATCCATTGTGAATCCGTTGTCGAGTAACCCCTGTAGAGCATGCGCGTTTGACCACGCGGCTGAGGTCCAGATCGTATGAGTCTCCAGATCGTTGGCGAGCCATCGGGCCGCAGCGAGCGCATGGTCTTTCAATTCCAGCATCCCTGCCCTCGCGAGCCGCGACAAGACACTTGCAAAGATGCCCGTAAAATGGGGAGCGATGACCCTCCCATCGTTCGATTGAAGCGACAGCAGCCAGGTTAGCGGCTCTTTCACGATCGAATCGAAGTCGTCGTAACCGGCGGCGAGAAGCAGATCCAGAGCGATCATTGTTTCGAACGGCTCGCCGTACCAGAATCCGCGAATCGAATCGCGGACACCCAAAATGAACTCGATTGCTCCGCGGACGAGTGGCTCGGAACGCGCGACGGTCGACGTTAGACGCATGCCTTCGCGAGGTACAGCTTGATCGAGGAGCGCTCGTGCGCCCCAGACGGTATCCCAGACCTCATCGTTCCATGAAGTCGCGTCGGGATTTGCCGCACGTAATTTCCTTACGAGGTGTTGGATCGTTGTTGCGTGCGAACTTCTTTCGGCCGCAACTAAGGCAGAGATGGCGATCGCACAGTCGCGGGAATCGACAATTGTCCGCTCGTTAGCCTTGATCCAACGGACGGCGTTCTGAACCGCTCGAGCGATTTGAGGTGAGAGGGAAGGCATTGTTGTCGCGATAATCCCGAGTTATCGCGCGAGCGATGTCGCCCTTACCCCCTCACAATCCCCCTTCTTGGATGCTTCTCATTGATCCTCACCTTTAGCGCGGAGTCGGCTACTTGCGTGTACATCTCTGTCGTCGAGATGCTGCGGTGGCCGAGGAGGCGTTGGACGTAGCGGATGTCTACGCCTTCTTCCAGAAGGTAGGTGGCAACCGAGTGGCGGAACATGTGGGGGGTGACGCGGTCGCGGACTTCGCTGCGTTCGCCGTGGAGGCGGACCAGGCGGCGGATCATTTGGGGGCTGGCGGCGTCGCCGCGGGAGTTGACCAGGAACGTTTCCGCGGTTGATGGGGCGCGGTCGCGGGCGGTGCGGTAGTCGCGGAGCAGGGATTTGATGTCGTCCGGGACGTAGACGCGTCGCTGGCGATTGCCTTTGCCGATGATCGTGATCGTGCCGTCGTCGACGTCCACGGCCGCGTCAAGAAGGCTGGCCAGTTCGCTGACGCGCATTCCGGTGGCGAAGAGGAGCTCTGTCGCGACGTAGGCAGTCAGGTCGGCGAAGGATGGTGGCTGGTCGTGGAGGAGAAGGCGTCGCAGATCGGCGCGGGCGATGACGCGCGGGAGGCGTTTCGGCATCCGGATGCGGATGCGCGCGCCTCGGAACGGATCCTCGGCGACTTGATCGTCCTCCTCGAGCCAGCGGAACATCGAGCGGAGCGTGGCCAGGTGGCGCTTCACGCTCGACTCTTTCAGCGTCCGCACGTCGAAGAGGTGGCGGACGTAGTTGTGGATCACGGTCTTGTCGCAGGTGGCGACGGCGGCGCGCTTGCCGAGGAATTGGGTGAAGCCGGCGAGGTCAAGCTCGTAGGCGCGCGTGGTGTGGGGAGAGAGCTTCCGGATCGACTGGCAGTGACGGATGAATGCGGATGCCGCGTCTCGGAACAGCACGTCAGTACGACCTCCCGAATTTGGTGAGCGGCGCACCTTATCCGACCGCGGCGGCGGCAGCGACCGGAGTTACGGAGAGGTGGACGGCGAGCGATCTCGTCCGGAAACCTGGTGATAGGGAGGCCGTAGGTAGCTCGCGTGATTCGAAACTTTCTGCTACCACTCTTCCTCGCGGTTGCTGCGGAAGCGGCGCCGATGACGCCGATCGCGATTACGCATGTCACGGTGATCGATGTCGTCGGCGGCACGCAGTTGCGCGACGTCACCGTCACGATTCGCGACGGCAGAATCGTCGGCGTCGGCCACGACGCGCCGCCCGCGGGTGCGTCGATTATCGATGGTCGCGGCAAGTTCCTCATCCCCGGCTTGTGGGACATGCATGTCCATCTGAGCTGGACGACCGGCAGCGCGCTGCCGGTGCTCATCGCCAACGGTGTCACCAGCGTCCGCGACCTCGGCAGCCGCTTCACGGAAATCGAGAATTGGCGGAGCCTGATCGCGGCCGGAGTTTTGACGGGACCGCGGATTCTGCGCGTCGGGCCGATCCTCAACGGCAAGAGCTTCAATCAATATCAGATGGTCCCGGGCAATCCCGATCAGACGCGCGGCGTGGCGCGGGCGCTGAAGGAGATCGGCGTCGATGCCTTCAAGGTGCACAGGCGGATGGAGCGCGATTCGTACTTTGCGCTGATCGATGAGGCGAAGACGCTCGGCGTTCCGGTGGTCGGGCACATCCCGATGACTGTCACGCCCGAGGAGGCGTCGAATGCGGGGCAGCGCACGATCGAGCATGTGGCCACGCTGTTCGAGGGGACGTTTTCCGCGGCGCATCCGGACCATCTATCGGACTCGATGAAGGCGTTCCGTGCTCACGGTGCGGAGGAGTTGTTCGCGACGTTCGTGAAGAACCACACGGTCTTCGATCCGACGCTGACGGCGTATTGGGGGATCGTGCAGTACTACGACCCGGCGACGAAGCCCGATCCGCGCATGCGATACGTGGCGGCGTCGATGATCAAGGCGGCGGCAGCGCGCCCTAAGCCGGTGGTAACGGCGGCCGATCTCGCGGAGCAGCACGCGGTGTACGACGAGTATCGCGAGGTGGTGCGGATGGCGAACCGCGCCGGAGTGGTGATCGTCACTGGCAGCGACATCGCCGCGGAACGGATTCCAGGATTCACACTGCAGGAGGAGTTGGCGCTGCTGGTCGACGCCGGACTCACACCGATGCAGGTGTTGCAGGCCGCGACGATCAACTCCGCGACGGTGACGAATCGGTCGAAGGAGCTCGGGTCGATCGACGCGGGCAAATTCGCGGACCTCGTGCTGCTGAATGCCAATCCGCTCGCGGACATCCACAACACGTCGAAGATCGAAGCGGTGATTTTCGGCGGCAAACTGCTGCGGCGCGCGGATCTCGATGCGTTACTGCGCGAGGGGGAGCGGGCGGCGGCGGGGGACTAGTTTTGTAGCGGCCGCCTCCGCGGCCGCAACATCGTGCGCCGGCGCGCACCCCGCGCAGAGCGCGGGGCTGTATTGTTTCGCGCGCCTTCGCGCGCGCCGCGTCGCCAGATGCGATGATCGAATACTCCGCGAGTATCCTGCCGATGTGACCCATCGGACGCCGTCGGACTGGGAAGAGCTCGCGCGACGCGAACCGTACTTCCCGGTCCTCACGGACGAAGGCGTTCGCGACGAGGCGTTTCTTGAGTCGGGCGAGGCGGATATCGCGCTGCTCCTTCCTGCGATTGCCGCACTTCTCGGCCGCGACGTTCCGCTCACCTCGGTGCTTGATTTCGGATGCGGCGCCGGCCGGCTCACGATTCCGCTGGCGCGGCGCGCGGTGCGTGTCGTCGCGTGCGACGTCGCGCCTTCGGTGCTCGAACATGCGCGGAAGAATGTTCGTGACGCGGCGCTGAGCAACGTCGCGTTTGTGGAAGCGCGCGAATTGAAGGGACAGTTTGATTTCATCTGTTCGCTGCTCGTGTTTCAGCACATCCGTCCGGCCGAGGGTTATAAGATCGTTCGCAACCTTCTGCGTCTTCTGAGTCCGCGCGGCGTCGCGGTCCTGCAGCTCACGATGGAGCCGTCCGGCGGCGGACTGCAGCGCCTCGCGCGGATGCGGCTCAAGCGCGGCGTGAATCGCGTTCTGTCGCACCGCATGCAGATGCCGGCGTGGATGCAGGTGAATGCGTATGACGAGCGTGTTGTGATCCGGGACGTTGCCGCAGCAGGCGCGGTTGTGATCGCGCGATTAAGCAGCGTCCTCGTGATTGAAAATCAGGGCGCGAAGTAGCCGCGGATCGTCCGCGCCGTCAGTTGCGGCGACTTCAGCATCACGTGCACTTTGCGCCATTGATTGTGGCGGGCCAGATCGGTGATCTGGTAGGTGATCGCGTATTGGGCGCGGAGATCTTTTTCGATATCGGCGTAGCGGGCTTGGAGGTTTTGGGCCGAGGCCGTGACCAGGAAGCCGCCGGTCTCGGCGGCGAGATATTGGAGGCGGTTCAGGTCTTGTGGCGGGTCGTCGTCAACGCCGTTGTAAGCGATCACGTAGATCGGAACGCCGGCCTCTTTCGTCAGCCGGTCGATCTCGTCGAACGATGAAATCGATGACGTGTCGCCGCCGTCGGTGAGGATGACGATGGCGCGACGAGTCTTCTCGTCGCGCAATTCGCCCTCCGCGCCTGCGATGGCGTCGTAGAGCGCGGTGCGGCCCTCGGGCTTGATCGACTTCACAACGCGCTCGATTGCGGCGCGGTCAGTGGTCAGTTCCATCTCGCGGCGCGGACTGCTGCGGACCGAGTAGACAGCGCAGCGATCGCCCGCTTTGAGTGTGCTCTCGACGAAGTTGACGGCGGCGCGCGTGGCCTTTGGCATTTCGTAGGTCATGCTCGTCGACGCGTCGAGCAGCAGCGCGATCGAGATCGGCTGATTGAACGCTTTGCCGATCTGCAGGATCTGTCCTTCGGTCCCGTTGTCGACGACTTTGAAGAGCGCCTGATCGACATCATCGTGCGCGGTGCCGTTGCGGTCGACGACGGAGACGAAGAGCGGAACGGTGCGGACTTCGAGGGCCTCGCTCTTGATGTCGCCCGCGGCGGACCAGAAGTCCGCTGCTTCATCGCCGGACTTCGTGCGCGCCGTGACCTGCACGCTCTTCTTCGCGAAGTGGTCGGCGGGAATCGTGAAGCGATACGGCGGCTGCTCGACGGTGGCGATCGGCTTGCCGTCGTCCCACGCGGAGATGCTGACAATCGGGTCTTCGTCGGGCGAGGTCACGTTCGCTTCGAAGATGCGGTTCTCTGCATCGACCGCCACGATTTTCACACCGAGGGTTTGATGGCCTTTGTTGATCGTGGTTTGCCACTGGATGCGCTTCTGGTCCGCGATCGCCGTGACGACGATCTTGTGCTCGACCGGCTGCGGACCGAAATCGACGGCGACGTGCCACGGCGAGCGGAGGGCTTCGACGATCTTCTGGCCGTCGACGGTGACGGTGACGCGGGCGTCATCGAAGTCGGGAACGATCGTCAGGTCGATCGGACCTTTGATGTCCGCGGGCGGCGCGATGTCGCGTCCGAGGATGAGTTGCTCCGCAGCTGCGGCTGCCGTGGTGGCGAGTAGGAGAGTGAGGGTGATCGCGAGGGGGAGATGGGTGCTACGGCTTTGCTGGCGCTTCATAAATCCGCCGATATTCGAATCGGTTCCGGCTGACTGTCTTCACATAAAGCCGGGTCTCGGCAAACGGAATCGATTCGACAAATAAGTCCTCATCATCGACGGGCGTTTGAGCAATCCATCTGCCAACGGGCTCTTCACCTGCGTTGTAGGCGGCGATTGCGAGCGTGGTATTGCCGTGCTCGGCGGCGAGTTTCTGCGAGAACTCGGCGACGCCGATGGCGATGTTCAACTTGGGATCGAAAAGCTGTTCGCGCGTCGGCGGTGTCAACCCCGCGCGCGTCGCAATCGACGCGGCCTCGGCGGGCATGATCTGCATGATGCCGATGGCGTCCGCGTTGGAAACGGTGGTCGGCTCGAAACCGGTCTCCTGCCGAATGATCGAGGCGATGAGGTACGGATCGATCTGACGTTGCTCCGATTCGGTCTTGATCGTCTCCCAGTAGTTGAGAGGGAAGAGGATTTCCCAGAAGCGGTGGGGGATGCCGCTGCCGCCGTGGCGGACGAACTGGCGGAACTTGCGCTGCAGCACGTTGTTCGCGGAGAAGGGCTCGCCGCCCTGGACGTAGAGATCGGCGAGCATGAACTGCACGCCGAGGTTGGTGGGATTCGCGGCCGCGACGGACTTCATCTCGCGCGTCGCTTCGCGATAAAGGCCGAGCCAGGCCAGCTCGCGAACGGCGTCGAGGCGCGGCTCGTTAGCGGTGGCGAGTTGGGCGTCGACGTCGGGAAAGACGTTGCCGTTCGCGATCTCGTTCGGCGCGAGCATCGGCTCGCCGATGATGGCGCGGGCGCGGTAGCTGAAGTAGCTGTAGGGATAGAGCGTCTCGAGCTGATGCAGCGCGGCATCGCGGCCGGCGATGTTGCCGCGGCGCTCGTCGATCTTGGCCGTCCAGAAAAGGGAGTTCGAGAGGTAATCGCCGTCGGGGAACTGCTTCGCGTAACGGTCGAACGTTTTGAGCGCATCGTCGAGGCGGCCGGCGAGGAAGTAGGTCCAGCCGAGGGTCCAGAGGTGCTCGCCTTCGTTGCCAGCGGCACCGGAAGCGGTAGCAGCTTCGAGATCGGCGATGGCGAGGTCGTACTTCACCTCGTCGGTGACGTAGTACTTTGCGCGCAGAATCTTCGCCTCGGTCGCTTCACTGCTGGACGGATATTGCTTCTCGACCTGCCGCAGTCCAGCCAGAAAAAGCTTCGGCTGATTCGCGCGCCAAGCTGCGCGAGCGCGGGTCATGATGAGCGCGGGATCTTTGAGTTTGGCGCGGTCGGTTTCGGCGAGAAGGTCGGAGTAACGGCGCGAGTTGAAAAGTGCGCGAAGCCGCACCGCGCGAAAGGCACTCGATGCCGCCGACTCTTTCGGAAAGCGCACGGCGATGCGATCGAGAAGATCGAACGCGCGCCCGTAGCGATCGTTGCGTCCGAGTTTCTGCGCGATGGCCAGCTCGTCGTCGAACGAAAGTGCGTCGAGCGGCGACGGCGTGTATTGCGACACGTGATCGTACGTGTCCTCGGTGAAACGCCCTTGCGTGAATTCGGTGAGGAGGCGCATCCGCAACGGATTGGCGAGGTCCATCCGGTTCGCTTTGGCCAGCGATTTCGCCAGCCAGACGAAATCCTCCTCGGTGAGCGCATCGATGGTGATGGCGTTCGCGGACTGGAATGCGGCGTCGGTATTCGCGACGTCGCCCGCGGCGGCGTAAAGCGCGGGGAGGCGCAGCCGCGCGATGGCGGCGGCGGAACTCGCGGGCGTGTCGTGGATGATGCTGATGGTGGTGAGGAGCGCGTCGGCCCATCGTTTGTCCGCGGCTTCGATGTCGAGCGCGCGCAGACGTAGCCACGGCGCGACGAGCGGATCGGCATTCGCCGCCTGGCCGAGCAGCGGCAGTGCCTCGGCGGTTCGCTTCTGATCGACATAGAAAAGCGCGAGCAGCGTGAGTGCGCGTCCTTTGGTCTGCGCGTCCGGAGATTGCGTCAGAGTCTTGAGTCCCGCTTCGTAGAGATCGAGTTGATTGTTCGTGCGCAGCGAACGAACTTCGTCAAGCGTCGGCAGTTTCACCGGTTCGACGACGGCGACCGGCACCGGAACGGGAGCGGGTGGAGGAGGGAGGGGGGCAGTGGTGGGCGCGGGGCTTGAGCAGGCGGCGAGGATGAGAAGGAAAAGGCTCGCTGTCAGACGGAGCGCTGGCGTCCTCGCCGGCTGGCCCGGCGGCGTCTCGCCGCCGAACCGCCAAACCCTCAACATTCGCTGGTAACCCGCCGCCGGCGCAAGCCTCCCATTCGGCAGCGAGGACGCAGCCGGGCCAGCCGGCGGGACGCCAGCGTTCCGGTCGCGCAAAACCTCGCCGGCGGCTTGGAACGACAGCGTCTTCCTCTCTTCTCTCATCCCACCCTCCGCTTCATCACACCTTGCTCTTCTGTGAATCCGACATGCCGCAGGAACTCGGCGTGTTTAACGTCCGCGATCAACCAATTACGCTCCAGTTTTTTCGCCAGTGCCGCGAGCTCGTTCAGCATGACGCGTCCGATGCGTTTGCGGCGCAACTCTTCAGCAACGACGAGATCGACGACGCGGACGGCATCGGTTTCGACGTCCATCGCGAGCACGGACACCAGCTCGCCGACGAGTTTGCCGAGGAGTCCGGAGCGGGTGTCAGGCGACCCGCCGTGTTGCGCGGCGAAGGCGCGGACCGCATCGGCATCGGTGGCCTCGATCGGACGGACGAAGAGCTTCTGGCCTTTCACGATGGTGTCAACGGACGTTTACGACGCGAAGCCGGCGGGCCTCCAAATGGACTGCTGTCATGCTTTTACAGCATATCGCGGTCGGGCAAATAATTCTTGACAATCGCATGGCCGGAACTACACTGCCGCGTGTCCCCCCAACCAGCAATAAAACTATTTTTCTAAGAGTGTGACGATGAACGTGCAAGAAGCGATCGCCGATTTTCTGCAGCATGGGCAGGCAGTGCGGAATCTTTCCGATCGCACGATCCGCGCGTACCAGTCCGACCTGAGCCAGTTTCACGTGCATGTCGACGGCGCCAACATGGTCGACATCACGCCCGACCATCTCGAGCAATACCTCGACAAGCTGGGCACGGGGCCGTATCGCGACACGTCGATCCGCCGCAAAGTGGCCGCGCTCAAAGTGTTCTTCCGCTATCTCGAGGAGAAGGGCATCTTCCACGAGTCGCCGGCGCGCAAGCTGAAGATCCGCAAGCCGGTCGAGAACCGCGTCCCGACCGTGCTCTCGTCGCGCGAGGTGCGCGCGCTGCTGGCCGCTCCGAAAGATCAGATCGGCGCGCTGTCAGGACTGCGCGATCATTCCGCCGGCGGCCGCAATCGTTACTTCTGCGCCATCCGCGATAACGTCATCCTCGAGCTGCTCTTCTCGACCGGCATCCGCATCGGCGAGCTGGTGGCGCTGAACGTCTCGGACGTCGGCGTGGAGAACAATCAGATCCACATCATCGGACGCGCCACGCGCGGCCGCACGGTGACGATCACCTCGCACGTGGTCATCGAAGCGTTGATGAGCTACCTCGACATGCGCGCCGACCGCAGCCTGACCACGGACGCGCTCTTCGTCGGCCGCTCCGGAACGCGCCTGACGATCTATTCGATCGAGAACATTTTCAAGAAGCACGTGCGCCTGGCCGAGATCAAACGCCACATCACGCCGCACTCGCTGCGCCACACGATGGCGGCGATGCTGGTCTCTTCCGGCGCCGACATCCGCGACGTCCAGGAAATCCTCGGGCACGCCTCGATCCTGTCGACGCAGGTCTACACGCGCCTCCCGATCCAGAAACGCCGCGCCAACACGGTCGCCGATCCCGCGCGGATTCTGATCGAGCCGAACGCGGCGAGGTTGTCGATCAAGAAGTTGTGAGTAGCGCCGGCCGCTGGCCGGCTGGGCCGCCGCCGGCTCGGCGGCGTGTCACCTCAAGCGTGCCGGCGAGCCGCCGGCGCTACGCTCTACGGAAGCCTCTCTTCCGGCGTCCTCACCGGCGAACGGTTTCCGTCCTTGTCCACTGCCCGCACTCCCATGAAGACGTTGTCGATGGTGAAGTCTTTGAACGTGTACTTGGCGACTTTGCCCACCGGGATCACGCGCTCCCAAT
>JAXDIO010000160.1:0-8992 GCA_034663965.1 Thermoanaerobaculia bacterium | reverse complement strand
ACGCCGACGTTCACGCCGACCATGCCGGCGCTGGCGTTTTCCATCACGTAACGCGCCACGCCGCCACTCTCCGTGAACACGCTGGCCGCGTTGCCGTACGCCGACTTCTGCTGCACGCCGACGGCCTCGGCCACATCCTTCGCGCGGATGATCACCATCACCGGCCCGAACACTTCTTCCTGCGCGATGCGCATGTCGGGCGTCACGTTGTCGATCAGCGTCGGGCCGACGTAGTAGCCGTTCTCTTTTCCCTTCACCTTGTATCCGCGCCCATCGACGAGGATCTTCGCGCCCATCTTCTCGGCCTCGGTGACGTACGCCTCGATGCGCTCCTTGGCCGCGGCGGAAATCACAGGACCGATGTGCGTTCCCGGAACCATCGACTTCACGATGTTCACCATGCGCTCGATGATGTGATCGCTCTGGCCGACCGCCATCATCACGGACGCCGCCATGCAGCGCTGACCGGCGCAACCCGACATCGACGCAACCACGTTCGACGACGTCATCTCGGGATCGGCGTCCGGCATCACGATGAGGTGATTCTTCGCGCCGCCGAGGGCCAGGACGCGTTTGAAGTTCGACGTGCCGCGGCGATAGACGATCTTGGCCACCTTCGTCGATCCGACGAAGCTGATGCCCTCGATGCCGGGATGGTCGCAGATCGCTTCCACCGTTTCCTGACCGCCGTGAACGATGTTGAGAACGCCGTCGGGCAGTCCCGCCTCGCGCAGCAGTTCGGCGATCCGTCCGGACGACAGCGGCACGAGCTCGCTCGGCTTGAGGATCATGCAGTTGCCGAGGGCGATGGCGTTGGGGATGGTCCAGTTGGGAACCATGTTCGGGAAGTTGAAGGGCGTGATCGACGCCACCACCCCGACCGGAAAATGCTCCACGCGGCACTCAACGCCGCGCGAAACTTCCAACACCTCGCCGGCCGTGATCTGCGGCAGCGAACAGGCGAACTCGCAAAGCTCGGCCGACTTCAACACCTCCGCGCGGGCCTCGCTGTCGATCTTTCCATTTTCTTCACTAACCAGCCGCGCCAGCTCATCGATGTTCTGCTCGAGCAGCGCCTTGTACCGATAGAAAACCTGCACCCGCTCCTTGATCGGCGTCTGCGACCACCCCGGAAACGCCGCCTTCGCTGCCTGCACCGCGCGATCGACGTCGACGCCCGCCGACAACGGCACGCGCGAGATGACGCTCCCCTCGGCAGGATTGAAGACGTCGAGGTATCGTTTGTTTTCGCCATCAACGAATGAGCCTCCGATGTAGTTTCGGAGATCAGGCCATTTCCTAGCAGTTTTGGTATCTGTGGAGTTCATGCTCACGCTCGTGTAATCTCAAAAACTCATCAACGCGTCCGACTATATCTTAGAAGGAGAGACGCCGTGAACCGAATTTACCTTTTGCTCATCTCTGCGATGCTGCTTGCGTGCAAAGGAGAACGACGACTCATCGTCACAGATACCGTCAGCGGCCCGTGGGAACATCCTGCGTCGTTGCAAGATGGAGCCGATGGACCGCTTCAGTGCACTGCGATCGCGTTAAAACCGGTTACTCGCAGCACCACGACAAATGGGGCAATACAAAACGTTTTGGGCGTGCAGGCTGGCGGGGCTGTCGTCCTTGCTGGACATGGCACTACCGGCTCGCTCTGCACGGGGCCGCGTATTTCTCCATTTCCGTGCCCGACGATTGCGTTCTGGAATGAAGCGACAGGCAATTATGCCTGGGGGAAACCGGTCGACGACTTGAAGGCGAAAGGCCCGGCACTAATCCGGCTCCTGGGATGTAACGTGGGCTCGGAAGAAGAAGGCCTAAAGTTACTGAAAGCACTCGCCACGCGCGCGCAATGTACTGTTGCCGCGCCGACTGGATTAGTCCATTGCGAAGATGGCGTAGCGAGCCTCATAGACGGCGCCAAATGGCGACTGGCAGATAAAGATGGTAACGTCGGCACCGACACCACTCCCAAGTTTACGTTTGATGCCGCTTCATCACTTAAGTTGTATCTCGATGGCGCCGATAAAACGCTACCTTGGCGCGAACCGATTGTACATGTTGAGTTCGTGCGAAGCCTCGTTGCCTTTGATTCCGATAAATTTGAAACGTTTGGCCCGGAGGAATCCGACCGCCTCGCCAGAATGGTCGATTTTTCACATCCATTTCACATCGGTGGCTCTCTTCTAGCGATTAACACGGGAGTGGTGTCTCTCCGATTAGCTGTTGACGGCCACGAGAAAGCAAAACAGTTCCTGATCTACAACGATACGGTTGTGCAAGATGCTTCAAATACCCACTCATACTACCACGCAGATTCTCGACTCACCGCGTGGTTGGTTATGCGACGAGCCGCACACACTCCGTCCCGGTAACGGATTCAGCCTGCGCTAGGGCCATTGCGAATTTGCGCAGCCTGCCATCGCCTCGAGATTACCTCCAGGTGCGTTTCGCGTCATCATTGGCATTACGGGTGGTGCGAGCGGAGGCTCACAGATCTTGAGAGGCTGCACTGGAAAGCATGCGTCCTCTGATTGATCCGGCGGACGCGGTGTTAATTGTTTCTTAGCGTTCTGGCAAAAGGCGTCCGCGGCGTCGTTGGCACAAACTACCGGCAGGGGAACCGCGGTAACGATCAGTTTACTATTTAGGCTAAAGTGTGTACTTGTGGGTTGAGTGGCATGCGAATGATTTTCAACGATTATTTGTAAAGGGGTTGTTGCGTTGATTCTGGCGACCGTCTTCCAGCCGGTGGTCGAATAAGACCGGATCTGAAGTACTGCCGGGCCGTTGCTAACCGTTCCTGATAAGGTAACCAAATCGCTGAAATACCGAACGCCTTCGTTGTCAGAATCGGGCACGAAAAACGCTTTGTCGACGAACGCGCAAGCGTTCAGAGAATTTCCGAGTAGTTCGAAAAATCCCGCAATCGGGCCTTCAGGTAAGTCATGCGTGACAATTCCTTGGATGCCTCCTCCTTTCGTGATGCATGACATGTGGGGCGTTAACGTCTTGAAGGTCTTGTCTACTGTCGGCGGACCCGATACTGCGTTACCGTCGTCAGTGCCGATCCGCATTGCATAGCGGATAATTGGAACGCGGCACTCCTCCGGAGTACACGACACGGGCTGACCGGTCGCGTCGCGCAACGACGCGACGTCAATGTCAGGCTTTTTGATAATGAGGGTCGGATAGTGACGCTTTGAGAACGCGCCACCTTCGATGACGAAGGCCCGCGGGTTCGGAAAAATTAACTTTCCATTTGAATCTTTGATAGGGAACGCGTGCAGAATAATACCGTCAAAGATTACGGTAAAGTCTGCTTGTGGTGCCTGCTGAGCCTCGGCGCACACTGAAGCCATCAGTAACCCCAGTAAAAATGCTATGGAAAGTCGTCTCATTGTTCGTTCCCTCTCTGTATTGGCCTGCTCTTTACGAAATCGGCGCTTCCGCCGAGTAGTCGGATTGCTGTCCAGTCGGTAGTACCACGTACACGCCCGCTGGCGTCACGGAGTTCCGCTGATAGTACTTCTCGAAGTGCCTCGTCGGGAGGACGCCCTGAGGCCAGGAGCCGATGAAGCGGCGGCGTGATGCGGAACGACACCTCGTCGTCGAGATCGGCTGTTGTGGCAATCACACTGGCGGCGCCAGCAGATAGAAAGGCCAAGGCCAGATTCTCGTTCCCCACTCGGGCAACCGGCGAGGATGATGAGCGGCAGGCCGCGAGGACGACGGTCGATGTTTTCCGCAGGTTTAATCGCGCCAGTTCCGAGGCTCGGATTTCGGAGCGTTCCTGGCGTTCCGGGGCGACCAGCAGCGCCGCATCCAGATTACCCGTACTGGGAACGATCGCGTGACCGCCGAAGTGTAGTGAGCGGAACCGGGGTATCTCGCGCAAGACACGTGCTCGCGTCGCGTCTGCGCCCAGCAGGGTGACCGACGGCGCGGCGTAAGCGGATGCCGCGGCAATGGCCTCCCTGTCTGCGAAGGGCAACTGCTTTATGTTTGGATATTCGTCGACGTCGAATCGACTTGCCGCGATCGCCAGGGACGGTCCCTTGGTCAATGTCTTTGCTCTTTGAGATGCACGGATTGCGATCGATGCGCTCGGCGCTTGTGAGACCAACGTATTTTCCATGAGAAATTGCCGGCGGTCGCCGTCGAAAGTCGCGCCGTACGGCAGATCGGTGAGCTCGCTGGACGGCACAAAGATGACACGATGCACGCCTTCTAAGTCCGCCATAAGCGGCCGAAGCAGCGAGTTAAATGCAGCGGAGGCTGCGGGAATGACGTCACTATCCTTGGGTAGACCGCGCAGAGGCTCCGTGCTGGCAGCAACGTCCGATGCGGATCCGATTGGGCGGACGTGAAGAGCATCAGGGCGCACGACGAATGCCACGACGCGATTGGGAAGCACGCTGTACTCCACGATTGCCGCGTCGTCGGCAAGCGCGCTCTGAATATCGCTCAAAGCAAGCGGAGCCGCGACCGAATTCACCGCTGCCTCAAAACCGAGGGCAAAACGATCAAGTAAGCTCCTTCCGCGTTGTGCGTCGGAAAGCTCGAATGCCGACCGGTCATCGCCGGCAGCTAGAGCCAGGTCGACTCCGGTTGCGAAGAGATCGTCAGCGGAGGCAAAAAGGGTGGATCTGAGGTCGGCATCTTTCAGCCGCGTTCGCTCGGCTTCGAGAATGGCGAGACCCTTGCCAACATCCGCGCGCGCATCAGCGATGCGACTCGCAGCTTGTTCCAGGCGTGCGCACTCGAGGTAGATGTCCGGCATCTCGATACGGAAATTCGCGCGTTCGTAGAAACCCAGCGCTGTGCGGAAGTGCTCAAGTGCTCGACCGGGATTGCTTTTTCTTTCAGCAACACCGTTCGCGAACGCCGCATCGGCATCGGCCTGCAGCCGCATCGTTTCGTCTGGAATTGTTCGTATCCAGCGGGACGCCTCAGCGCGATCTCGTTCGGATGCCGATGAATCGCCTGTCTCGGACTCTGCGATGGCGCGTTTCGCGTACAGAATCGCTGTGACCTGCGGATTCGTTCCTCGGAGCGCTGCGTCAATGGCCAGCCCGAACAGCGTCGCCGCGCGCGTCCACTCGCGCGAGTGAGCGGCATTCCTTGCCGCAATACTGAGAGAGCCGGCGACGTGGGGATCGTCGCGCATTCGCGAAAGCATCGAGATCGCCCGGCTGCGTGCTCGCCATGCTTTGTCGTGAGCGCCGGCGTAGTCGGAAGTCGATGCGATAAACGATTCCAAAGTCGCAGCGAACTGTGCCTCTCCCAACCGCTCGAAAAGTGTTTGTGAAGTCGTCAATATGTCGAGGGCATCACCGAGTGATCCCCGAACGAGTACACAAAGGCCTCGCTCCCAACCGATCTGTGCAGCCAATGCGAGATAGCCGCGGCGCTCGACGGATTGCGTCGTAAGCGCGTCGAGAAGTACTTCGCTTTCGGTATTGTGAGTCTGGGCGTACAACGCGCTGCCAATGTAGTAGCGCGTGACAAGCGCCATTGGGCTGTTGACCGAGGCGAATAGCGGTTCCGCCTTGCGAAGCTCGGCCTCTCCTTTGACATCGTCCTGCTGCTTATGCGCAATTCGCCCGGATCGATAGACCGTGTATGCCTCGGCCAGCGTTCGGGATGTTCCCTTGCGAATCGTGTCGTCGGCGGCGATGACAGCATCGTGTAGCAGTGACTCGCCGGAAAAGACGCGCAGGGTGTCGCCGATGCGGCGGGCGAGGGTGAGGCGCTGTTCGGCGCTTACGGCATCGCCGGCCAGAATGGCATCGGCCCATTCCGTCATGCAGATACCTTCGCCGTAGGTGCGGGCCTGTTGCGGGTAGGCGCGGACCAGCGCGTCGAGTTGTTTCGCGTCGAGTTGGGCGACGTGAGGAAGGGCGTGCGTCCAGCCGTCGAGAGTGTTTGGGGGGACGTCGTGCGCCAGTTGCAGGGCTTCGGCGGCCCACGGTGAGCCAGCATCGTCCGCGGCGGCGCGTTTCCATTCATCGGCGGCGGAGGTGAGAAGGCCGAGGCGCGTTAAGGCGAGGCCGCGATTGAAGTGTGCTGCGGCATTTCTGGTGTCGATGGCGAGGGCATGGTCGCAGGCGGATACCGCATCGATTGCCAGCGTGGGATCGTCGAGCTCGTCCGATCGGGTGATGCACGCGACCGCGTAGTCGTTCCAGAAATCGGCATCGTTCGATTTTCCGGAGGCTCCGCGGAAGGCGTCGATTGCGGCGGAGGTATCGCCGGCGATGAGACGGGCGACCGCGACATCGTGAGGATCGCGCGACGTCAGAAGTGTTTCACCCGCGATACCGCGAAGCCGCATCAATGCCGGAGGCGTCGAGGACATTGCTGAACGCACGGCGCGCTGCGGCGGAAGGTGCGGCCAGCCGCTCAGACGTCCGTCGACCGGCCGAGTTGACAGGCTCGCGGCAGCTCGGCGAAACCGATCGAGCGGCGGCGCTGAGAGACGTTGCCATTTCCAAAGGGCAAACGCGGCGCCTCCGGCAAGGACGAGAAGCACCAATGCCGGCCACACGAACGAGCTCGCCGCATAGCGCTGCCGTCTGTTCGCCAATGGCTACCCTTATTTTTGTTGGACGGACCTGTCCAACGCTTTCTCTGATGTGCCGCGCAATGTACCGCAACCCGGGAGAGCGAATCAGCTTTTTACGCGCTTCATCACGCACGTCGCTTCGCCGTGATCGTGGAAGGGCATGAAGAGGAGGGCCAGGCCGCGTTCGTCGAATTCGGAGGAAATCGTGAGCGTGTCGTGCTCGGGGGAGAGGCGGAGCGTGAGTGTGCGTGTGCGGCTGGAGGCGCCGGCGAGGATTGCCGAACCCATCTTCTGCGGCGACCACGATGCGGAGACGCTGTCCTCGGTCCAGTTCAGATCATTATCGAGGATGGCGTCGTGAACCTTGCCGCCGTCGCCGGTTGCATGGATCTCGATGCGACAGCCGGGCTGCGTGATCGTGAGCGCTTCGACTTTCTTGAGCACGGCGTCCTCGCCGAAGACGAACGCCGTCGATCCGGTGCCCTGGCGCGTAGGCTGGCCGCTCAGTTTGTAGGTGCCGGAGAGATCGATGCAGGTCGGCAGCGACTGCCGCGACGCGCACGTGAGCGAGGCCGCAGCGAGCAGCGCCGTGATGATCCGCATTGCCGGATCATACGCCGCCGTACTTGACCCTTCGCCGGACCGACCCCATCATTCGCGGCACATGTCCGTGATGCGTCGTCTGTTCGCTACCAAGTCGCTCGACGAGCTCGTTGCCGGAACGCAGGAAGAAGGTCACCAGCTCAAAAAAACGCTCGGGCCCTGGAATCTCATCGCCCTCGGAATCGGTGCCATCATCGGCGCAGGTATCTTTGCAACGATCGGCACTGCCGCGGCGGGCGATGCCCATCGGCCCGGTGCGGGTCCGGCTCTCATGCTCTCGTTTGTCCTCACGGCGATCGTGTGCGGTTTCTCGGCTCTCTGCTACGCCGAGTTCGCGTCCATGGTGCCGGTCGCCGGCAGCGCGTACACATACTCGTACGCCACGCTCGGCGAGTTGATCGCATGGATCATCGGCTGGGATCTGATCATCGAGTACGCCATCGGCAACGTTGCGGTGGCCATCTCCTGGGCGAACTACATGAACACGCTGCTGGAGGGGTTCGGTATCAAGCTGCCTCCATGGATGACGATTGACTACACGACGGCTGCGGCGAAGATGCCGCAACTCGTCGCGGCCGCGCCGCACATCCTGGGCATTCCGATCGTTTTCAACATTCTGGCCGGCGTCATCGTCGCGGCCATCACCGTGGTGCTGGTGTGGGGCATTCGGGAGTCGGCCAACTTCAACTTCGGGATGGTCGCAATCAAGCTGGTCGTCCTCGGATTTTTTGTCCTGGTCAGCTTCAAGTTCGTGAAGCCGGCGCACTGGCATCCCTTCGCTCCCAACGGCGTGCACGGGGTGATTACCGGCGCGGCCATCGTCTTCTTCGCCTACATCGGGTTTGACGCTGTCTCGACCACGGCAGAGGAGGCGAAGAATCCGAAACGCGATATGCCGATCGGGATCATCGGATCACTGATCATCTGCACAATCATCTACGCGATCATCGCGGCGGTTTTCACCGGGATGATTCCGTACTCTGATCTCGTAAAGAAGCTTTCCAGCGAACAGGCTGAGCCGCTGACGATGGCCATGAAGTACGCCACGATGCCGAACTGGATGGTGGGAGTCGTCGCCTTCGGTTCCGTGGTTGCGCACACCGCGGTGCTCCTGGTTTTCCAACTCGGACAACCGCGCATCTTCTTCGCGATGTCGCGCGATGGTCTGCTTCCGCCCTTCTTCGCTCGCGTTCATCCGAAGTACCGCACACCGCACGTGGGTACGATCATCACCGGGGTTGGAGTCGGGGTTACGGCGATGTTCACGTCGCTCGACGCGATGGTCGATCTGACCAATATCGGGACCCTCTTCGCATTCATTCTGGTCTGCTTCGGCATCATGATTCTGCGTATTAAGGATCCCGATCGTCCGCGCTCGTTCCGGGTGCCGTGCGGGCCATATCTGCTGCCGTTGCTTGGCGTCGCTTCCTGTATTGGATTGGCGATTTATCTGCCGCCGTCGTCGTGGTGGCGCTTCGTAAAGTGGTTTCTCGCCGGCATCGTTTTCTATGCTGCTTATGGTTATCACCACAGCGGTCTGCGAAACCGCCGCGGCGGACCTCCGGCTTCCGGTGGCCTGTTCGCGCACGATTTCAATCCGGAGCAACAATTGCCGGAGCGCGACGTGAACGGGCACGAGAGGTAAATCGTCGGGAACGTGCTCAGTCGCTCTTCAGAACGGCCGCTGCCTTGGTCGCAACCGCGACGATGCTCAGTCCTTTGCGCGGTTCACGGAACTCGAGAGCGCGCAGCAGTGGAACGAATGCATCGAACACCTTCGATTGAGCGGACGGCAGATGGGAACGTTTCAGCACG
>JAXDIO010000136.1:0-17758 GCA_034663965.1 Thermoanaerobaculia bacterium | reverse complement strand
TACGTTTCGGAGAAGCAAGCACCGAGCCGTGTATGCTCCCGCATCCATGAAAAGCGTGATCACCGGCAGCGGGATCGGCATCCCGAAGAACGTCGTTCCGAACGAAAAGCTCGCCCGCATCATGGACACGAGCGACGAGTGGATTCAAACGCGCAGCGGCATCAAGCAACGCCACTACGCCGATCCCGGCCAGTCCTCCTCGGACCTCGGCATGATGGCCGCCGAGGGGGCGATGAAGGCGGCCGGGCGGACGCAGGACGACATCGACGCGCTGATCTTCGCCACGATGACGCCCGACCATTTCTTCCCCGGCAACGGTCCGGTCGTGCAGGCCAAGATGGGCTTTCGTGAGTCGATTCCGGCGTTCGATATCCGCCAGCAGTGCTCCGGTTTTCTCTACGGTCTCGACCTCGCTGACTCGCTGATCCGCAGCGGCAAGTACGCGCGCATCCTGCTGATCGGCGGCGACGTCCATACGCCGTTCATGCCGTGGCAGAACGGTTGGGATACGACCATCGGTCTCGAAGACCGCGAGGTCACGGCGAAGGAGCGCGAGGACAACACGAAGATTCGCGATCGCGTGGTGCTCTTCGGCGATGGCGCGGGCGCGGTCGTCGTCGAGGCGATGGACGACAACGGCCGCGGATTTCTGGCGTCGAAGCTTTACACGAACGGCTCGAACATCGAAGCGCTCTACACGCGCGGCATCGGCTTCCGCCTCCGTCCCTTCGTCACACACAAGCAGATCGACGATGGCGACATCATCCCGGACATGGACGGCCGCGAAGTCTTCCGCCAGGCGCTGTCGAAGATGCCGGAGTCGGTGCGCGAGGTGTGCGCCGCGTCAGGCGTCAGCGTGTCGGACATCGACGTACTGCTGATCCACCAGGCGAACCTGCGCATCGTGGAAGGCGTGGCGAAACAGCTCGGCCTCGGAGCCGACCGCGTGCCGCACAACATCGAACGCTACGGCAACACGACCGCTGGCACACTGCCGATCCTCTATCACGAATGCGTCGCCGACGGCCGCATCAAACCCGGCATGCTGGTCTGCTTCACCGCCCTCGGCTCCGGCCTGCACTGGGGCGCCGCGCTGTACCGGGCTTAGGCGGCGTCGTCGGGCTGCGGGATCTCGAAGTGAAGTCCGGGATCGTTCGGCGGCGTCAGGAACTTCGAGACGCGCGCGTCTTTTTTCACGGCAGCCTGGAACGCATTGACGTCGGCAACCGATGACGGCGCGACGTCGAAGACGTTGAGCAGCTTCGGGTCGGCGGCGTGATGGGAGACGTTCATCGGACCGAGCTCGTTGATCTTCGCCGTCATCTCTGCCTTGATCGCGTCGGACGTCTTCCCCGCCTTCTTGCCGGCTTCGTAGACGTCGATGACCGCTTGCCCCGGCGCCTTGTACAGCCGGCGTTGCGCGGCGATGCCCTGCGACTCGAGATTGTTGAACATCACCCGCGCCTGATCGGCGGGACTGCGCTGCGTGCTGGAGATGGTCAGCTTCGCGACGTTCGCCGCGGTCATGACATCGCGCAGAACACCGAGGGAGTATGGGGTGACGTCGGACGACTTCGCATTTGGACCGAAGACGATATTGTTCTCTGTAGGCATGGCGGGAAGTATATATCGCGCCGGGGGACGGTTTCTCGCGCCGACTATCATTCGCGCCGTGTCCGTCCTCTACGACGTGCTGCTCTACCTCGCGGCGATCGCGCTGTTGCCGTACGTCATCGTTGCCGGGATGCTGCGCGGGAAGTACCTGGCTAATTTTCCGGAGCGGATGGGCTTTTACAAAACGCCGCCGGCCACGCACGATCTGTGGATTCATGCGGTGTCGGTCGGCGAAACGCTGGCGGCGCGGCCTGTGGTCGACGAGATTCTGCGCACGCGTCCGGCGACGACGATCGTGATTACAACCACAACGATTACAGGCCAGGCGCAGGCACGCCGGCTCTTTCCATCGGCGACGGTGACGTACTTTCCATTCGACTTTTCCGCGAGTGTGAAGCGGTTTTTGCTGCAGCATCGTCCGCGCGTGTTCGCGACGATGGAGACGGAGATCTGGCCGAATGCGACGCGCCTTTCGAGTGCGGCCGGTGTGCGGTTGCTGCTGGCGAACGGACGCATTTCCGATCGCTCGCTGCCACGCTACCGTTTCCTGCGCGCGTTCGTGAGGCCGCTGCTGCGGCGGTACGACCGCATCCTCGCGCGCGAGGAGACTGACCGCGAACGGTTCATCGCGATCGGGGCGCCGGCGGAGATCGTCGAAACCAGCGGCAACGTGAAGTTCGACTACGTTCCTGACGATCGGCCGCTGGAAATCGCGCCGCGTCTGCTCTCGCTGATCGCCGGCCGGAAGGTCCTCGTCCTCGGCTCGACGATGCAGGGCGAAGACGAAGCGATGATCGGCGAGTTGGAGCGATTCATCGCCGAGAAGAACGCCTTCGTCGTCGTCGCGCCGCGCAAGCCGGAACGATTCGAGATCGTCGCGGCGCTGCTCGCGGCCGCGAAGATCCGCTTCGTGCGGCGCAGCGACTGGAACGACGGACCGGCAGACGTCCTGCTGCTCGACACGTTCGGCGAGTTGTCGAAGGTCTACCTTTTTGCAACGGCGGCATTCGTCGGCGGGAGCCTGGTACCGACCGGCGGCCACAATCCGATCGAGCCGGCAGCGGTGGGTGTACCGGTCTGCTTCGGACCGTACATGTCGAACTTTCGCGAGATCGCCAGCGTCTTCCTGCGCGACGGCGGCGCAGTCGAGGCGAAATCCGCCGCCGAGGTCTTCGGCTTCGCATCGCGCATGTTTGATAGCGAGGCTGCGCAACGCGGCATGAGCGAGCGCGCGCGGAAGACGGTCGAACAGAATCGCGGGGCCGCAACGCGGACCGCGGCACGCATCCTCGAGTTGCTGTCGTGACGATCTTCCTCAAACCGTTCGAGCTGCTCTGGCGCGGCGTGAATCGAGTGCGCCGCGCGCTGTACCGGCGCGGCATCCTCAAAAGCAAGCGGCTGCCGCGGCCGGTCATTTCGATCGGCAACCTCGCTGCCGGCGGCGCGGGCAAGACACCGGCAGTCATCACGATCGCGCGGTATCTCGAAAAACGCGGCTTCCGCGTGGCCGTGCTCACGCGCGGCTACGGCCGCGCCGGCAACGCATCCGGAGTGGTCACGTCGCTCGATGCGGCGAAGTTCGGCGACGAGCCGGTGCTTTTGAAAAGCAAGCTGAAAAATATCGATGTAATTGTCGGGTCAAAGCGATATCAAAATGCAATTCAGTTTCTTAGCTCGAATGAGTGCGACTTATTCATCCTCGACGACGGCTTCCAGCATCTGCAACTCGCCCGCGACGTCGACGTCGTCATCGACTCCGGCCGCGGCGTCATACGCGAAGGCCGCTCCGCGCTGGCTGATGCCGACTTCGTCATTCAACGCCACCTCCGGCTCGTCGTACCGGACGCGTTGACCAACCGCCGCGTCTTCGCCTTTGCCGGGCTCGCGAACAACGAACAGTTCTTCGCGTCGTTGCGCGAGAACGGCCTCGATGTGATCGGAACAAGGAGCTTTCGCGACCACCATCGCTACACCGCCGGCGACATCGCTGCGATCAAAGATGCCGCGCGAACCGCCGGAGCGGAGGCCATCGTCACGACTGAAAAAGACGCGGTGAAGATTAATGACCGTGACATCATCGCCATCGCCGCGGAGATGATCATCGAGCCCGAAATCCTCGAAAGAATCAGTGGATTAGTAGATTAGTCGAAGCCGTGTGCTTGCCGGTGACCTCTTCAAGCATTCAGCGTCTACCAATCGTTCGATCCCTGGCTTACGAATCCACTAATCTACTGATCCACTAATCCACTGACTCCTATGAGCCGCCGCCGCAAAAGCGCGTTGTTGCAGCGCATCGAATATCTCCTGTATCGCGCCGCCGCGCGCGCCGTTCGCGCCGGCTCCGAGGCGGCGCTGCGCCGGTGGGGAACCCGCATCGGCGCGCTGGCGCGGCACGTCCTGCGCGGACGCGACCGGCTGGCCATGCGCAACCTCGCGGAAACGTTTCCGGAGAAGAGCCACGCCGAGCGGCGGCGCATCCTCGACGAATGCTGGCGCCAGTTCGGCCGTGAAGCGCTGGAAACGATTCGCATGCAGCACATCCCGATCGAAGAGATCCCCGACCACTGTTTCTTCGTCAACCCGGAGGTCTTGCAGGACGCGATTGCCCTCGGCCGCGGAGTCGTGATCCTCAGCGCGCACTACGGCGGCTGGGAGATCGCCGGACTGGCGGTCATGGCGTACGTGAAGAAGGTCCACACGGTGGCGCGTCCGCTCGACAACGCCCTGCTCGAACGCGACCTCGCCAGCATTCGCGCACGCACCGGCGTGGAGGTCGTCGATCGCCAGCGTGCCGCGCGCCCGCTGCTCAAAGCACTGCAAAAAGGCGGCGTGGTCATCCTCCTTCCCGATCAAGCGGTGCAGCCGCGCGAAGGCATCCTCGTCCCGTTTCTCGGCCGTCCCGCATGGACAACCGACGCCCCCGCGAAAATGGCATTGCGGCAGGAGTCAGCGATTGTGTTCGGTTTTTGCATTCCGGGCACAACCGGGCACCGTCTTGAGTTTGAGGAACCGATCCGGATCGATCAACTGAGTAGCGACGAGAAGAACGCCGAAGCGCTGACCAGGCGCATCAACGACGTCATTTCCCGCCGTATCGCAGCTCGCCCGGAGTTATGGTTGTGGATGCACGACCGCTGGAAGGGGAACGCGCCGGGTGAAATCGAAAACGAAACAGATGGCCAGTGAGACGGTTGTCGTCGGACTCAATTGGGTCGGAGACAACGTCCTCGCGCTCCCGACATACCGCGCGCTCTACCATCGCTTCCGTAGCGAAGGCGGCATCACCGTGGCCGCGCCGGAGCACATCGCATCCCTCCTCGCCTCGGCCGGCATTTTCCGCAGCGTGATTCCGTGGAGCGGCGATACGCGCGAACGCATCCGCATGCTGAAGGCGGGACGCTTTCGCCGCGCGGTCATCCTTCCGAATTCTTTCCGTGCGGCGATGGTCGCCTTCGCGGCCGGCATCGGCGAGCGTTGGGGTTACTCGACCGACGCGCGCGGAATGCTGCTCACGCACGGCGTCCGTCCCGATTCATCGCGCGGCCATCAGCTCGACGATTACTCGATGCTGCTCGCCGCGATGAATGCGCCGCGCGTCGTCGATGAGATTCCGACGATGTCCATTCCACTGCACGTCCGCGAGCGCGCGGGCCGGCTAATGCGCGACGCCGGCGTCCGTCTCGACGAGCCTCTCTTCGGTCTGCATGCCGGCGGACTTTACGGCCGCGCCAAACATTGGGGCGATCAGCGCTACGGCGAATTAGCCCAGCGACTCCGCAATGCCGGCTTTTCTGTCGTGCTGCTCACCAGTCCCGGCGAACGGCATCAAGCCGAGGCGATTTCCGCGGCCACGAGCGGACTGCCGATCATCGGCGACGACGGCGACGTCCTGCATCTCGCCGCCGCGATTTCGCATTGCTCCGTCGTCGTGACGAACGACAGCGGTCCTCTCCATCTCGCCACCGCCCTCGCCGTCCCCTCGGTGTCGATCTTCGGCCCGACCGATCCCGATCGCACGGTCATTCCCGGCGCCTCGCGCGTGGTCCGCAAACCGTTTGCCTGCCAGCCCTGCTACAAACGCGAGTGCCCGCTCATGCACCACGGCTGCATGAACGAGATCACCGTCGACGACGTTTTCGCAGCCTCGGTCGGCCTCTTCAACGAGATCGAAGGGAAGATCGAATCCGACGGCGCGGGCGCGGTTGCGTTCGGGACCGAGTAAGCGCGACCTATAATCGCTCGATGCCTGTCGACGACGAAGGCCGGCTGTACAAGATCGGCGAAGTCTGCAAGATGGCCGAGGTGCAGCCGTACGTGCTCCGCTATTGGGAGACAGAGTTCCCGCCGCTCGCCCCGAACAAAAGCGGCGGCGGCCAGCGCCTCTACACCCGTCACGAAATCGACATCATCCTGCGCATCAAACAACTCCTCTACTCCGAGGGGTTCACGATCGCCGGCGCGAAGAAGAAGTTGGATGTGGAGATGTCCGCGCCGGCCATTGAAGTCGCAACGCCGATCGTCGCCGCCGCTCCGTCGAAAGATGTGTCGAAAGCGCTCGGCGATGTGAAGCGCGAGCTGACCGCGATTCTCGAGTTGCTCGACTCGTGATCTGTCTGTTCACCACACGCTAACTGCGGCAGAAGCGCCAGCTGGTGTGGCACAGACACTCTTGTCTGTGCTGGTGAGGCTCGCGAGATCTGTGAAATTCTCCGGTCAAGAACTTCAGCCGCTGCACCTTGCCAAAGCACAGACAAGAGTGTCTGTGCCACACCGCATCGTTCGAGCCGCGGCTTTTTCCTAAACCTGAACCGACCTAGGTCGCCGGTGTCTTCTCCGGCTCCGGCTCCGGACTTGGAGTTGTCGCGCCGGGTGGTGTATCGCTGCCTTGTTTTTCCGGAACCTTGAAGCCGAGGTAGGTGCCGGAGCTGATGCCCATCAGGCCGAGGAGCGTTGCGCTGAACTCCGGCATCTCCAGGCTCTTGTAGACCGATCCGATGAAGATCACGCCGAGAACGATCGTCCAGACGAACATCTGGAAACGGTGCAGGCTCACACCGGTCGGATCGCTCATCACGTCATTGAGAAAGCCTTTCGACGTTCCGCCCGGCTCGTCCGGTTTCGGGGCGGCCTTGTTTTTGTCGATCAGAGCCGCGCCGAGCGCCGTCGCCGCGCCGATGCCGATCAATCCGAGGACGGAGTCGGTGATCGTGTCCAGCTCGTCGGTGATCAACCACATGAATACATAGGCGGCAATGACGAGAAAAAACCAGAACGACATCTGAAAAAGAGAAAGTGAGTACGGCCGCTCGTTCGGCACCGGATGCGTTCCGCTACGGACGAGGCTCGTCTTCCGGCAGAGGTGGATGAAGATGGCCAGAGACAGTGCGAAAAGGGCAAGGAAGGCGAGGAATTGAGGACGCGGAATGACTTCCAGCTTGAGCGTGGCGTTGCTGGAGAGCGAGACCTGTGCGTCAGAACCGACGCTCACGGGGACTTCGCGCGTATAGCCCTGCGGGCTGCCCAGGAGTGTGTGCCAAGCCTGCTCGTCATCTTTCGTCCGCAGGAGCCGGTAGCGGATGTGGCCGGCCTCGGTGTCGCACGACTCCGCCTTGTCTCCCTTGATCGGCATGCCGTCGAGGAAGAGGATGATGCCCTGGCAGTTGCCGTTCACGCTCTTCAGAAGGGTCTTGAAATTCCGAACGTGGATGGAAAGCCGGTCGTCCAGACCGGCCACGTGCGGCGCGTCCTTGAAGTAGGAGTGCGCAAAGGTGACGTACGGAGCTCCTCCATTGTCCGGCATATCTTTCGGCGCGTCGGGCGGCTCCCATTGAGCCAGGACAGCGGTGGCCATGAAGAGCGAGAGAACCGCAACGATCGTCGATCGCATACACACCTCGTTTCTGCCGGATTGGTGGACCGCGAGGGATTTTACGGCAAACGTCACACGTCCGCTTCAACGGCGTCCGATTGAGGTCGTAGCCTCGTTCTCATGAAACGCACATACGCCATCGCGCTCTCACTTCTCGCACTGGTCTTCGTCACCTGCACATCCGACATGGACGATCGCGATCGTCGTTCGCCGCAGGGCTATCCCGGCGGTGGTGACCGCGGTGGTTTCGCGCGTGCGCGCCCCGAGGGCGCCGGCGATGGACTGGAGATGATGCCGCCGTCCGACTGGTGGCACGATCCGCGGATCAGCGTTGCCGTCAACCTCACGCCCGATCAGGCCGCGTCGCTCGATCGCATCAGCAGCGATCAAAGCGGAGAGATCGCGAAACTCGAGCGCGACAGCATGGTTGCCGCGCGCGACCTGCGGCAGACGATCGAATCGAATCAGCCCGCCGCCGCCGACATCACCGGAGCCGGCCAGCGCCTGCGCGGCGTCCGCGACGCGCTCTTCGATCGCCGCGTACAACTCCTCGCGTCCGAACGGACGCTCCTCACCCAGCAACAGTGGACGGCACTGCAGAACGCGATGACCGCCTCACGCCGCGACACCGACCGCCCCAACCGCGGCTACGGAGGCCGCGGCGGACGGGGCGGCATGGGCGGGCGGGGACGGTTCCCGGGGTAGTTGCTACTTCCCCATCTGCTTCAAAATCGCGTCCATCTCGTCCATGACGCGATTCATCTTCTTCATCGTCAGGTCGAGCGGCTCGGACGTCGTCATGTCCACGCCCGCGTCCTTCAGCAGATCGATCGGATACTTCGATCCGCCGGCGGAGAGGAACGCCAGATAACGCTTCGTCGCGTTCGCGTCGCCCGACATCACCTTCTCCGACAACGCCGCGGATGCAGTCGCCGACGTCGCGTACTGATAGACGTAGTACGTGCGGTAAAAGTGCGGGATGTAGTATTCCAGCTTCGCGTTCGCGACGAGCGGCGCGTAGAGATCGTAGTTGTGAAGATCGCTCAGGCCGAGCATCCGTTTGCGGAGGTTGAGGTAGCGATGGAACGTCGGCAGGTTCGCGTTCACGCCATCGATCAGCTTCGTGGCGCCCCGCGTGAAAGCGTTACTTCGCCGTCGCGATGAACCATTGGTTCTCGAACGGATCGATCACCCACGCTCCCCGCTCGCCGTACGGCTTGTCCGCCGGCGGCTCGACCGACGTTGCGCCGGCGCGGAGTGCGCGCTCGTAGACTCCGTCGACGTCCGAGACGAAGAGGTGGATCGCGGCCGGCATCGGCTGCGACTCGCCATGCGCTTCGCCAAGCTCGATCAGCGAATCGCCGATCCGCACCGCGGCGTGCGCCACTTCGCGATCCGGCATGTCGGTGATGTGCGCCGTCGTCCCGCCGAACGCATCGCCGAGGAACGCGATCATCTTGCGCGCGCCGCGAACATGGAGGAACGGCGTCACCGTGTGATACCCCTCGGGACGCGGACCGACGCCAACCTGCTTTTGCGGCTTGCTCCCGCCGCCGCCGAAGCGCCGCATCAACTCCTCCTCGGTGACCTCCTCCTGATGCGTAGCCAGGTACCAGGCGTTGCCCCACTGATCCTTCACGCCGCCTTCGCGATCGCCGTACGCCTGATCGGTGATCGGGAGCGTCGAGGTCGCGCCCGCGGCGAGCGCGCGGTTGTACGCGCCCTCAACGTCGTCGAGATAGACGTGGAGCGCCATCGTCTTGGGCCCGGCCGACGACTCCCCCATCTCGATGAGCGAGTCGCCCACGCGCATCGCCGCATGCATCACGCGCCCCTCGGCATCGGGATAGCGCCCCAGCAACTCGGCGCCGAGCGTTTGCTGCAGGAACTCGATCATGGCGTCGGCATCGGGCACCAGCAGATACGGCCGGATCGAAGGGAACTTCGTCGTCACATCTTCAGCAGTCATCGTCGTCATCTCATCCTCCATCGGCGGAATCAGCTCCGCCAGCAATTGCGATTTGAATGTGGGATCGGGCAGCGTGCGCAGATCGTCCGCGACCATCAGCAGCGTGGCCAGCTCCGGCTCGGCCAGCGCGAGGCCTTCACGGCGACCGGCCAGGATCGCTTCGATCGCCTCGTCGAGCCGTTCGATCAGATCGCGCTCAGCCATGATTCGTACCCATTCGCGCCCGCAGCGTCTGCAGGCCTCGCCATTGAAGTTGTTTGACCGCGCCTTCGCTCCGTCCGATCGCCGACGCGATCTCGCGGATGCTCCGCTCCTCGGCGAACCGCATCACGACTACGCGCCGCTGGTCCGCCGGAAGGCGATCGACGAAGCGATACAGCGACGCGCGCCGTTCGATGTCTTCGATCTCGTGCGGCGGCACGGTCGTCTCGGCCTGCGCACCCTGCTCGCGGGCCGATTTCGCGAAGTGATCTGCGATCGCATTCGCCGCGATCCGATACAGCCACGCCGCGAACGGCAACCCGCGCCACTCGAACTTCCCCACGTTCGCCAGCGCCTGATGAAACACCTCGGAGGTAATGTCCTGAGCAATCACTCGATCGCGAACGCGCCGGATCACGAACGCCCACACACGCCCGAAGTTCTCCTCATACAGATCCGCGAACCGTTTCGGGTCCTTCTGTGCGGCCTCGATCAGCAGCCGCTCGCGTTCTTCGATTGCGCGATCCATGAATCGCTCATTAAACCGCCGAGGAGGCGAAAAGTTACGGTGGATAATCGCGGCCGATGAAACTGCGGAGGTGGATCGACTCGCCGCTGGCACCGGCGATCGTGATCGCGATCTGCTACATCACGTTTTTCGTTTTCCTGCTGAAGGCGAGGAACGGCGACGTTTCCCTCTTCGTCATCGCCGGCGGCGTGAATGTCGATGCCTCGAAAGTGCCGCCCGGGCTGACTGTGATTCCGAACATCGGCGGGTACGACGGAATCTGGTTCTACCGCCTGGCCATCAATCCATTCACCCGCGTGCAGGCCGCGCATGGGATCCGGATCGACAATCCGCCGTACCGGCAGCAGCGCATCGGTTATCCGTTGATCGTGTGGCTGTTGTCGCTGGGTCACGTAACGTGGATTCCGTGGCTGCTGGTGGCGGCAAATATCCTCGCGGCCGCGGCGATGGCCGCTTTCGGCGGAGCCTTCGCGAAGAAATTCGGATTGCACGCGCTGTGGGGCGTGATCGTGCCGCTCTATCCCGGCTTCGTGCTGACGTTCTCCCGCGATCTGTCCGAGATCGTGGCCGCGGCCTTTGCGATGGGCGCGATCTGGGCCGCCGCTTCGCGCCGCAACGTCACGGCCGCGCTGCTGCTGACAGGCGCGGTGCTGACGCGCGAAACGACGTTACTGCTGGGCGCAGCGCTGGCCGCCGTGTGGCTTGTCGATCGGCTGCTACGCCGCGAACGCGGCATCGGCGTAGTGATGTTCGCGCTTCCGATAGCCGCCTACGCGTTCTGGCAAACCATCCTGGCCGCGCTTTGGGGCGTTACTCCGCTCCGCGCCGGAGTGCCCGACCGCGCCAAGCCGTTCCTCGAGTACGCCCGATTCCTCGCCGCCGCGTCCATGCGCCGCGATCACCAGCAGCGTCTCTACTTCCTCGATAGTCTGTTTCTGGCCGGCGTCGTCATCACGATCGTCCTGGTGTGGCGCCGGTCGCGCGCGCCGCTGGAGTGGAAGCTGGCCTGGCTCGGATACCTGGCCCTCTTCTCCATCCTGCCGCACACGATCTGGCTGGAGGACTACGGCTTCCTGCGCATCTTCGCCGATGTCTTCCTGGTCAGCGCGGCGCTGATCATCCCGTCATCCGCGCCCGCACGATGGTTCACGCTGATCACGTCCGCGAGTCTCTGGTACTACCTGGCAAAGCACCTGGTGCTTGCGTGGTGAGGCAGTGATGAGCGACTCGCGGGCTAGCGGTATTGCTCTTTGAGCGCTTCCAGCTCGGCCACGGCCTTGCGAAGGATGCTGACGACCTTGTGGACTTCGGTGCCGTACAGCTTCAACTCCGCATCGCAGTCGGACATCGAGTAGAGCGCTTCGTCCTTTTCGAGGCGTTCGCGCTCGAAGCGGAGGCGCTCGGTCAGCTCCTCGATCTCGGAGATGAGGATGAAGTTGAGGTCTTTCTCGCCGAGGTAGCGCTTGCATTGCGGGCAGTAGATGGAGCGGTCGTCGGCGTTCTCGACGAGCTCAAAAACAAACTGCCGCTGGCACTGCGGACACTCGAAAACCTCGGGTAACACGTCTTCATCCTCTCCCGGCGATTGTCGCACGAAACCCGGAATGAGGATGTTGACCGAGGCGTTGAGCGCCGTGTAGCATCCACCGCCCGCCAGCACTGGGAGATCGTTCAATGGTAGGACAAGCGGCTCTGAACCGCTCAATCGGGGTTCGACTCCCTGTCTCCCAGCCAATCCTCACTTTCCTTCTTTTTCGCGAGTGCGCCGTACGGTGATCTCTTTGTCACGGTGAGACTTCCGTATTCACCGTGCAGTTCGATACCAGTGCTTGCAGATCCGCCTCTTGAGTCGAGTTGTGCGTAAGTACTGACGCGACGAGGTTTGTGCGAGTTCGCTCGTCGCGCACAGTGTCAAGTGCGCCCGCTACAAGACGTTCCGGTTCGAGAGAGCTCTTGCTCAAGCAGTCGCTATGGAGACTGCTCAGCCTGCGCCGTGATGCGTTCCAATGATTTCTTGAAATATCGCGCTCAATCAGGCACGTAAATTGCAAACGGCCGGGGCCACCTATGTTCTCATCAAGATTACGTTTCGCCATTTTTAGCCTTGCTGTGCTGGTTGCTGCCGGAGTGTCGGGGCAGCCAGCTGATCAGCCCGAGGTTGGGGGCGTCGAGACTCTTCCGGCGGCTCGCACCGGGGTGATCAACGGTTCGCCTGCGATTTTGTATTGTCCATACAGCCGCGAGAAGCGTGTGATCCTTGACGCCGGCGAATGCAAAGCCGTCCTCGAGAGCACAGCTTTAGCGCGCCCGCTGGTATTTCCGTGTACGAAATGGTTTCAGCCACCAGTCGGTCACTACGACGTGTGGCTCGAGTTACCTCCGTACGTAAGCGCGCAAGCCGGCGTAATGACTTATGGCGGAGGACCATTCAGAGGATTGGGGACCCGCGTGCTTGTGCCGATGGTAAAAGCAGGACGGGTTCACTTGGACGTCTCGGGCCACCCCGTCTCGGCAAAGTCCTTCAGGATACTCTCTCTGAACGAAGACATTTCAACATTCGACCGCCACTATGAAATGCCGTTCCCGGCGGCAGGAGCACTAGTACCGAAAGGTCGCGCAGTGGCGGGCCTCTTCGATGTGTCAGGACATGCCCTTCAGCTTTCCCGACCCTTCACGGTCGCGGATGAGACACCGGTGTCCCTCAAGCCGCCGACTCGTTCTGCGTTAATGGTAGTCATGCGAGGCAAGGCGGCCGACAAACCTGCATCAAAAAGTGCGCTGCTTCAGTCTGGTACGTTGCGTATTCGTCCAGATGTGGAGTTCGGGACAGACCGGCTGCTGGTCGCTATATGGTACGACTTACCCGTCGGACCGGCGATGCTCACTATTCCCGGAGCGCCTAAGGGCAGTGTGCCATTGCAACTCATTCGCGGTCAGGTCGAGACCTATCGCGCAGCATTCCCGAAAGCGGAGCCGAAGAAAACAGTTGCTAGTCGTTAGACGTAAGACCTAAGAAAGGAGAAGTTAATGTTCAGACCGAAGTCTCGATTCCTAGTGATGCTCATCGCTTTGACAATACTGATATCGACGATCCCGGTAGTTGCTCAACCCGGGGGAGGAGGTCAGAATTGCCACTGGGATACTGGCTATATCTCGTGCGGTGCGACGTGCCATTGGAACAATATTTGTTATCAGGACTCGCAAGATCCAGCATATTGCTTTACCTACTTTGAGCCTTCGGGGTGTTTTCACGATGGTGCGTACGACCGATGTTGCGATCCGAACTACCAATGGTAATTCAGACAGCCAGAACGGCCTTGCTGACGTGGGCGCTTGCCCTACTTGCAGGGTTCTGCACAGGCAACGCCGCCGGAAGTGAGACTTCCGGCGGCGTCATGGTTCTTGCGCGCGTCCAGCGCTCGGGCGTACGGTGTCAAATGCATTTGGACTCTATTCAAAAAAGCGCCGAGCGGTATGTCACCGCTTGCAGTCAAGGAGTGCGAGTCCAGAGTGGCCTTTACACCGCATGGTTTGGGGATGACGTATCGATAAGCCCGACTATGCTTGTCCTAACCGTGGGCTCAGGCCGTTCGAGCGAACCCGTGATCGCTCAGGGGTTGCTCGGAGACGCGGGCCGCGTACAGGTGGACGCGCCGGCATCAGTTAGCTTCGTCGACCTGGTGAGTGTCCAAGGCACTGTGCCCAATGGCGAGGTCTCTTACCTGCGAAGAGTGTCGCGACAGGAATTCGCGCATCCTGCGCAAATGCCCGCGGGTACGTGTGTGGCACTCGGGTATGGGGAGACCGGCGAGCTTCTTGGTGTGACGAACCTCGTCGCAGTAGCAAAGAACGCTGTCGCCGCCGCGAAACTTCGACCTTTATCGTCCAGAGACGTTCTCGCGAAATTCGAAGCTAAGGTTCAGGGTGATTTACTGGAAGGCTTCCGTGCAACGATCGAGGCGCCGAGTCCTCGATCCGCCGACGCCATGTTTCGCATCGTGGATGGCATGGCAGCGCTCTGGTACCACGTCGACGAGCCTCGGGTAACGCTGTCTGCCGCTTCCGAACACGGATGGACCAGACCCGAAGCCCAATCGGTGCGACGCACCGGTCCCACGAGTTTAACAACGTCCTTTCGACGGTTGCCCTCGCTGACTGTGAGCCTCGTGGCAGAGCCGCCAATCGAGAACGCGAGCACGTTCAAGTTATCATTGCGAAAAGAGGGTTCGGTCGCTGCAATTCGCGACGTGGAAATGCGCATAGGACAGGTCCTCGCACTCTCTGATCTCCCGGCGACGAATATTGAGCTGACTCTCAGCGCGCCGGCCGCCTGGTTCTCTCAACGTGTCGACCTTAGTTCGGGCGATGATAGCAACGCCAGGTTCACAGTCTCGCCGGTTATCCTCCGAGGTGACGTCAAGTACGGCAGCGACAGTGCTCGCGCAAAAATTACCTTTCTGGGGCGCGTGAAGACGGAGGTGCTGACCAACGAGCTGGGAGAGTACCGTGTCACGCTGTGGCATCCCGGCAGGTATCCCCTCAAAGTGACTCTGATCGATCACGAAGACATTCCGGAATTCGACGACAACATCAGAATAGACGAGAGCCGCAGTTACGACATCAGGGTTCCGCGTAACCGCATTAGCGTCGCCGTCTCAGATGTCGATGCCCGTCCGTTGCCGGGCGCCGAAGTGCATGTGACAAGCGCATCGAAGAGCACTGAGAATGGCGACCAGCGGTTCCTTGTCAACGTACCGAGCGGGGCCGACGGGGTGGCGATTCTTCCGCCAATACGACCGGGCCAGCTCGAAATCAGGGCCACTAAGGGAGGATATCGTGTGTCTGAGCCGATAACACTCCCCGTGACTCCGGACATGAGTGAGCAGAGCGTGCGCGTGGTCTTGCACAAGGACGAAGATCCAGACATCGAAATCGTCTTACCTAACGGTGAACCGGCCTCTGGCGCGGAAATAACGATTGCTTCAAAATCGACTTGTCAACTCTTAGGTAGAAGCTCCACCGACGAACAGGGCCACGCAGCTGTACCGTTTTACGGTGACGAGATGGTGATCGTCCGCCATTCCGCCGCAGCGGTCGATATCGTGTTCGCCGCGGACCTGAGGCGGAGCGGGCGTTTGCAACTTTCGCCCGCGGGAATGCGACTGCAAGTGACGGTCGTGGACCGAAGCCGTGCGGCGGTGTCCGGAGCTGCAATCGTGCTTTTCTGGCGCAATTTCACGCTGTTTGGTCCCGCTCTCGCTTCTGTTGCCCAGTTCACTCCTTCAACCGCATTGGGAGGGGAGTGGATGTTTGTCCGACCGCCGGCCGAGGCGTTGGCGATACTCGCCATGCGAGCGGTTCCGCCTGCACCCGCGCTTATGAAGAGCTTGGCAGCTGAACTTGCCTATCCGTGGCCCACCCAAAGGATTGTACAAGCGGTTGAATGAGACCGTTGAGATTGTTCATGCTCCGGCGGAGTGAATCAAGACGAGGAGAATCAGTGTACGTCGCCTTCCTGGCGTTTGCGCTTCTAAGTACTACGACAATCGATTCCGGCGCGACAGCTATGTCAGGGCAAGAGACGGCGGTTATAGAGGCCGTGGCGCAGTGGCAAATTACGCATCCACAACCCTACTTCAAACGAGTGCAGGTTTTCGTCGCTAGGGAGACAGGTGGTCGCCGTCTCTCGCTCGTTGAATCCGACACGGCGCCCCCTTGGACTTTTTCCGTCCGGTCTGGCAAGTCCTCCCCAGAAAACGAACGCCAGCTTGCTGAGAATCTCAACGAAGCTCGAGAACAATTCCGTGTAAGTAATGAAAAGCCTGTCGAGCTGGCGCAACCGCCCTTCGGAGTATTTTTGGAGAAGGGTCTTCAACCGATTTGGAGCGAGCCGGGCATAGGATGGGCGCCTATTCTTGAAAAGCATCCCGGCGCGGATTACGTTGTTAGTTTTTGCCGGCCGGGCTTCAATTCTGCGGGCACTTTTGCTGTCATGGAGCTCACTGAGGCAAGTCGAGATACCGAGCCTTGTGACTGGGTCTTTCAGCTTCGCAGGATCGACGAGGGAACCTGGGAAGTGCGTACAGCAAAGATGATCACGGAGCGGTCTTCGACAGGTCGGCCTTCCCGCTAGTGGAGGGCTGCAGGTTATGCGATGAAACAGACGCGGACGGTCCCGATGGAGTCCGGCGGGAGTATCGGCGACATTGCTTGAGGCATGCTGGGATTTAGCACAGCCAGTTCGGCGAGGCAAGACCACCGCCAAGAGCCAAGGCAGCGGCACTGCAAGCCAAGTAGCGCGGAGTAGCGTCGACGGTTCGCCGAGTGTCACGCGGCAAGCACACCGGTTTCGAATACCATCCAATCCTCCCAGCAAAGTTTGCGAAGTCCGATTGGGGAATCGAACCCCGAACGCCACAATTGCCGGCCTTCGACAAGGTTCACGTGACAATCAGTTCGTTGCGCACGATCTCTACCTACGTACTCATTGTTTCCCTCTTTGCCATCGCTAGGTGGCTGGTCATCCGCTATGGCAAGTCGCTTCCGGCAGCAGTCGGAGAGCGTGCGCGTATTTCGACGAAGCAGGCTGGCGGAACCGCCCTCTCGACACGCTGCTTCTTCGGATCGCCGTGACGCTTGCGACGGCGCGCACGTTCGGATGGGTCATTCGAAAGATTGCTCAACCGAGCGTGATCGGAGAGATTCTGGAAGGCGTCGTTCTCGGGCCGACGATCTTCGGACGTTTCGCGCCGGATGCATCCGCGTTCGGGGTTCGACTCCATGTCTCCCAGCCAGCGGCGACGCGCCGCAGCGTAGGTCGGCCCAGCCTCGGCCACCAATACTTCCAGTAGATAGCATTAGCCAGCAGCGCTGATCACGGGCGTCGTTCGTGCACGATCGCCCGGCATGAATCTCCGCCTGCTCGATCGGAAATACCTCGGGCGGGAGTCCGAGGCGCAAGACCTCCAGGTGGCGCGAACGAAGGGTGCGTTTGTCTACGATGCGCGCGGCAAACGCTACATCGACTTCTTGTCGGGCTGGTGCGTCGGCAACTTCGGCTGGGACAACACCGCGATCACGAAGTCGCCGGCCCGCCGGCGTCCGGATTACGTCTATCCCGGGTACTTGTACCGGCCGTGGGTCGAGCTCGCGCAGCTGCTCGCTGAGATCACCCCGGGGAAACTCGAGAAGACATACCGCGCGACGGGTGGATCGGAAGCGGTCGACATCGCGCTGCAGATCGCAATGGCGTCGACCGGCCGCCGCAAGTTTGTGTCGATCGAGGGCAGCTATCACGGCAACACGATCGGCACGGTCAGCATCGCATCGACGGAATGGCGCGAGCCGTATCCGAATCTGCTGTCGAACTGCGCGACGATCTCGCCGCCGCTCGGCGACCGTGCGATCGCGAGGCTGGAGACGCTTCTGAAAACGCGCGACGTCGCGGCATTCATCATGGAGCCGATCAGCTGCAACCTCGCTGTGTTGATTCCCGAGGACGCGTTCATGAAGCGCGCGCAGCAACTCTGCCGGCGCTACGGAACGCTGTTCATCGCCGATGAAGTGGCGTGCGGAT
>JAXDIO010000061.1:0-7810 GCA_034663965.1 Thermoanaerobaculia bacterium | reverse complement strand
GCTGAATCCCTCCGTCGCGGAGTCGATCACCGTCACGGCGGAAGCGCCGCTGCTCGATGTCCGCAAGTCGGGGACATCGACCAACGTGACGAAGGTCGAGATGGAGAAGATTCCGACGTCGCGCGATCCGTGGACCGTTCTCCAGTCGGTGCCCTCGGTCCAGGTCGACCGCATCAACGTTGGCGGCAGCCAAAGCGGTCAGCAGTCGGTCTACATCGCCAAGGGCGCACAGGGTTCCGACAACACCTGGAACATGGACGGTGTGGCCATCACCGACATGGGAGCCACAGGCTCGACCCCCCTGTATTTCGATTTCGATTCATTCGAAGAAATGCAGGTCACGACCGGCGGCGCGGATCCCCGCATCCAGACGCCAGGCGTGCAGCTCAACATGGTTACCAAGCGTGGCACAAACGACTTCAAAGGATCGGGTCGTTACTTCTACACGCCGGGCAGCATGCAGGCTGATGCCACGGTTCCCTCCGAAGCGACCGGATACCTCGAGAAGACGAACCGCATCAACTTCGTTCGTGATTTCGGCGCCGAAGTCGGTGGACCGATCTGGAAGGATCATGCATGGTTCTGGGTCGCCAGCGCTGATCAGAACATCTCGGTTCAGGCGTCGCAGGCCCCGGGAGCGATCGGCGCATTCGACAACATCATCCTTCGCGACAAGAACGCGAAGCTGAATGCGCAGTTGTTCCCGAGCAACAGTGCCGTCGGGTTCTACACGTTCGGCGATAAGGCCCGCAATGCCCGTAATCTTGGGCCGACTCGGCCGTTCGAAACGTCGTGGCATCAGGCCGGCCCGACGAAGGTCTACAAACTCGAAGACACGCAGATCATCGGATCGAGCCTCTACCTTACCGGTATGTGGTCGAAAGTGACCGGCGGATTCGGCCTGTTCGCCAATGGCGGCCAGGGACCGACAGCGCCCTCGCAGTGGCGCGATAGCAGTGGGGTCTTCCACGATAATTTCGAGACCTACCAGACCATTCGTCCGCAGAAGCAATACCGGATCGATGGCTCGAAGTTCCTCGACATCGGCACCATGAACCACGAGCTGAAGTTTGGTTTCGGCTATCGCAACACGCCGGTGAATTCCGTCAGCTCGTATCCGGGCCCGGCCGATGGTTACATGGACTTCCTGGGCATGGACGCCGCAACGTGTAATGGCGCAGGGCTGCCGACAGGCTGTTTCTTCGCCGGCCTTTTCCGCGACCATGTCGCCGGTTACGGTGAGAAATACAACGACTTCTACGTCGGCGACACCATCCTGATGGGCAATCTCACTGTTCAAGCGGGTCTTCGTTGGGATCGCCAGCAATCGCTGAACACGCCTGTGACGGCTCCGGCCAATCCGATTCTGGCTACGCCGCTCACGCTGCCTTGCGATGGCGGACTCTTCGGTGCCTGTGGTAGCTCCGGTACGTTGACCGCGTCGCTTCCCGCGCTCAACTTCCCGGGCGATCCACGTTCGCTCAAGTGGAACACGGTCAGTCCTCGCATTGGGTTGACGTATAGCCTCGGAGCCGATAAGAAAACCCTGCTGCGCGCCGGATACAATCGTTACGTCAGCCAGTTGGGCTCCGCGATTTCCACGGCCAGCCCATTGGGCGGCTATACGTACTTTTACTTCTATGGCGTCGATGCAAACAACGACCATACGATCCAGCGCAGTGAGCTCAAGAAAGTTGTCGGCTATGCAGCGGTTGATCCGGCCAACCCAGTCGCCATCAAGGGAACCCGGCGGATCGATTACGGCATGAAGGTGCCGACCACCGACGAGATTATCCTCGGCGGCGAGCGCGAGCTCCTGACCGACTTCTCCGTCGGCGCCAGCTACACCTATCGTAAGTACAACAACCTCCTGCAGTTCCGGTCCGAGAAGACCGCGGGCGCCGGCGACTACTACACTCCTGCCGACTATGTTCCCGCAACGAAGGGCGGGGTTCCTGTCGTTGCGGGCGGCACGTTCGTATACAACGGAAAGACCTACACGACCGCTACGAGACCCGTTTTCATGCTGGCGCCCGGCGTCCTCGCGCCTGTGTTCAGCGTCATTACCAATCGCCCCGACTACTCCCAGAAGTTCAGCGGATTGGAACTGACGGCGACCAAGCGTCTCTCGCATAAGTGGATGATGCGCGGCAGCGTCAGTTACAACGACTACACGGAGAGTTGCGGCAAGAATGCCGTTGCGAATCCGACCCAGACACTGGGCGGATGCCCGGGCGGACAGGTAGCCCCGCAGTCCGCCGGTTCCGGCGCGTTCCAGAACGTTTTCGTCAACTCGAAGTGGAATGTGAACCTCAACGGTCTGTACACGCTGCCTTGGGACTTCAGCATTGGTGCAAGTTTCACCGGCCGGCAGGGCTATCCTCTCCCGCTGCGCGACAACGTCACCGGTTTGAGGGGTGGTTCGCTCAACGTGGTGTTGAATGACGTCGGCGAAGTTCGTTTCGCGAACGTCTATGAGTTCGACCTCCGCATCGCGAAGGACTTCCGCTTCTTCAACCGCGCCGGTCTGACGCTCTCCGGCGATCTCTTCAATGCTCCGAATCAGCGGACAATCCTGCAGCGGACGACCAACGTCCTGCAAAACGAGAAAATCCGCGGCGGTGCCTATCGCATCACCGAGCTTCAGTCTCCGCGGGTGTGGCGCCTCGGCGCGAAGTTCAACTTCTAAGCTCTCGCAGCAGCTGTCACTCCGATGCCCGCTGGGGAATTTCCCCAGCGGGCATTTCTTTCGAGAGGAACTCGACCACAGGAGGACTCTGGTGAAGAAATCAATCACGATCTTCGCGATGACGATGCTCGTTGCCGGCGCGCTCATGGCGTCGGAAGACTGGCGCGGTAACAACCGCCTATCCGGCTACGTCGTCGACAAAAACACCGGCAAGCCGGTCCCGAATGCGAAGGTCATGTTGCGCATTCAGCGCGGCGGCAAAGGCGGTCCCGACGTCACCGCCGACGCGAACGGCAAGTGGGCCGTCCTCGGCATGAACTCCGGCGTGTGGAACATCGACGTCGAGGCGCCGGGCTACGTCGTCCGCCAGATCGGCAACCTGCAGATCAGCGAAGGCCAGCGCATTCCGCCGATGAAGATCGAGATGGAACCGGCGGTCGTCGTCGCAGCTGCCGCTCCGGAAGCGCCACCCGTCGAAGAGGTGAAGATCGGCGGCCAGGTCGTTTCGAAAGACATCGCCGAGGCAGTCGAAGCGGGCAACACCGCATTGACCGCGAAAAACTTCAAGGACGCCGTGGCTTCGTACGAGAAGGCGTCCGCCGCGCTGCCCACGTTCACGCCGATCCGCTTCGCCCTGGCGCGCGCCTACTACGGCGCCGGCGATCTGAAGAAGGCCGTCGCCACGATGGGCGACGTCTACACCGCCGATCCGGCCAACTCCCGCAACGCCATGCTCTACGCCAACATGCTCCTCGAAGACGGCCAGCTCGAGAAGGGGAAGAGCATCGTCGACAAGCTTCCGGCCGACGCCGTCGATGCCACCGCCCTGACCAACATCGGCATCGTGCTGATGAACAAGAAGCAGCCCGGCGCGGCGCGCGACTACTTCACGAAAGTCATCGAAGCCAATCCGAAGGATGCGGACGGCTACTACTACCGCGGCCTAGCCACGATCCAGGCCGGCAAGGCGAAGGAGGCGAAGTCCGATCTCCAGAAAGTGATCGAGCTCGCTCCCGACAGCGATCAGGCCAAAGAAGCGAAGGAGTATTTGAAGTCGATCAAGTGATGCTGGCTACGATTCGTTCCACCGCGGAGTGATCGCCGGCCTCCATCGCCTTTTCGATCTGCAGCGACTCGCGATCGAGTCCGATGGTCGCGACCGCAGCGATGCGCGCGCCGGCGCGATACGCGACGAGAGCGCGGCGATCTTCGAACGAACCGCGCACGTCAACGCCGTCGTAGCCGGCGGCGTTGCCGACGTAGTTGATGGTCACGTCGTAGTGCGCGCTCCAGAAGAACGGCGGCGCCGTGTGCGGCGTCGGCCGGCCGAGGATGTTGAGGGCGGCGGTCTGGCCCTGGCGTCCGGCAGCGACCCAATGCTCGACGCGGACTTTTTTGCCGCTGAAGCGATCCGGATAGTGCGCGACGTCGCCCGCGGCGTAAATGCCAAGCGCGCTGGTTTGGAGAAACTCGTCGGCGACGATGCCGTGATCGACCGTTAGTCCGGCAGCCTCGGCGAGCTGTGTGTTCGGACGGACCCCGACGCCGGCGACGATGAAGTCCGCAAGCAACGGCTCGCCGGTGGCGAGGATGACGCGATCGCCTTCGAACGTCGCGACGGTCGTGCCGAGGCGGAAGCGGACGCCGTGCTCTTCGTGGAGACGGCGGATGAAAGCGCCGATCTCGACCCCCATCGTTTTCGCCAGCGGAATCGCGTCGGGTGCGACGACGGTCACTTCAACTTCGCGCGCACGAAGCGATGCGGCAACCTCGAGCCCGATAAAACTCGCGCCGAGAACAACCGCGCGTTTTCCTTTCGCTGCCTCGGCGATGATGGCGCGGCTGTCGCGCAGGGTACGCAGCACATGTACGCGGCCCGCGCCGGGAGGTGAGAGACGCACCGGCTCGGAGCCGGTGGCGAGCAGGATCGCGCCGAACGTGCGCGTGGAACGGTCGTCGAGCGTGAGCGTTTTCGTCTTCGCATCGAGCAGCATGGCGCGGCGTCCAGTGATCAACTCGATGTTTTGCGCGCGATAGAAATCCATGTCGCGCAGCGGCATCCACTCCTCGGGTGCGCTGCCGGCGAGATAGTCCTTCGAAAGATTCGGCCGGTCCATCGGAACCGTTTCCTCCGCACCGATGATCGTGATCGCGCCGGCGAAGCCTTCGCGCCGCAACGCTTCGGCGGCAGCGTTGCCAGCCACACCCGCGCCGAGGATGCCGACCGACTTCACGTTCGTTTGCATCGGCGCAGCCGGCGGAATTTCGCGCTTCGTCGTGACGAAGACGCGCCCGTCGCGCTGCTCCACGTTCCAGACCGGAATCGGATTCAGCGCCGGCGCCGTCGCGGCACCGGTTCGCAAATCGAAACAGGCGTGATGCCACGGACAGCGGATTGTGTCACCGGCGATGATGCCGTCCACCAACGGACCGTGGTAATGCGTGCACTCCGCGCCAACCGCGAAGATTTCCCCACCGCGGCGAACGAGGACGACATTCTCGCCGTCGATTTCGCCGGCCAGCATGCCGCCATCGGCGACTTCGTCAATCGCAATCCCTGATTTCAGATCCATCATCACTCCGTCAGCCGCAGGAACTCGGCGCGAGCCATCGCCTCGTTGCGCAACGTGCCGAGCATCGCCGAGGTCACCATCTCCGTGGTCTGCTGCCGCACGCCGCGGCAACCCATGCAGAGATGATGCGCCCGAATGATGACGCCGACGCCGCGCGCTTCGAGATGTTCTTCGACCGACTCGGCGATCTGGCGCGTCAGCCGCTCCTGAATCTGCAGCCGGCGCGCGAAACAATCGACGAGCCGCGCCAGCTTGCTGATGCCGACGACCTTGCCAGGCAGATAGCCGACGCTGGCTTCGCCGTAAAACGGCAGCATGTGATGTTCGCAGGTGGAGTGAAAGCTGATGCCGCGCAGGACGACCATCTCGTCGCTGCTCTCCTCGAATGTGCGCGCGAGGATCTCGGCGGGATCGTCGTCGTAGCCGGACGTCATCTCGCGCCACGCCTTGAGCACGCGCGCGGGAGTGTCGAGAAGCCCATCGCGCGACGGATCTTCGCCGATGAATCTGAGTATTGTGGTGACGGCCTCGGATGCCGCATGTTCGGCGGGAAACGAGAGAATTTCACGAGGACTGGACTGCTGATGCATGTGGAAACCTCCTGTATTCAATGGCATGCGGAGAATGTCACAGGACGATTTGTTTGGCAAGTAAATAGTTGCAAAATTGGCGTGGTCGCAAAAAAGACCGCCGGCGAGAGCCGGCGGTTGGGTGCGTACGTCGAAACAGGGAACGTTACTTCGACTTCTGCGCCTCGATGTTCACGTTGATCGTGACTTCGTCGCTGACCAGGAAGCCGCCGTTGTCGAGGGCCTTGTTCCAGTTGATGCCGTAGTCCTTGCGGTTAACGGTCGTCGTCAGCGAGAAGCCGGCGCGCTCGTTGCCCCACGGATCCTTGCCGAAGCCGTTGAACTCCACCGGGATGGTGATGTGTTTGGTCACGCAGCGCATCGTCAGATCGCCGGTGACGTAGTACACGTCCTTCTTCTTGGTGGCGGCGATGCTCGTGCTCTTGAACGTGATCTCGGGGCAGCGGGCGACGTCGAAAAAATCAGCAGTCTGGAGATGCTTGTCGCGATCGGCAGTGCCGGTGTCCACCGAGGCAGCCTTGATGTTGAATTCGACCGACGAGGCAGAAGGCTTGGCGCGATCGAGATTCATCTTGCCGCTGAAGTCGTCGAACTTCCCGCTCACCTTGCTCATCATGTGGCGGACCTGAAACGTGGCCTCGGAATGCGCCTTGTCGACGACGAAGGTGTCGGCGAAAAGCGAAGACGTGGCGAGGACGAATGCTGCAACTGCGAGGGTGCGGAACTTCATTGGGTACTTCTCCTTTCGATGAACTGCTGGTTGCTGTGCGCGCGGGTCCTGTCGAGTAGGTCGATGAGGCTCGCGAGCTCGGTTTTTTTCAGAACGCCGAGGATGTTGTCGGCGGCTTCGACCATGGGAGTGTCGAGTGCGGTAAGAAGTGAGAGGCCGGATGCGGTGATGCGGCAGAAGACCTGACGGCGATCGGTGATACAGCGTTCGCGCGAAACGAGTTTCTTCGTCTCGAGACGGTCGATGAGACGCGTGATGCCGGGCGTCGACTCGATCATCCGCTCGGCGATCTCCAGCGTCGGCAGTCCCCGCTCGCCGGCGCCACGCAGGATGCGCAGCACGTTGTACTGCTGGCTGGTGATTCCGTGCGGCTCGATGACGGTGCCGATGAAACGGCGGAGGACGTCGGCGGTGCGAAGGAGCGTCACGGCCGCTTCCTCCGCTTTGGACGGAAAGGGCTTTTTCTGCTTGATCTCGCGGGCAATTGTCGGCGGCACGAGCAGGAGGTTAATCGATCATTAGTTGACTAGTCAAGTATTTTCTCGTTCTGCGACAATCCCACGCATGGATGCCTTTCCGTCTGAATTCGCGGATCTGTTGAACAAGCGCGGGCAGCGGCTGCTGTCAACTCCGCCCCGCCTCGATGTCTTTCGAAAGAAGCGCGCCACGCCGATCGTCGTGTTTGACGACGTGATCGACGAACGCGTTGCGAAATCGTGCATCGCGCTGCTCGACCGGGCCATGTATCCGGTCATCAGACGGATGGAGACGCCGATTCCGCGCGAATGGATCGCGTCGATGAAGAAGAACTATACAGACTCATTAAAAAAAACCATGCGCGTGAAGACGGCTACGCTGAATTCGCGCAAGTCGCTCGCGCTCGATGCGGCGCGTGCGATCGGGCTCGCGCAGATGATGCTGTCGGACTCGTTCCGTGTCTTCGCCGAATCGATCGTCGGCATGCCGGTGGAACGCGGATACTGGGGACGCCAGGTGATCTGCTACGAACAGGGCGATTACAGCGGACCGCACAATGATCACCATCCGGAAAGCGCCGAGGCGCGCAACGGCTTCGTCGATCTGCACATCATGTTTTCCAACGACGCGGTGCGCACGCAGCAGCTCGTGTACGAGGACCACGGCTTCCTCTCCGCGAGTCACGAGGTGAGCGGCCATAGCGGCATCGCCGTCTACCGCCTCCCGTTCTGGCACTACACGACGCCGCTCC
>JAXDIO010000048.1:0-30964 GCA_034663965.1 Thermoanaerobaculia bacterium | reverse complement strand
AACATCAGATTCGCATCGGACCGGCCGGCTGGAGCTACAAGGATTGGGAGGGAACCGTCTATCCGCCGCACGGCTCGAAGTTCGATCACCTCGCCTATCTGGCCTCGTTCTTCGACACGATCGAGATTAATTCGCCGTTCTACCGGATCCCGCCGCCGACGCATTCAAAGTCGTGGGTGCGCCGCGTGGCGGACAATCCGAATTTCAAATTCACGACGAAAGTCTTCCGCGGATTTACGCACGACGACGCATCGCTCGCGGACACCGACGTAACCGCATTCCGCAACTACCTCGACCCGCTCGCCGATGCGAACCGGCTCGGCGCGGTGCTGCTTCAGTATCCGTGGAGCTTCAAAAACAGCGACGAGTCGCGCGACAAACTGGCGGCGCTCTTCACCGCGTTCGACGCTTATCCGCTCGCGCTCGAAGTGCGTCACTCGACGTTTCAAAACGAGGAGTTCCTCCAATTTCTCACCGAGCACGACGTGGCCTGGGTGAACGTCGATCAGCCGCTCTTCCACGATTCGGTCAAGCCGTCCGACGCCATCACCGGTCCCCTCGCCTACGCGCGCCTGCACGGCCGCAACTACGAGAAGTGGTTCGCGCACGGCGAGACGTGGGAGCGCTACAACTACCTCTACTCGAAGGAAGAGCTGTCGCCATGGGTCGATCGCATCCAGACGATGGCGTCGGCGAAGGAGACGTACGTCGTCACGAACAATCACTTCCGCGGACAGGCGATCGTGAATGCCGTCGAGCTCGAAGAGTCGCTGGGGCTGGACGCGAAGATGCCGCCTCAGTTGAAGGAGACGTATCCGGATCGCGGTTGAAAAGCAGATCACCACAAAGACACAAAGGACACGAAGAAAACCTTTGTGCTCTTTGTGCCTTTGTGGTGAGAAGCCTCTCTATCGCGCGACGTACGTCGCCGACGGCAGCAGCGCGCGGGACAAATTCACGTGTCCGGCCAGCGTCTCCGCCGGTTCGTCGTTGACCAGAATCCGCACGCGCTTCGCTTCGGGGAAGTTCGTGGTCACGGTCTGGACGACGGAGTAGACGGCCATCAGCTCTTCGTGGCTGCCGGTGCCCCAGCCTTGCGCGAGGGTGTTGCCGCCGAGGTCGATGAAGGCGGTGCCGTCGGGAAGGAGGAAGGTGGCGCGAACGATGGTGTCGCGCGGAAAAATGTGCGGGACGCCGGCGTTCGCCGATCCTTTGAGTAGCTCGCGCGCGACGATGGAAAGCGCGCCGGCGGGATTCTCAGGCAAGGCCACGTTGCGCGTCTCGCGGACGAGCAGCATCTCCGGACCTTCGAAGAACAGCGTGACCGGACGGACGGCTACTTTGTTCTCCGCATTGAGATTCGCCGACAGAGGTTTCTTCTTGCAGCCGCCGGCGACGATCGCGATCGCCAGCAGCACTACCGCGCGGCGCACTACGTTCCCGTCCTCGTGGCTGGTTTCGTGGTAGTCGTCGCAGGTACCGCCGGTGCGGTGGTTGTCGGCGCCACGGCAGGCGGAGGCTGGACGATGCCGATGCGTGTTTCGTAATCGGTCTTGTAGCGCTCGACGGCGGTCGTCAGTGCGTCGACGACCGTCTTCTGGAACGCGTCCGACTTGATCTTCGACTCTTCGTCGGGATTGGTGATGAACGCGACTTCGACGAGCGCGGCCGGCATCGTCGCGCCAACCAGCACTTTGAACGGCGCCTGCTTCACTCCTCGGCTTTGAATGCCGGTGATGCGGTTCATCTCTTCCTGCACGGCCTGCGCGAGGCGGCTCGATTCGTTGAGGTACTCCTGCTGCGCGAGGTCCCACAGCATCAGCTTCAGATCGCTCGACGCCGCCGGACCGGCAGGACCCTTCGACGCGTTCTCGAGCTCCGCTGCTTTCTCGGCGAGTTTGTCCGAGGCATCGAGGGAGAGGAAGTAGGTCTCGGCGCCGTGCGCGCCTTTGACGATGGCGGCGTTCATGTGGATGGAGATGAAAAGATCAGCGTGGTACTGATTGGCGATGGCAGTGCGCTGATCGAGCGGGACTACCGTGTCGTCGTTGCGCGTCAGGACGACGCGCGTTTTCAGCTTCGCCTCGAGCGCGGCAGCGAGACGCTGGCAAAGCGCGAGCGTGGCGTCCTTTTCCATCAAGCCGCCGGGACCGATTGCGCCGACTTCTTTTCCGCCGTGGCCGGGATCGATCACGATCGTATGGATGCCGGGCGCCTCCACCGGCCGTGTCGAATTCAGCGGCTGCGGCGTGCCCGGCGCGACGGACGCCCCTTTGCGCAAGTCGAGGACGACGCGAAACGGATTGTCGAGACGATACGCATCGGCGACGACGTCCGGCGCTGTCAACTGGATGCGGAGGTCGTTGCCGATGAACGATGTTTTCGCAACGTACGGATCGTCGTGCGCCTGCTCCACGTACGGCGCGCGGATGGCGGTCTTGAAACGGACCGTGTACGCGCCCGGCTCTTTGATGATGTTGTAGTCAGCGGGCGCGGTGAGCGTAAGGACGACTTTCGAAATCCCCTGCACATTCGCAACCGAGACCGTGACGCCCGCGGCTGTGGTCACCGCCGGATGAATCTGCAGGATTTTCCCCGCAGCGTCCCAGGTCGCGTCGAGTCCCGACGCGCGCATCAGGAATCCCTGGAAAAACTGCCACGGCACGAACGGGCGGTTGTCGATCGTGACCGGCGCGACCGGCATCTCGATCAGATCGTCCTTGACGACGCCGAAGCGGCTGTCCATTCCGAACGCAGCCACCGTGTTGTTGAGCGAGGCTTTGAATCCGTTGCCGTCACGCGTGACTGAGCCGCCGAGGGCGGCGATGACTTCATCGGCCGCGAAGTAGGTCTGGCCGTTCTGATGCGCAATGGTGATGGTCTTGTCGCCGGCCGCCGCGCGCAGCGTGGCCTGATTGGCGGGATTCGGAGGAGCGGGCGTCGGTGCCTGGGCCAGCAAAAGAAGCGCCGATGCGAACGCGATCGCGAAGAGGGAGAGAGAACGAGTCATAGAGACCGCGGGATTATCGCACGGAGGAATCGCCGCGCCCGGGCGCTCGGCGCTTCCCCTTCCGCGCGGACGTGCGTTTCGACGTGGTCTTCGCCGAGGAGGATCTCGCGCGTGCGGAGGTAGCCGATGCGGGAGAGGACGTCGAGCACGTCCCAGCGGCGTTCCGTGAAACTGACCGGCAGGCGGTGGCGCGGACGGATGACGACCACGCGCGGATCGGTGACCACGTGGTCGTAGTCACCTCTGCGTTTGAACAAGCCGCCTTCCGACTCCCCCTTCTGCGTGACCACCACCACCGCGTCGCACCCCTCGGCTAATGCTTTTTCGTACGGGGCGTTGTCGGAAATGCCGCCGTCGCCATACATCTCGCCGTTGATCACCGGACGGTGCGTGTAGAACGGCGGCAGGTAGTTGGTGGCCAGCAGAAGCTGAAGCGGATCGTCGACGTGGCGCGCATCGAAGATGACGTTGGCGCCGTCGCGGAAGCGGGTCACGGAGACGAAGAGCGGAAGCGCGTCGGGCTGCCTGAATCGATCGCGTCCGATGAAACGTTCGAAGGTGCGCTTGTGCAGTTGGCGGAATCGCCACGGTGAATGATCGACGAGCAGATTGCGCAAATCGATGTGCGGCATGCGCATGAACGATCGCCAGTAGTAACGGATGCGTGATTCGCAGCGCGCGGCGACCAGCGCGGCGTTCCAGGCGCCGGCGGAGACGCCGATGGCCAGCGCGGGCCGGACGCCGAATTCGGCCAGCGCTTCGATGACGCCAATCTGGAAGGCGCAGCGCGATGAGCCGCCGGAGAAGACGTAGCCAACTCGTTTCGCGTCGCGCAGGAGTGCCAGGGGATACAACGGACTTCAGTCTATGCTTTTGCGGTGAACGCAAAGCCCTGCATCGCCCTCCTCGCCATTCTGGCCGCTGCGTGCGGCGCGCCGTCGGAACCGAAAGGTCCGCACGTGCACAAAGATCCGATCAGCGTCCGCGGCTGGATCGTCGACGTCGAAACCGGTCCGAACACGGCCTACCACACCGTCGAAACGGAGGCGGCCCGCAAGCGCGATCTTTTCCGCGGCACGAATGTGTGGGTCGAGAACGCGCCGTATGTTTCGGGCGGCGTGGCGGAAACGGGATCCTTTCTCCTGCTCGACGTGCCGCCGGGCGATGTGACGATCACGTTTTCCGCGCCAGGCGTTCCCGTGTCGCGGTTGGTGCTGAAGCAGATTCCCGGCAATGCGGACGTTTTCATCCCGGCGATGCTGATCAAGAAGGACACCGTGTCGCTGCTCGATCCGAAGAGCGCGAAGGTGCGGTTGGCCGCGCAGGTCGACAAGGCGGTTCCGACTGGCGCGTTCGCGACTGTGGGTGATCAGCGGATTGCGGTGATGTCGACGCCGATTCGGGAAATGATCGACCGGCTGGATTATCCGAATCCGCCGGCGTCGTATGCGCCGTTGGCGACCGTCAAGTGATCGGGCGGCGCCGCGCGCGCGCGATCAACGCGTCGAGCGAAAAGAGGCCGGGACCGAAGGCCAGGACGATCAGCGAGACGAGCAGGTAGAGGAACGGCGCGGCGTTCGTGAACGCGTCCTGGTCATGGAAGAAACCTTTCACCGCGTCGATATCGGCGGTGAGATACGCGACGATGAAGTTGATCACGAGCGGGATGCAGATCAGCCGCGACGCCAGGCCCAGGAGCAAGAGCAGGCCGCCCACACATTCGAGCGACGCCACAAAGTACGCGTTCGCGGCCGGCATCGGGATGTGCAGGTGCGCCAGGAAATCGGTGAAGCGCTCGATGTTCTCCAGTTTTCCTTTGCCGGTCTGAAAAAGTCCCCAGCCGAAGATGAGACGGAGCGCGAGCAGGAGCGGATTGCGAAGTCTGTCGAAGATGCGCGTCGTGGCGAGGTCGTACCAGCGATCCAGTTTTGCGATCATCGTTTTCCTTTACTCGACCTCGATTGCCGTGAACAACCCCGCGGCGCTCCAGTCGCGGAACCAGGTGAAGAGATCCGATTGTGCGGGAAAACGGCGGAACCGGCTGTGAAACGTTTCGATCGCGCTGCCGATCGTTTGGCGCGCCACAAGCGCTTCGAGAAAAACGAACGCCTCGCGCGTGAGCGGCATGCGGTAGACGCCGTAATCGCGGCGATGAATGGCCAGCCACGTTTTCTGCCGCCGCGCTTTCATTGGACGCTCGTCGCGGAATGCCTGAAACGCTTCGTTCGCGTCGTAATCGAGCGCGAGCAGTCGTAGGGCCGGAATCGGGACGATGCGCGCATCGGCAACCCTCTCCGGCGCAATCGACGCGATTGCATCCGCAGGCAGCGGCTCGGCCTCGGCTTCATCGAACACAAGCGTCATCGCCAGTTCCAGTGCTGCGAGATCATGAAGAAAGTTTCGGCGCTTGAGAGAAGACGATGCGATGTACTCCGGCAGCGAATCGCCCAGACGGTTGAACGTGTAGCTGCGCGACGGAAACTGCTGGACGTAGTCGCGGACCAGACGCTCGAACGCGTGCTCGCCGAGGAATTGCGCGACCGCCGCATAGTCGACGGTGAGTGCCTCGATCATCCGCAGCATGTACATGCCGTGGTAGATCCCGACGCGCTGGATCGGCTGCAGCGTCCGCGACGGCAGGATGACGTCGTCGACCGCGAGTTCGGCCGCGTCCGCCGCTTCGTACACGTCGGACGGATGCGTGACCACGGCCTGCATCCATTCCTGCAGCGGCGCGAGCGCGACGTCAGACATACGGACCCTCGGAGTACGGTCGGGAGTCGAGGGTCGGGGGTCGGAGTTCAGCGGCCTTACGACCCCCGACTCCCGGCTCCCGACTCCCTTCGCTGCGAAATGCCGACGCCTTGCGCGCCTCAGCATGTACCGTCTCGAAATCAGGGATATCCGCATCCCACTCCAGCAGCGTGGAAACGTCGCCGGTGCGAGCGCACGCGCGTCCGTACAGCTTCCACACCTCGTCGATCACGAAGTCGTTGTGCGTGTCGATGATGTGCGTGCCGTGATTCTGATGGCCGGCGAGATGAACCTGCACGACGCGGTCGGCGGGGATGGCATCGACGTAAACGTTCGGATCAAAGCCGTGGTTGAACGAGCTGACGTAGATGTTGTTGACATCGAGCAGCAGTCCGCAGTCGCTCTCTTCGGCGAGCGACGCCAGGAAATCCCACTCCGTCATCGTCGACGTCGCGAACTCGACGTACGACGACGGATTCTCGACGACCAGCGGCGTCTCCAGAAAATCCGACACGATGCGAACGCGCTCGGCCGTGTGGCGCAACGACTCCGCGTTGTACGGCATCGGAAGCAGATCGTGAACGTTGCGGCCGCTCACGCCGGTCCAGCAAAGGTGATCGGAAATCCAGCGCGCGTTGACCGTGCGCGCCAGCGACTTGAGTTTGCGGAGGTAATCGAAATCGAGCGGATCGGTCCCGCCGATCGACAGCGAAACGCCGTGCAGCACGATCGGATACTGCTCCGCGACTTTCTCGAGCACGTAGCGCGGACGGCCGCCCGTGTCCATGTAGTTTTCGGAGAGCGCCTCGAACCAATCGACGTCGGGCCGCGAGCCGAGGATGTGGCTGAAGTGAACGGTGCGCAGCCCCACGCCGATGCCGAGGTCAGGGAAGTTGAATCGATTCATTGGGTGTCCGTTGGGTTGGAGGACAGGCGCGCGGGACGCCTGCCCTCCGAGGAGCCGACGAGTTACGAAGCCTTCGGAGGAACGGCGCAGCTGCTCTTGCCTTTGCAGCTGTTCTTGCCGCCCTGGCCCTGGCCTTTGCAGGCGTTTTTGCCGGCGCAGTCGTGCTTGTACTCCTTCGACGCGCAGCCGCCTTTGCCCTTGCACGAGTTCTTGCCCGCGCAGCCGGCGTCGCCGGTCTTGCAGTTGCCGTGCGACTTACACGAGTTGAGGCCTTTACAAGCATGCTTGTCAGCGGCCTTTTTCGTGGAAGCCATTTCGACGGCCTGCGACGTGGCCTGATTGAGGCCGGCCGCGGCCGTTTTGGCCTGGTCGGCACGAAGACTGGTTCCGGCGCTCAGGCCGGCGACGACACCACCGAGTACGAGATAACGAGCGAGATCACGACTATTCATGCGATTCTTCCTCCTAAATTTTTGGACAGCGTAAGACTTACGTTTGGGGCAGCCGACTGGATGCGAGGCGACCTTGGACGATGATGGTGTGGCACCTGCAATGCGATTATTTGCATTAATGAGATGCCATTCGAAGGTGCTGATTGCGGCGATTGTAATCCTGTCGGCCTCCGCGGCAATGGCAGATTTCGGTGACGATTCGCGGACCGTTTCTGAGGTCGACCGCAACGCTGCGATCCGCGTTCGCGACACCATCGAAGTGCGCAGCCTGGACGGATCGCTGACTCCCGCGCAACTCGACGAATTCGCCGATCTCGCCCAGAAAGGCGCGACCGATATCGCCCGCTTCACCGGCGTCACTCCTCGCAGTCAGCGAATCCTCATCTATCTGTCGCCGCGTATCGACATCTCGCACACGTATCCGCACTATCCCGGCTCCTCGCATCACGAGGCTCGCGTTTTCATCGACAGCGAGCGCGTCGAACACCACGACGCTCCCTATCTTCACGAGCTCGTACACGCAGTGGTCGGCGACGGCGGCGCGATGTGGCTCGAGGAAGGATTCGCGTCGTGGGCGGCGTCGTCCGTCGCGACGAATTACGGTGGCTACTACGCGCCGGTGCTCAGCCAGGGGAACGAGCGTGTCGACGAGCAAGCCCGCCACGCCCTCGAACGCTATGGCGACGCCGCGACCACCGCCTGGTTCGACAGCGATTCGCCCAACCTCTCGCAGCGCGACCGCCGCAGCTTCTACATCCTCTCCCACTCCTTCACGAAGTACCTCGGCACTACGCTCGGCACGAGCCGCCTCGTGCGCATCCATGAGGCCCGCAACGCCCAAGCCCTCAAGCTCATCTCCGGCATCTCCGTCGACGAATGGCGCACGCGCTGGATGGCCAGCCTCAGCGAATCGCCCGGCCGGGTGGCGGCGGGGCGGTAGCGACGGAAAAGCCGAGCCGGTGTAGGGTTTAGCGATGATCGTCGCCGCGCTCCTGCTCTTCGCCACGCTTCAATCGCAGATCGCAACGATCGCAGCGCAGACCGACGCAACCGTTGGCGTCACCGCGATCAATCTCGAATCGGGCCGCCGCATCAGCATCCATGGCAGTGACCACTTCCCGATGGCCAGCGTCTTCAAGTTCCCGGTCGCGCTCGTCGTCCTGCAACGCGTCGACGCCGGCGAATTCAGACTCGACGACGCGATCACGATCCAGCCGTCTCAATTCTCGCGCGGCCACAGCCCGCTCCGCGATTCCGCGAACGGCAAGCCGGTCACTGCGACGGTGCGCCACTTAGTCGAACTGATGGTCGTCGAAAGCGACAACACCGCCGTCGACTACTTCATCCGCCGCCTCGGCGGCCCCGCCATCACCGCCCGCATCCACGCCCTCGGCGGCGCCGGCGTCCGCGTCGATCGTCCCGAAAACGACATCGCCGAAGCGATTCAAGCAAGGGGCATCCCTGCCTACGTCCGCGACCCACGCGACACCGCCACACCCGACGGCATGGCCGCGCTACTGGCCGCATTCGCGAACCGAAAGGACGGACTCAAGCCTGCCAGCCACGACCTCCTCCTCGGCTTCATGACGAACTCCCACAATCCCGTCCGTCTCGCGTCGACGCTCCCATCCGGCGCCGTCGTCGCGCACAAGACGGGCACGATGCCCGGTGTCTTCAACGACGTCGGCATCATCACCTCGGCCGACAGCAAGCACCACATCGCCATCGCCGTCTTCACGAAGAAGCCGAGTGAACAGAGCGACGACGTTGCGCTGCGAGTCGTCGGACAGATCGCCCGCGCGGTTTACGACGCGTTTGCGCGTTGATCTGCGCTTCGCAAACGCCGGATCTCCGCCACCAACTGATCGCGCGCGCTCGTCCCCTTTTGCACGCACGCCGCGACTTTCGATTGCAGTTCCTTGCGATCGTCGGCGGAGATTTCTTTGGACGTGAGGACGAGGATCGGGATGCGGGCGGTGGAGGGGTTGTCTTTGAGCAGGCCGGCCACTTCGAAGCCGCTCATGCCGGGCATCATCAGGTCGAGGATGATCACGTCGGGCGCGTTTTCTTTGGCGGCGGCGAAGCCGGTTTCGCCGTTGAAGGCGCTTTCGATCGTGTAGCCGAGGCGGGTCAGCTCTTCGTCGAGGAGCTCGTGGAGCGAGGTGTCGTCGTCGATGAGAAGGAGGCGCGTCTTCGACTGATCGGACGTCGTCAACTGGCGTACGCGGTTGAGCAGGCGGTCGCGATCGACCGGCTTCACGAAGTAATCGTCCGCGCCGAGGGCCACGCCGAGGTCGCGTTCGTCGACGCGGGAGATGATCACCACCGGGATGTCGCGCGTGGCGGCGTCGCTCTTGAGCGTTTTGAGTACTTCCCAGCCGTCGATGCCGGGGAGGACGAGATCGAGCGTGACCGCGATGGGGCGTGCCTCGCGCGCGAGACGGATCGCCTCGTCGCCGTGGCGGGCGCGGACGGAGAGATAGCCGGCGGAGTTGAGCGCGGTCGCGATCAGATCGTAGGCGTGGGCGTCATCCTCGACGACGAGAACGCGTTCGGCACGCTGCTCCGAGGGGAGGAGTTCCGGGATGCGGCTCACCACCGCGGCGCGCGAATGGATCGGCAGCGTGAAGGAAAACGTGCTGCCCTTTCCGCGGTCGCTTTCCACGCGCACCCAGCCGCCTTGGAGCTGCACGAACTTTCTAACGAGCGCGAGGCCGAGGCCCGTGCCGCCGAATTCGCGGCGCGCGCTGCCGTCGATCTGGCGGAACTCCTCGAAGATCACGTCGTGATTCTTCGGATCGATGCCGATGCCTTCGTCGCGCACGGAGATGCTGATCGTCTCGCCGATGTGCATCGCGCGAATCGTGATCGGCGACTCGGCGGGCGAAAACTTCATCGCGTTCGATAGCAGGTTGTAGAGGATCTGCTTGAACTTGGCGAGGTCGGTCTCGATCGGCGGCAGCGCCGAATCGGCTTCGATGACGAAGATCGGCATTTTCGTCTTCGCCATCCCGCGCATGACCGTGCAGACACTCTCGATGACCGGCCGTACCTCAAACTGTTCGGCGTACACCTCCATCTTGCCGGCTTCGATTTTCGAGAGGTCGAGGATGTCGTTGATGATGCCGAGGAGGTGTTGCCCGGAGGTGAGGATGTGGCGGAGGAAGCTGACGTGTTTCGGGTCGATGGTGTCTTGCAATCGCTCGATGAGGATTTCCGAAAAGCCGATGATCGAGTTCATCGGCGTCCGCAGTTCGTGGCTCATGTTCGCCAGGAACTGGCTCTTCAGCCGGTCGGCCTCCTGAATGCGCCGGCTGGCGTCTTCCAACTCGTTGCCGCGCCGCTGCAGCTCTGCGGTGAGCCGCGTCAGTTCGGCCAGCTCGCGTGCCTGTTCACTCTCGAGCTCGCGGATCACCAGCCGCTTCTGCTGCAGGTTGGCGATCCCGGCCAGGAAGAAGAATGACGCGCCGAAGAGGAACAGCATCCGCGCCGACGCGAGAAGCAGGACATTGTTGATGAACGATGCCTGTCCCATCGCCATCAGCACGCCGATGTACGCGATGGCGTTGACGACGCTGACGACATACGACGCGCGCTTGCCGACTGCGAACGCAGCCGCGGCGGCGGTGCCGAGGTACCAAATGAACCACGGACTAGCGCTTCCGCCGGTTGCGAAGACGCCGGCGGTGACCAGGCAGATGTCGCTGCCGATCCAGACCGGATTGAGGATGCGGCGATCGATCCCGCTGCGAAACAGCGCGTACAACGCTACCGCACACGCGATCGAGATGAGACCGATGGCGATCGCCGCGGGGATGTTGAGAACGAAAACGCCGAGCGCATGGCCGGCCAGCGCGGTCAGGAACGCGGCGGTGTAGACGAGCGCATGGCTCTTCTGCACTGCGAGATCGAAGCGCAGCACGCTCTCGCGATCGGATGGCATAGGGATGGAGAGAAGTGTACGCCTTCGACGGCTCAATCCCTTGCCTATCCCGCAATTGTTGAAGGAGCTTGGGCGACCAACGCCGCCGGCCGTGCCGGCCTACCGATCCTGCGTGAACACGGCCGTCTTCGGCAGCGACTGCCCCAACGTGATGCCGTCGAGGGTCACGCCGAGGAAGGTGATGCACATCTCATCGGTGGTCTGTTCGCCCCACGACACCGGCTTCGGAGGGTGGTTTGGATTGCGCCAGTTGCCTTCCGAATTGTCGTACGTCGCTTCGAGTGACAACTTCGTATGGTAAGGAATCGGTACAGGCTCACTGAAGCGGTACTGCCCCTGCCAGTTGAAGTCCCAATCGTCGACGTTGATCAGGCACTTCTTGGAGCCGTCCACCAACGTCGCATTCACGTTCATCTTCCGTCCGAGGAGGTGCATGTGCGGCGCGATGAGGTACAGGTGTGCGGGCCAACCGACCGTATACGTCGCCGGCACTTTGTAGTTCGCGTCGTTCGGCGGAATGGTGAAGTCTTGGTTGATGAGCGGCAGGATGTAGATGAGCTGCTTCGGCTTCTTCTTCGCGTAGTAGATGCCGATCTGCGTTTGATCGGGGATGGTCTTGATGCCGTGCGGATGGTAGTGGACCTGCAGCACGACGCGCGACTGCGCCGGCAGCGAGAGTGCTACATCCTCGGGTAGCACAACCGGACGCGCGCCGGGAGCCCAGCCGCCGAGAGTGGTCGCGCCCAGACTCGAGGCCGAGATCGTGAAGCCCGGGCCGCCGAAGGACGTGTAGCCCGGTCCCGCATCCGCGTCGTCCAGCTTCTGCGAATCGCCCGTCGTATCGATATAGGCGATGACGTGATGCACGGTCTCGCGGTCGCCCGGCTTAATGTCGATCGCTGAGACATACATGTCAGCGGGGAGATTCGTCGGAATGGGGAAGCAGCGATACATGTCGCCGGCCACCGGTGGCTTGTAAGCCTCGGGATACGACAGCACAAGATCAGGCTGGCCGAGCGCCCAGCCGCCGTCGAAGTTCAGCGGCGTTGGCAGATCGGCGACATTTCCCTGCGGCGCACCGTTGTCGACCCATTTGGCGATGGTGTCGATCTCATCCTGGTTGAGCACGCGAGCGTCGGCGAAGTCCCCGCACGCGGGCGTGGCCTTCCACGGCGGCATCAGGCGCTGCTGCGTTTCAAACTTGATGGCGTCGGCATGCGGCGCCGCGTCGCCGTACGTCATCAGCGAGAACGGTGCGATGTCACCGGGGTGATGGCAGGTCTGGCAGCGGTTCTGAAAAATGCGGACGACTTCGTTGCTGAAGGTCGGCCCGTTCGTTATCTGCGGCGGCGGCGGATGCAGCACGGCACGCTGCCGCGCGGCGACGAGCGCAAAGACGAAGGCGGACGCGAGGACGATGCGGCGCATGTTGTGAGACGGAACATCATACGCCGCCGACGATTCCCCGTACGGCGCGATCGTTTCCGCGAAAATCAAAAAACATCGTTCGCCCGGGCGGTGCTCACTGCACGATGCGCGGCTCGCCGAGCTTCACGTCCCGCGTCTTGAGGACGCCGCCGTCGAACGCGATGGTTCCATCGACGATCGTGAGCACGCTTTTCGTGTCCGGAAGATCGTCGGCGGAAACTTTGAAGATGTCCTGCGACAACACCGCGAGGTCTGCCAGTTTCCCGGCGGCGATCGTTCCCTTGTCGTTTTCAGCGAACTCCGCAAACGCGCTGCCGCGCGTGTACGCGTCGACCGCTTCCTCGCGGGTGATCGCCTCTGCTGCATTGCCCGGCTCCGTCGTGATGAGCTGGATGTTCAGACCGGGATTCATCGGACCGTCGGAACCGATCGCGATCGGCACACCCGCTTTCAACAGCGACCTGACCGGCATGTACGGACCCTTCGGAAACAGCGACTTGGCGACGACGTGCGTCGGGTTGAGAACGACGACCACGCCGAATTCTTTGGCGAGCGCGATGAGGTCCGGATGCAATCCGTCCCCATGTTCGATGCGCACCCGCTTCTTGCGCCATTCCTCGGCCGGCCCAACCGCGCGCATGGCCTCGAAAACCGCGGCGGCAGTGCGGTCGCCCGCAACGTGGAGCAACGTCTGCTCTTTCGAGTCGAACGCTTCCTTCATGATTGCCTTGAGCTCATCCGGCGCGAAGTTGAGTTTTCCCATCTTGTCCGTCGTGCCGGGATATGGCGTGCGCACCGCCGCGCCCTGCTCGACCGGTGTCCCGTCCAGGATCCATTTCGTCCCGCTGATGATCGACAGCGGCCGTTCGCGTGACGACACCGGCAACGTTGACCCTTCGCTCGCGTCGCGCGAGGCCGTCTCGCTCATCGGCATGCGGATCATGCGGATGCGGATCGGTGCGGGTCCGTGGCGTTCCACTTTTTCGTAGCGCGTCAAGGGAAGCATGGACATGTTCTGGATCGATGTGATGCCGAAGCCGAGGGCCTGATCGGACCAGACTTTCAGCTGATCGATGGAGTCGGCGTCGGAAACGCTGTCAGCGAGCCGCCGTTCCGCGTTCCAGTCCGCGTACTCGAACATTTTTCCGGTCAGATGATGGCTGGAATCGCGCTCGAAAGAACCGCCGGCGGGATCGACCGCGGAATCGCGGATGCGCAAGGTATTCATCGCCTCGCCGCTCAGGATCGCTCCGTGGGCAGTCCAGACGCTGAGGACGACCTTGCGGCGCTGGGAAGCTTTGTCGAGCGCCTGCGCCGTCACGTTCGGGTCTTCCAGCAGCTTCGGTGAGACGGTGCCGTAGATCCAGAGGTCGCCGGCTGTCTCGTCCGCCGCGCCGGCCAGCGCGGCACTGACGAGCGGCCATCCCGCATTCTCGTCGAGCGACAGGGTGAAGCCTTCCGGCCGCGGACCCTGATGGGTGTGGGCATCGTTAAAGCCGGGAACGACTACGCGCCCACCGGCATCGATACGATTCGTCTTACGATCGGCCATCGCGGTGATGTCTGCGTTCGTTCCGACCGCGACGATCTTGTTGCCCTGAATCGCCACGGCCTCGGCGAACCGATGCGCGGGATCACCGGTAAAGACCTTGGCGTGATGAATGATCAAGTCGGGCGCGCTCTGGCCGAGCACGGCGACAGGAAGCAATGCGACGACCGCAACGAGCAGCGCACGTTTCATGACGAGCCTCCGGATGCGCGGAAGTTTAGACCTAACCGCAGGCTAGATGTTTTCTACGATCGCTCGCCCGAATTCGCTCGTGGAGACTTTCGTGGCGCCTTCCATCTGCCGCTCCAGGTCGTACGTAACCTTCTTCTGAGCAATCGTTTTCGCGATGGCGCGTTCGATGGCGTCGGCGGCTTCCCACCACTTCATGTGGCGCAGCATCATCACGCCCGAGAGAATCAGAGAACCGGGATTGATCATGTCCTTGCCCGCGTATTTCGGCGCGGTGCCGTGCGTGGCTTCGAAAATCGCCACGTCGTCCGATTCATTCGAGCCCGGCGCCATGCCGAGGCCGCCGACCTGGGCGGCGAGCGCGTCGGAGAGATAGTCGCCGTTGAGGTTCGTCGTGGCGATGACCGAGTACTCGCTCGGCCGCAGCAGCACCTGCTGGAACATCGAATCGGCAATGCGATCCTTGATGATGATCCGGCCGCCCGCTCCGTCCGTCCCGACCTCGGACTCCGGAATGGTGACGTCGCCAAACTCCGCGCGCGCAAGCTCGTAGCCCCAATCCTTGAAGCCGCCCTCGGTGAACTTCATGATGTTGCCTTTGTGCACTAGCGTGACGGAATCACGCTTCGCGGCGATCGCGTACTCGATCGCTTTGCGCACCAGCCGCTTCGATCCGAACTCGGAAACCGGCTTGATACCGATGGCCGAGCCTTCGCGAATCTTGCTGCCGCCGCGCCGCTCGATCGAATTGAGAAATCCGATGATGTTGCGCGCCCCCTCGGACTCCGCGGGCCACTCGATGCCGGCGTAAACGTCCTCGGTGTTTTCGCGATAGATGACCATGTCCACTTTGCCCGGCTCTTTCACCGGCGAAGGGACGCCTTCGAAGTAGCGCACCGGCCGCACGCATGCGTACAGATCGAGCACCTGCCGCAGCGTGACGTTCAGCGAGCGGATGCCGCCGCCGACCGGAGTCGATAGCGGACCTTTGATCGAGACGCGATAGTCGCGGATGGCATCGAGCGTCGCCTGCGGCAGATATTCACCGGTCGCGGCAAACGCCTTGTCACCGGCGAGCACTTCAAACCAGTGAAACGTCTTCTTGCCGCCATAGACCTTGGCCACGGCGCCGTCGAGCACGTACTGCGTGGCCCGCCAGATGTCGGGGCCGGTACCGTCACCTTCGATGAAGGGAACGATGGGATCGTCGGGGACGACGAGTTTGCCGTCGCGAAAGTCGATGCGCGTGCCTGATTGCGTCATAGCGCGAAGTTTATCCTGTCACGACGACAAGAGACTCCGCAGCAGCGTCAAGTTCTTGCGATCGGACTCGTGCTCGACCGGCTTCGGCGTCTCCAGCAGTTTGGGGATGCCGCGGAAACGCGCGTCGTTCAACAGGAAGCGGAACGCATCGACGCCGATCTCGCCGTCGCCGATGTGCTGATGGCGATCGACGCGCGAGCCGAGCGGTTTCTTCGAATCGTTCAGATGAAACGCGCCGACGTTCTCGATGCCGACGTGCGTTTCGAGCGCGTCAATGGTTCGCTCGTAGTCATCGCGGTTGCGGAGCTCGTACCCCGAGGCGAAGACGTGGCAGGTATCGAAACAGACGCCGACGCGCTGTTTGTCATCGACGAGCGCGATGATGCGCCCGAGCTCTTCGAATGTGCAGCCGAGGCATGAGCCTTGTCCTGCTGCCGTCTCGAGCAAAGTGACTACCTTGTGATTCGGAATCGCCGCGTGAATCTGATCGAGCGATCGCGCGGTCTGCTCGATGCCCGCATCGACGCCGGCGCCCATGTGCGCGCCGGGATGGAGTACGACCGCGTGGATTCCGAGCCGCTCCGCGCGATCGAGCTCGTCGATCATGGCCTCGATCGACTTGCGATGAAAGTCGGGATTGGTCGTCGCGAGATTGATCAGATACGACGCGTGCGTGAGCACCGGCCGCACGGTGCGTTTGCCTGAGAAGACGGCGATGTCTTCATCCGTCATCGCCTTCCCCTTCCACTGATTTCCATTCTTCGCGAAGAGCGCGATCGCGGACGCATTGATCTCCGTAGCCCGGTCGAAGACGGTGTGCAATCCGCCCTTCGTCGAAATGTGCGCGCCGAGGAGATCGCCGTGAGTGTCAGGGAACGTGAAGCGAGGCATGGAGGAGCACCGAAGAACGAATTGCTCGCCGGCTGTCATTCCGGCAGGCGTAGCGCCGACGGCTCGTCGGCTGGACCGCCAGCGGCTCGCTGGCGCGTCGCGTATTGCCGCCGAGCCGGCGGCGGTCCAGCCAGCGAGCCGCTGGCGCTACTTCTTCACTTCGGGATCGGAATGCTGCCCAGCAAATACTTCAAATCATCATCGCGCCAGCGGATGCCGCCGCCGAGGGTGAAGGCAGTGTGGTTCAACACATTGTCGACGCCGCTGCGGAGGAAGATCGTGGGCGTGGTCGGCTTTTCGGTGCGGAAGACGTACTCGCCGTACAAGCGAAGATGCGGGTTGCCGTCGCCGGTGCGGTGGCCGAAGTCGAAGGCTTCGCCCGTGACGCGAATGCGGTTGTTGTAGAAGTAGTCGACGCCCGCGCCACCTGTCGAATCGATCATGCCGAGGCGGACGGCGAACGGCTTCAGATTCCAGCCCACCTGCGCCGACGTCAGGAACGAATGCTCGAACTTCGTCTGGTGCGTGATCGTCGTCTGCGACTGGCCGGTGGCGGGATTCGTGACGGTCTCTTCGATGGTCTTGTCCTTGCGCTTGCCGTACGGCGTATCGGCCAGTTCGACGTTATAAAAACGATTGCGCTCCGGATTCGGCGTCAGCCGCAGCCAGACCGCGGATCGCGAGCTGCCGCCGATCTTCTCTGCACCATTCTGCGTATCCGGCAGGCCGGCGTAGTAGTCGCCGTTGAGGCCGAGGTCGAGTTGAATCTTGCTGGCGCGTCCGAGCGTGTTGCGCAACTCGTTCACGCCGCTTTCCACGGAGCCCAACGCCGCGGTCAGGCGGTCGTGCGCTTCGTTGCTGTACAGCAGCTTGCCGACCGTCCCTTCGCCGCTGCGGATTTGTCCAGTGACTGAGTTGAGATTGTCGGACGTCGTCTTCAGATCAGCGGACAACGTGCGCAGGTTCTCAACGATCTGCCGGACGTCCTGGCGGTTCTCGCCGACCGTGCCCGACATCTGCGTAGCCATGCGATCGAGCGACGCGGCCAGCTTCGGGATCTCCACGCGAAGCGACTCGCTGACGATGCGCGCGTTGGCCATCGTGGCGTCGACATTCGTCCGGTTTGCGGCGATGAGGTCGCGAACCTGCGCCGTAATCGTGCGGACGTTGTCGACGATATCGACCAGCCGCTGCTCACCAGTCGGTCCGGACATCACACCGCGCAACGAGGCCGTGATCGCCTTCACGTCATTCGCAATCGCGGCAACCTGATTCGTGATGTCGTCCATCGACGCCGGCTGGGTTCCGTGCAGAACGACGTTCTGTTCCTGCGGAATGGCCGGCGTATTCGCCGGACCGGGATCGAGCTCGATGTACTTCTCGCCGAGGAGCCCGAGGTTGGCAACGTGCGCGCTCGCACCGGGATGAAGAATCACGTCCGGATCGATATCCAGCGTCACCTCGGCTTTGCCATCCGGACGCAGCTTGATGTTCGAGACTTTCCCCGCGCGAACACCCGCCACGCGCACGGCCGACTTGTTGTCGAGTCCTGCCACCGAGTCGAACACCGCGGTGATTTTGCGTGCGCCCGTCCCGTGGCCGATCTGCACGTCTTCGATCTTCAGGATGAAGTACCCGAGGATCGCCAGGACGATCAGCATGAAAACGCCGACTTTTGCCGCGGATGACATGTGAATCAGGGAGTAGGGGGTGGGGAGTCGGGAGTCGGAAAAGCGTTTCGCCTCCGAACTCCCACTCCCAACTCCCTACGCCCCACTCCCCCTTTTCAACGGATCGATCCCTGCCCGTCTCAACATCTGGAAAAGCAAAGCAAGTGGTAATCCAACTACGTTCGTGTAACTGCCGTGGATGGAGTCGATGAACATGGCTCCGATGCCCTGCACGGCGTAGGCGCCCGCTTTGTCGCGCGGCTCGCCGGTCGAGACATACCACGCGATGTCGCGCTCGTCGAGCGGCAGCATGCGCACCTCGGACTCGGCCACGCGCGTGTCGCGCCAGCCGCGCGCCGCGTTCTGCAGTGTGACGCCGGAGTAGACGATGTGGGTCTTGCCGGCGATGGTGGCCAGCATCCGTCGCGCGTCGCCATCGTCCACCGGCTTCTCCAGCAGTTCGTCGCCGAGGAGGACGGTGGTGTCGGCGGCGATGATCCAGGCATCGTCGTGTTTCGCGGCGATCGCCGCCGCTTTGTCGCGCGACAAACGCGCCACGTACTCCTCGGGCGATTCGCCCGGCTGATACACCTCGGGGACGTCGCTCGGCATGACGTCGAACGCAAGTCCGATCGACGCCAGCAACTCCCGCCGCCGCGGCGACTGCGACGCGAGGATGAACCTCATCGCGCCATCACCAGGCCGATGTTCAATACGACGATGAACCGCGCCTCGGTGACGATGCGGTAGATGATGCGAATTCCCTCGCTGCGATAGCTCCAGTACCCGCGCAACGGCTCGAACAACGGCGCGCCGATGATGGGATCCTCATCGATCGTCTCCAGCGCTTTCGCCGCGACGGCGCGCTGGTCGTCATTGAGACTGCGCCAATCTTTCTCCACACGTTCAGCGAAGCGCAGGCGGTCGTTCCACATGGGCCGGCAGTTTATCGCGCGGGAGGAAGCAAGACTGTCCTGATCAGGATGACAGCGCGCGTTCCACCGCATCCATCGTGGCGTCGATCTCGATCGTGCGCTCCGGCGGAACGTTGCGCATGATCGCGTCGGTGTCTTTGAGTAGATGTCCCGTCAGCACGCAGACGATTCGTTCACCGTCGCGCATCACGCCGGCGGCGCGCAGTTTTTTCACGCCGGCCAGCGTCGTTGCAGATGCAGGCTCGCAGCCGATTCCCATCTCGTCGATCTCGCGTTTGGCGAGCATCAACTCGTCGTCGGTGACCTGCTCGACGATTCCGTTCGTGAGTTGGATTGCGGAAACCGCCTTGCGATGGCTGACCGGATCGCCGATGCGGATGGCGCTGGCGATCGTTTCCGCGGCGATGCGATGGCGTTGGGCGAACGCATCGCGATAGCTGCGATAAAACGGATTCGCGCCGCTCGCCTGGATCGACGCGAGCCGTGGCATTTTCGTAATCCAGCCGGCGTCGAACGCCTCGCGCAGCGCTTTGCCGAACGCGCTGGTGTTGCCGAGGTTGCCGGCGGGGACGACGATCCAGTCGGGCGCGTTCCACTCCAGATCCTGCAGCAGCTCCCAGACGATCGTCTTCTGCCCTTCGATGCGGAATGGATTGATCGAGTTGACGAGGTAGATGCCGAGGCGGTCGCTCGCTTCGCGAACGAGTTGCATCGCTGCGTCGAAATCGCCGCGGATGTGCAACGCGGTGGCGCCATACGCGAGCGTTTGCGCGAGTTTGCCCGCGGCAACTTTTCCGGCCGGGATGAAAACGATCGCGCGAAGTCCGGCCTGCGCGGCGTAGGCGGCCAGCGACGCGCTCGTGTTTCCTGTCGACGCACACGCGACGGCGCGCGCGCCAAGGCGTTTGGCCTGCGTCATGGCCACGGTCATGCCGCGGTCTTTGAACGAGCCGGTCGGATTCTCGCCTTCGTGTTTGAAGAAAATGGGGAATGGGGAGTGGGGAGTGGGGAGTGGGGAGTGGGAGTTGGCTTCGGGATTTTTCTCCCACTCCCCACCCCCAACTCCCCACTCCCGCTCATACAACCTCGTCGATCCCTCCGGATGCGTGATGATCTCGCTCTCATCGACATTCAGCACCGCTTCGCGGAATCGCCAGACGCCGCTCTTGTCAATCGTGTTGCGGCTGGTGAGGCGCGCGTCGAAGAGATCGCGTTTCGGCATCGCATCGCGTTCGACGCTCAATAGCTCGCCGCACTCGCATGTGTAGCGAATCTCCGACGCGTCGAAGCGTCGCGCGCATCCGATGCATTGCAGCCATTCGTTCATATCGCGCGCACTCCCCGTTTTGCCATCGGCGAAACGTGCGCTATCGATCGCACTTGTTCGAACGCCGCTTGCATCGCAGCCGCAACGTCATGCGCGACTGCATCATCGATACAGATGGCCACGAGCGTCGGTCCGGAGCCGCTGATCGTGCAGGCGAACGCGCCGGCATCGACCGCGGCGCGCTTCACCGCGTTGAAGTGCGGGATGAGCGCGGCACGGCGCGGTTCGGCGTAGCGATCGTCGAGCGCGCGGCGCAGCAGTTCGCCGTCACCGGTCGCGAAGGCGTGCACGACGCCGGCGGTGTTCGCCATCTGCTGCACCCACACCGCGCGGCCGGAGGTCGACGGCAGCACTTCGCGCGCCGTCTTCGTCTGGATGCGCACGTCGGGCGTGACGAGCGCGAGGCGCCAGTCGGCTTTCACAGTCAGCGCCACGATGTCGATCGGGCGAACGGATCGCGAGAGCGCGAGGCCGCCGAGGATCGACGGCGCGATGTTGTCGAGATGCTCGCCGGCCACGGTCATCTCGCCTTGCAGTGCGGCAGCGGCCAGTTCGATCGGCGTCGTCTCCGATCCCATCGCCAGCGCGGCCGCGAACGCGCCGGCCACGCTGCTGGCCGCACTGCCGCCGAGGCCACCGGAAAGTGGGAGGCCTTTGTCGATCGTGATGATCGGATTGCGCGCGTCGCCGTGCGCGCGAAGCCACGCCATCGCGGCGATCGCCGCGGCGTTGCGTTGCGGATCGAGCGGAACGAGTGCGGCGTCGACTCCGGTGATCGCATCGATGCGCGCATCGCCATCGGTCAACTCGACGCTCACGCGATCGCCGAGTCCTTCGATGGCCAGCCCGAGGACGTCGAAGCCGGGACCGACGTTTCCGATCGAGCCGGGAGCAAACGCGGTTGCCGTCATCGCGGACTTCTCCGCCGCTCCTCCATGGCGATGGCCACGATGTCGTTGAGCACTCCGGCCGCGGTGACTTTCGCGCCCGCGCCCGGTCCGGTCACGACGAGCGGATTGGTTTTGTAGCGCTTCGAGTAAATCGCCACCTGATTGTCGGTGCCGCGGAGATGCGCGAGCGGTGAGGTCGAAGGAACGGCTTCGATGCCGACGGAAATCGCGCGGCTGCGGATCTTCGCGACGTAGCGCAGCACCTTCCCACTCTGCCGCGCGCGCTCGATGCGCTCGCGATATGCGTCGTCCAGCGCGCCGAGGCTGGCGACGAATGCACGTGCGTCGGTGTGCAGGCCGTCATCGAGAAAAAGCGGCTCGAGTTTGATCTCGTCAGGCTCCGCGCGATAGCCGAGCGTTCGCGCCAGGATCAGCGCTTTGCGTGCCACATCTTTCCCCGAAAGATCGTCGCGCGGATCGGGCTCCGTATACCCGAGCTCCCACGCTTTTCGCACGGCCTCGGAAAACGCGACGCCATCCTCGAGCGCCGTCATCAGGTAGCCGAGCGTTCCCGAAAAACAGCCGAGGATCATCTCGATTTTGTCGCCGGCCGACTGCAGTTTCGCGATCGTGTCGAGCACCGGCAGGCCCGCTCCGGCAGTTGCTTCGTAGCGGATCGAGAGCCCGCGCTCCTTCGCAGTATCCATCAGCCGGTCGAATTCGATCTGCGATCCCGCTAGCGGTTTCTTGTTCGCGCAGACGACGTGAAATCCGTGCTCCAGCGCTTCCTGCAGCAGCGGCGCGGTTTCCTCGGACGTCAGATCGACCAGCACCGGCCGGTACGACGGCAACATCCACAACTCGCTGCGCATCATCGCTTCGAGCTCGTGCAGTGTCAGCGGCGAGCCGCGTTCGAAGAGCCGCGCGCCCGATGCTTTCTGCTTCGTGAATCGTTGCAGCGCCGCGGGCGTGAAGCCTCTGTCGTCGAGCCGGATACCGGATCGATCGGCCACGGCAACGACTTTCAGGTCGATGCCGAGGTCGCGGCGGAGATGCGGCTGCTGCGCGATGAGCTGCCGCGCCAGTTCGCGTCCGATCTGGCCGAGCCCGAGGAGCGTGAGCTTGGCCTCGCGGCCGGTCGTATCGGCGAGCGGTCGAATTTTGTGGAGCTGATATTCGGAATGCAGCGCCCGCAATGCCCGCGTCGCATCTCCCTCGGCGACCGCGACGGTGATGTTCAACTCCGATGATCCCTGCGCGATGGCAACGATGTTCACGCCTGCCGCCGCGATCGCCGAAAACGTTCGCGCGGCGATGCCGGAAGTGCCGCGCATGCCAAGGCCGACGACGGCGATGAGCGCGACGCGTTTCTCCGCGTCGATGCGATCGATCAGGTGCAACTTCCGCTCGGATTCGAACGCAGTTTCGAGCGCCGCAATCGCGTGATCCGCTTCCGCCTCGGGGACAACGAAGCAGATACTCGACTCGCTCGACGCCTGGCTGATCATCGAAACCGAATGTCCCGCGTTCGAAAGCGCGGTGAACGCGCGGCCAGCAACGCCGGGCACGCCGATCATGCCTTTGCCTTCGATCGACACGAGCGCCTGGCGATGAATCGCCGTCAGCGCTTTCACGGGATACGCGCCCGGCTTCACATCGCCGGCGATTCGCGTTCCGCTGATTTCACGAAAACTGTTGCGCACGAACAGCGGAATGCGACGCTCGACGAGCGGGATCATCGTGCGCGGATGCAACACCTTCGCGCCGTAGTACGCGAGCTCGGCGGCCTCGCGATAGTGAAGCTCGGCGATGACTCGCGCATCGGGAACGCTCTTCGGGTCGGCCGTCATCAGGCCGTCGACTTCCTTGAACAGCGTCAACGCGCGCGCGCCAACGCTGCGAGCAACGATCGCGGCGGAAAAATCGCTGCCGCCGCGGCCGAGCGTGACCAGCGCGCCATCGGGTCCGCTGGCGATGTAGCCGGGGATGACCACGACCTTGCCGTCCGCCAGCAACGGCAGGACGTTCTTCTTCGCCGCGCGCTCACACTTTGAAAGATTCGGCCAGATCGCGCCGAGGCGGCGTTCGGTGACGATGATGTCGGTTGCATCGACGTATACCGATCCGATGCCCACCTCTTCCGCCGCCGCCGCGAAAATCCTCGCGACCGCGCGCTCCCCGCGAGCGACAAGCGCGTCCTGCGCGCGCGGCGTCAATTCGTCGAAGACGGCCACGCTCTCCATCATCGTGCGCAACTCGCGCGCGAATTCCCGAATGACGCCGCGCAGCTCCTCGGCGCGCCGCTTCGATGCAATCAACTCATCAACCAGCGCGATGTGCCGCGACTCAAACTCGGCCGCAATCTCTTCGCACAGTGAGTTGTCGCGCCGCAATGCCGCCTGACCGGCTTCGAGCAGCAGGTCCGTCACGCCGTTCATCGCCGAAACGACGACCGCAACATTCGGAGCCGCCCGCCGCACATGGCCAAGCGCAATCCGAACCGCCGCGGCATTGCCGACAGCGACGCCACCAAACTTGAACACCTCGGGACGAGCGGACTTCATGAAGGGCCGGAGTATAGGGGAGAGGAACGACGTTCCCCCGATGCACAGCGTTGACTGACAGTCACCATCAACGTAGATTCAACGGCTGCAATCCTATGAGCGACAAACCAAAAGCATTCGAGGTCAGCGTGATCGTGTTCCGTGAAGGTTCGACGTGGACAGCGCTCGCGCTGGAAATGGACATTCGCGGCTACGGAGCATCGCGCAAGGCTGCTGTCGACGACGCGCTAGCGATGATTTCAGCGCAGGTGAGTTTTGCCGTTCAGATGGGTCATCCCGAAAGCGTTTGGAAGCGCGCTGACGAGACGTATTGGCGGATGTGGGAGAACGCCCGGCGAAACCAGTTCATGGCCGAAGTCTCCGGCTCGGAACCGCCCGCCGATGAAATCGCCGATCTCGTTCCCATTCCTCTATTCGCGTTGAAACACAACGACGAGTGGATCGCGGCGCGTGCCTAAACCGCTTCGCTGCCGCGACATGCTGAAGCGCCTTCGGCGCATCGACAAGCGATTCGAAGTGTGGGAAGACAGAGGCAAGGGCAGCCATCGCATGCTTATCCTGGCGGCCGATGACGGCGTAAAACACTACCCGTTTCCCTGTCATGACGACGGCGCGGAAATCGGTCGTCACTATCTGCGCGACATCATTCGCTACTTTGATTTGCCGCGGGATATTTTTGACTGAACGATCACAGCCGGGGCTTGACGGCCTCTTTCTTTTCCGCGTATAAGCCTCCCCCAATGTCTTCCGTGCTCTCGATGGTGGCGATGACCTGCGCGTGTCCGATGTGTCTCATGCGCGGGCACGACTTCGCCGAGAGCTGACCAGCTTCCACTCAACGAATTCAAAACCCGCGAACGGCGTGCCGTCGCGGGTTTTCTGTTTCTGCCCACCTCACACGCCGTCGCGGTCCAACGAAAGGATGACCGATGGCGCAGCAGAGACCGATCGCGATTTACTACGAACACCCGCAGTGGTTCCGTCCCCTGTTTTTTGAGCTGGACTACCGCGAAACGCCCTACGTTCGAATCGATGCCGGCCAGCATCGATTCACTCCCGGCGAAGTGCCCGGCAACGGCTCGCGGCCCGCGTTGCTCTTCAATCGCATGTCCCCCTCGGCGTGGAAGCGCGGACGGCGCTCGGCGATTTTCTACACACACGATTACCTCGCGCATCTCGAGCGCGAGAACGTGGCAGTCTTCAACGGCGCGGCGTCGTATCGATTCGAGACCAGCAAAGCGCTGCAGCTCTCGCTCTTGTCGCAACTCGGATTTCCCAGCCCGCGCACACGCATCGTCAATCATCCGTCGCTGTTGCCGGAAGCCGCGGAGGGATTGCGCTTCCCGCTGATCATCAAGCCGAACATCGGCGGCAGCGGCGCGGGCATCCGGCGATTCGATACGTTCCTCTCGCTCGTCGAAGCGTCCGAAGATCCGTCGCTGGCCGACACCGTCGATGGAACTCTGTTGCTGCAGGAGTACCACCCGCCGCGCAACCGCAGCATCGTGCGCGTCGAAACTCTCGAGCATCGCTACCTCTACGGAATCCGCGTGCACCTCGGCGACGAGGAGGGCTTCGATCTTTGCCCCGCCGACGTCTGCAAGACGACGGATGGCCGCGAGCTCACGTCGTCCGCGTGCCCCGTCGACGCGGTCAAGCGTGGACTGAGCGTCGAGCCGTACGAGCCGCCGCGCGACATCATCGACGCCGTCGAACGGATCGCCGCGGCCACGCATCTCGACGTCGGCGGCATCGAGTATCTGGAGAGCGAGCGCGATGGCGAGATTTACTTCTACGACATCAACGCGCTTTCGAATTTCGTCGCCGATCCCGTGGCCGTGGTCGGCTTCGATCCGACGGCGCGCCTCGTCGATGCGCTCATCGCGCGTGCGGAGAGTGCGTCATGAGCCTGCGATTCGGATATTGGCTTCCGATGTTCGGCGGATGGCTGCGCAATGTCGATGACGAGCGGATGGAAGCGAGCTGGCGGTACGTGCGCGATCTCGCCGTCCGCAGCGAGCAGATTGGATACGACATCAGCCTGCTCGCCGAGTTGAATTTGAATGACATCAAAGGCGTCGATGAACCGAGCCTCGACGCGTGGACGACCGCTGCCGCGCTGGCTGCGGTCACCGATCGTCTTGAACTGATGGTCGCTGTACGGCCGACGTTTCATCATCCCGCGCTTCTCGCGAAGCACGCGGCGAGCATCGATCAGATCAGCAAAGGCCGCATCGCGCTCAACGTCGTCTCAGCGTGGTGGCGCGATGAGGCGCTGCAGTACGGACTTGCGTTCGATGAGCACGACGCGCGCTACGAACGGACCGCGGAGTGGCTGGCGGTCGTGGACGGTCTCTGGTCGCAGCCGCGCTTCAGCTACTCCGGCGCGCACTACACGATTCGCAACGCAATCCTCGAGCCGAAGCCGGTGCGCAAGCCGGTGATCTACGCGGGCGGCGAGTCGGAAACGGCTAAGGACTTGATCGCCGAACGCGCCGACGCTTACGTCATGCACGGCGATCCGCCGGAGCGGCTGGCGCCGAAGATCGCCGATATGTCCGAACGCCGCGAGCGGCTCGCGCCGCATAAGCCGCCGCTGCAGTTCGGCGTGGCCGGCTTCGTGGTGTGCCGCCGATCGGAAGCCGCCGCGCAGCGCGAGCTGGCCCGCATCACCGACGTCAAAGCGACCGCGCGCGGATTCGCGAACTACGAGCAGTGGCTCTCCGGAACGAAACTCGATCAGCACGTCTCGCTCGAAGACTACTCGGTTTCCAACCGCGGCCTGCGGACAGGACTCGTCGGGACGCCCGAGCAGATCTCCGAGCGCCTCGATGAGCTCGAACGCATCGGAATCGATCTCACGCTGCTCCAATTCAGTCCGCAAGCCGAGGAGATGGAAAGGTTCGCGGCGGAAGTCATCGCGGGCAGGGGTTTTCGCGCGCAACCCATTCACGGAGGTGCGCAAGTCGCGATAACCTAGCGCGCATGACGACGACAGAAATCGCGGGACCCATTGTCGATGGCATGACCGCCGAAGAGATGATTGCGCTGACCAAGCGCCACACGATTTTTTCCTGGTCGGCGCAGGCCAGCGTGAATCCGATTGCGATGGTGCGCGGCGAAGGCATCTACTTCTGGGACGCCGACGGCAAGCGCTACATCGACATGAACTCGCAGTTGATGTGCGTCAACATCGGCCACGGCGACAAGCGCGTCATCGACGCGATCAAGCGTCAGGCGGACGAGCTGGTCTACGCCGGTCCCGGCATGGCCAGCCCTGTCCGCGCGCGCGTCGGCAAAATGCTCGCGGATCTCACGCCCGGCGATCTCAATCGTTTCTTCTTCACCCTCGGCGGTGCCGAAGCGAACGAGAACGCCATCCGCATCGCGCGCATCGTCAGCGGCCGCCAGAAGATCATGGTCCGCTACCGCTCGTATCACGGCGCCACCGCCGGTGCGATTTCGCTCACCGGCGATCCGCGCCGCTGGGCCAACGAGCCCGGCATCCCCGGCGTCGTTCGCTTTTTCGATCCGTACAAATACCGCAGCCATCTCTATCGCGATGGCGACAGCGACGCCGAGTTCGTGCAGCGCTGCCTCGACGAGCTCGAGGAGACGATCGCGTACGAAGGCGGCCACACCATCGCTGCGATTTTCGTGGAGACGGTCACCGGCACGAACGGCATCATCGTTCCGCCGGACGGATACCTGCAGGGTTTGCGCGCGATCTGCGACCGCCACGGCATCTTCCTCGTCTGCGACGAAGTGATGTGCGGCCTCGGCAGGACCGGACGCTGGTTCGCCGCCGATCATTGGAACGTCGTCCCGGACATGATCACGATGGCGAAGGGATTGACGTCCGCGTATCTGCCGCTCGGCGCCGTTGCGATCAGCGACCGCATCGCGAGTTACTTCGATCGCAACACCTTCTTCGGCGGCCTGACCTACAACGCGCATCCGATGAGCCTTGCGGCAGCCGAGGCGTGTCTGCAGGTGATGATCGACGACGACACGATGTCGCACACGCAGAAGATGGGGCGCGTGCTCGCAGAGCTTCACGCGCAGATGAAAGACAAGCATCCCTCGGTCGGCGACGTCCGCTCGATCGGTCTCTTCGGCGTGCTGGAGTTGGTCCGCAATCGCAAAACGAAGGAACCGATGGCACCGTTCAACGGCACGAGCCCCGAGATGCAGCGCCTCGGCGCGTTCCTGCGCGAGCAGGGCATGTATGCGTTCATCAACTGGAACAATCTCTTCACGAACCCGCCGCTCTGCATCACCGAGGCGCAGCTCCGCGAGGCGTTCACGATCATCGACCGCGCTCTCGACATCACCGACGCTGCCGTCGTGGATTGACGAATCGCCGATGAAAGAGCGCGCGGCAGCAGTCGTGGTTGCGTTCACGACGGCCGCCGCGCTGGCCGTTCTGTGCGTGCGCGGCTTCTACGTCCGCTGGTTCTCCGACGACTTCGCCGTTCCGGCATCCGTCGCCGACTTTGGCTTCTGGCGCGGTCAGGCGGAGTGGTACCGCGTCTGGAGCGGCCGCTTCACGTTCACATTCGTCGACGCGGCGTTGGCGACGATGGGACCGTGGACGGCGATGCTGATCGTGCTGCTGACGACGATCGCGATGTTGGCGGCGTTGCAGCGAGGACTGCGCCACTGGCCTCTCGCACTGGCGATGACGTGCGCGATTCTCCTCGGCACTAGCGATGTGCCGCAGTCGATCCTGTGGGTTACCGGCTTGCTCTCGTACGCGGCTCCGCTCGCGGCGTTCGCATGGTGGATCGGCAATGCCTCGAGACGAAACGAGTGGCGATGGATCGACGCCGTCGTTCCGTTCATCGCGGGCGGCTGTTCGGAAACGGAAGTGCTTTCGCAGATCGTCATCTGCGCGATTGCATTCGCCGCGTGGCGCCGTAAGCCGATGCTGGCGGGACTGATCGGCTCGTTGATCAGTCTCTCCGTCATCGCACTGTCGCCGGGAAACGCGATCCGAAAGTCGCACTTTGCACCGACGCCGCCGGCGCTTCATGTGATCTCGGCGACGGTTGTTGATACGGCATCGTTTTTCGTCGATGCGGTGGCGCGCTCCGGCCTGTTGCTGATCCTGGTTTTTCTGGCGGCGGCGCTTTGGGCGCCTCGCGTTTCGCGCCGCGTCGTCATCGTGGCGATACTCTCCGCGATCGGCTGCGCCGTCGTCAGCCTCGCAGCCGGCGAAATTGCGCTGGTCGTTCCGCTGCCGGAGCGCGCGCGGCTAATTCTCTTCGCGCTGATCGTCGCCAGCGTCTCCGCCCTCGGCGCTGCGCTTCCGCGGCCGGAACGGTGGCGCGCAGCATTTGCGATCGCGGTTGGGCTCGTCGCGATCGTGCCGTTAGTCAATGCGATTGAGCTCGCGCGCGACATCCCCGAGGCGCGCGCGTTCGCGGGGCAGTGGGACCGCTTCGAAGCGTTCCTCCGCCAAAACCGCGGACGACGAATCTTCGTCGACAACGCGCCGGGCACGGTCGGCACGCTCGTCTTTCTCGAACACGATCCCGCGCGCAATGCGTTCATCAGGCGGACCTATCGTCTGCAGTCGCTGGCCGCGATGCCTCTTCGCCGCAACGGACGAATGATCATCGGTCCGCTGCCGAACGACGCCGTGCGCTACCGGTTTGAATGACGTTCAGGACAAAAACTTCGCGAAGAAATCGGGGTGCAGCTTCCACGCGAAGAATCCGGCCAGCCCGAACAGCACGCCGAAGAACATGAACACGCAAGCGAGCGCCAGGAGCCAGCGTTTCTTCGTCAGCGCGGTGACGCCAAACAGTGCGATGGCGACGGAGAGACAGGCGTCCGACATATCGAATTGATCGTCGTGCAGGTTGAGGCGGTCGTACTCCTTCTGCGCACCCTCCGCGTTCGCCTTGATGTCGATCTTTTCCTTCTCGTACTTTTTGACCTGCTTTTCGTAGAGGGCAATCTTCGCGTCCAGCATCGGCGCGAACTTCGGATCGGTGAGCATCGCCCGCTGCAGCTGCAACTGATCGAGCGTCGCCTCCGCCAGGTTCTGCTTCATCCCCTTGGCCTGGTAGTACGACCACTGATCGACCGCATTCGCCTGCGCCTGCGTCATCCCCTGCACGATGTTCCCGTCCTTGACGTTGCAAAGCGCCATGAACGTCGCCGCAATGGCCACGAGTGCCGCGATGATCGAGTTCAGCCGCGAATCGGATGCGTGTTCGACTGCTTCGTTGATGGTGTCGCTGATGTCGGACATAGCCGCGAAGCTTACGCCGATGCCACTTGCATTTCCGCCATGGCCATTTCCAGCGCCGCGCTCTTGAGTTGTTCGAGCTCCGACAGGTGTTCGACCTGCGCCTGCCGCGCCGCCGATTCCCCAATCTCGCGCTTGCCCATCACGCAGGCCCAGATCAGGAAGACATCTTCGAACGCCACCCATCCGGCATGCTCGAGGAAGCGCCACCACTCGGGGTTGGCGACGCCGTAGACCGACTCCGGCCAGAAAATACCGCGCAGGAAATGGTCGCCAGCCACGACCACCGTGGCGGTGATCAGCGCCGTCCAATCGAGATAGAACGCGAGAAACGCCAGCGATCCGAAGACGTGGAAGTGCGTCTCGATCCGTCCGCCGGTCAGGTGGATGAGCAATGCTGACGAAAGCATCTGCGATGCAGCGATCACGTGGCGCGTCAGGGTCGTGCCGGGCCGGAAAATGGCGAGAAGAATCGGCAGAATGATGATTCCTGCTCCACCGGCGACTGCGATCCAGACGTGCAGGTGGACCGTGTGAACCTTTCCTTCCCATGCGTACGGAGAGACGGTCAGCGCGGCGATGATCCCGCCCACCCATTGCAGCAGAAAGAGCCACACGAACATCCGGTCGACGCGAGCGTGGCGTGCGTGCAGTTGTTCATCGCGGAGCTCGACGGCCCGCGCGGCGATTACCGAATCCCGTTCAGTTGCGATCTCGCTCATTGTCTCTGCTCGCTTTCCGAAGTGGTGACGATCGCGCATCCGAAGACCGGATGCGTGCCCTGGTGCGCCCTGGCGTGCACGATATCGACGACGTCCATGCTGCCGCGGTTCACGCCCGCATGTCCGCGGAGGGAGGTCACGCCGCCGGAAAAGCGCAGCGCGCCGTCGCCGTCGTAAAGAAATGTCTGGCCCGAGGTGAACCCGCCGAACA
>JAXDIO010000032.1:0-7191 GCA_034663965.1 Thermoanaerobaculia bacterium | reverse complement strand
AGTAAAGCTTTAACTTTTCAACGACGCGATGGAGTATCTCACGACCTTGTGAAACTTTTCACCATGTAACAGCAACGTGACAACCTGCTGAGTTGCTGAGACATAACCAACATTTTCGGAACGGCTGTGAGGCTACTACAGAACGACCGTTCGGTCAATTCTACGTACGAACTCCGCTTCAGGTTTCGGTGTCGCTGCACCAGTATGCCGATCCGGTGCCGAGTCTCACGCTCGGGTACACTCGCGCGCCCATGCCTCGCAAAAAACGCGTCGTCGGAACGGCCGGGCACATCGATCACGGCAAGACTGCGCTCGTCCGCGCGCTGACCGGAGTCGACACCGACCGGCTCCCCGAGGAGAAGAAGCGCGGGATCACGATCGATCTGGGGTTCGCCAGCTGGTTCACCGACGACTACCAGATCGGCTTCATCGACGTCCCCGGCCACGAGCGTTTCGTCAAAAATATGCTGGCCGGCGTCGGCGGGATCGAAAGCGCGCTGCTAGTCGTGGCCGCGGACGAGTCGATCAAGCCGCAGACCCGCGAGCACTTTGCCATCTGCCGCCTGCTCGATATCAAAACGGGCGTCGTGGCGATCACGAAACGCGACCTCGTCGACGACGACATCATCGACCTGGTCCGCCTCGAGATCGAAGAGCTCGTGGCCGGCAGTTTCCTCGCCGGCAAACCGATCGTCCCGGTCAGCAGCGTCACCGGCGCCGGCCTCGATGACCTCCGCCGCGCCCTCCTTTCCTCGGTCGCTGAAGTCGAAGACCGCGACGCCACGACGCGCGTTTTCCGCCTCCCGATCGACCGCGTCTTCACGATGAAAGGATTCGGCTCGGTGATCACCGGCACCACGTACGCGGGCCGCCTGAACATCGACACCGACGTCGAGGTGCTGCCCGGCGGCAAACGCAGCCGCGCCCGCAACATTCAGGTTCACGGCGAAGCGCGCGATTACGCCTCGGCGGGCGAGAGGACGTCGGTCAACCTGCCGGATATCGATCTCGACCAGCTTCATCGCGGCCAGCAGCTCGTCACGCCGAACACGCTGCGGACGTCGCAGGTGATCACCGCCCGCCTCGATCTGCTGCCCGATGCGAAGCCATTGAAGGAGCAAACGCGCATCCGCTTCCACCACCTCTCCGCCGAGCTTCTCGGCAGCATCCGATTCGTCGATCAGACCGCGGAGATGAAGCCGGGAACATCCGCGTACATTCAGGTTCGGCTCGAATCGCCCGTCGTCGCTGTAGCCGGCGATCGCTTCGTCATCCGCCGCTACTCGCCCGCGCTCACGGTCGGCGGCGGCATGATCGTCGATGCACACCTGCCGAAACTCAGCCGCAATACGCGCGGCGAGCTGCTGGACACTCTTTCCTCGGGTACGCTGCAGGAACGCGTCGCGCTGATGACGAAGATGGAAGGCCTGCGCGGTCTCACGATGCACGAAGTCCAGGCGCGCACCGGCATCCGCATCGAGACGCTGGCGAAGGAGCTGAAAAACGTGCCGCATCTCGCCGACAGCGGCGAGCGGCGCTGGATCCATCACGATGTCCTCATCGACTTTCGCCGCAAGTCGATGGAGTTTCTCCGCGCGTACTTCGAAGAAAATCGCATGGCGCTCAACGTTCCGAAGAGCGAGTTCGTGCAGAAGCTCCTTCCGCGCAACGCTGACGGCGCGATGATCAACTTCCTGCTGCAGGATCTGGCGCGCGAGAAGATCGTGGCCATCGCCGGCGACGCACTCGACATCCCCGGCCGCTCCAAAACACTCGGCGGCGCGGAAGGCGAGCTGGCCCGCATGATCGAATCGCGCTTCGCCGAGGCCGGCCTCGCACCGCCGCCGGTCTCCGAGCTGATCAACGAGCGGACGCAGAAAGCGCGCGTCATCGAAGGCGTGATCGGCTTCCTCGTCAAACAGGGAACGCTGGTCCGCCTCGCCGAAGGCATCTACGTCCACCGCGACGCCCTCGCCGCCGCCGCCGCGCGCATCAGCGAGCGACGCGGCGACATGATCGACGTCGGCCACTTCAAAGAGTACTTCGGCCTGTCGCGCAAGATTGCCATCCCGCTGCTGGAGTGGATGGATCGCGAAGGTGTCACGAAGCGGGTGGGGGATTCGCGGAAGGTTCTGTAGCGCCGTAGAATTCGCGCATGGCTGAGACTACGGACCCTGACCTTAGCGTTTCCGAAGAGTTGGTAGCCGAACTTCATAGACGGCTCGACGCACATCGCGCTTCGCCAGAAGAGAGTGAAACGTGGGAAGTTGTCGATAAGAGAATTTTTGGAGACGACTAAAGCGGCGCATCGTCCGCGCAAGCGCCCAACGATTTAACCCTCAGCTTCCGCTCCGCCGGCGGAAAAACCAAGCTCTTCGCTGATCTCTCGTTGTCGAACATCTAAGGTCAGGAACGCGATCTCTCGGTTCGGATCCACGAAAAGTGCAGAGGCGAGGTGCCACAGATCAGCTCCTCGAACGTAGCCCACGCCGAGAACCGTCGTTATCTCGGCCGTGAGCGCGCGGTCCGGGTGGACCCAGACGATCGATGAAAGCAACTCGGTTGGATCAGCCGTCACGTTGTCTCGTCGGAACGCTGCCCGCAGCTCGGCCTCGAGAAGATTAGACGATAGCAAAACGTCTTGCTCACTGAGCGTTTGCGCGAGAGCGACAGACCCTGTCTCGGTAAAGGCAATTGCCACCACGAAGGACGAGTCCACATAGGCGACTTTCATTAGCGCGAATCAAGAAAACGGCGTAGCGCTCCGGGTTTCTTCACAAGGCCTTTGAACTCGCGTTTCGCGTTAGTCGTGGGAAACGAGAGTACTCCCTTTCGCCGGAGCTCTTCGAGACGCTGGGCAATCGTTGTGTTAGGCCGTATGACCGGCGTTACTTCCGCCACGGCCTCGCCGCGGTGTGTGATCGTCACTACGTCGCCTTTTCGCACGTGTGCGAGCAGCTCGCTAAGACGGGCTTTTGCTTCATAGGTGGAGTATGTCTTTGGCATGACCAGTCAGTCTAGGTTGTGCCGTTTCGAACGTCAACGCCGACGAGCTTCATTTCGGCCACACCTGCTCGGCCGCCCAGATGCTGAACTCATCCTGAGCCTCGGGCGCTGCTTCGTAGCCGCGTCGATGCTGCGACTCGTCCTGCCTCGATATCGCATTCGCAAGTGTGTCGCGGACGAAGGCCGACCGAGTCATCTTCAGGAGCGATGCAGCGCGATCGACCTCCGCGATTACGGCTTCGTCGAACTTGAATCGAACGATCTTCATTTTTTCAAAGATACAGCAGCAGCCTTCACGTCCGAATACTTGCCGCTCACCGCCAGCAGCGTCACCGGAACATCCCGCTGTTCGATCTTCACCACCGTGTTGTCGACCACCATCTTCTTGTTTTCGTATGGCAGTTCGGCGTGATCGGCGAAGGGAAAGCCTTGCACTTCCATGAGCGCTTCGTCGGCGGCGCGGGTGATGCCGGCTAGCGGCGATGAGGCGGGCTCGCTCGCTTGCAGCATCGCGAAGAGACCGCGCGGGATGAGCGGATGCGATCCGATCCACAGCTCGCGCTGGTAGGCGCCGAGGCGGATGACGGATTGTTTGGTGGCGACGCCTTGCAGCGTTTTCTGCGCGTTGGTGACGACGAACTGCGCGTGCGGCAATCCGTCCGGGATCGGGCGCGCGACGGCGACGCGGCGAGACGTGATGGCATCGGCGAACGATTGGACGCGAACCGCGTGCGCGATGTCATCGACGTACGTCACCTGCTTCTGCGCGAAATCGAAGAGGCGCCATTGGTCGGCTTCGTCGGTGCTGCGGGCGCGATTGTTCGCGATGACGATCTCGTGAGAGTAGGTCTTGTTCGCCGGCTGGATGGTCGTCTGGATCGTGATGACCGTCGCGCGAATCGTCGGTTCGGTTTTCTTCGGAGCCTGCGGCGGCGCGGGAGGTTTGTTGCAGGCCCAGATGAAAGCGACGATGAGGGCGAGCGCGAGCAGTAACCGGGGCAACCTCACTCGTTCACTCCTTCGCGTCGTACCAGCTCCGGCCGTAATGCGCGTCGACTTGCAGCGGCACGGCGAGCGGGAAAATGTTCTCCATCGTCTCTTTCACGATTCCCGCCACGTCCGCCGCGCGCGACTCGGGGACTTCGATCACGATTTCGTCGTGGACGGTGAGCAGCATGGCCGCCTTGTCGTCCAGACGTTTGTCGAGCGCGATCATGGCCAGCTTGAGAATGTCCGCGGCCGTCCCCTGGATCGGCGCGTTCGTGGCCATCCGCTCCGCGTTGCCGCGCACCGTGAACGACTTGTTATGGATCTCCGGGATGTAGCGCACGCGGCCGAACAGCGTGGTCACTTTGCCGGAGCGCCGCGCTTCTTCCAGCGTGCGATCGAGGTACTCCTGAATCTTCGGATAGCGCGCGAAGTAGGCGTCGATGAAATCCTTCGCCTGGCCCGTGGGGATGTTCAACTCATTCGACAAACGGAACGCCGACATGCCGTACAACACGCCGAAGTTGATCGTCTTCGCGGCGCGGCGCTGATCGTGCGTCAGCTCATCCTCGGCGACATTGAACATCTTCGAGGCCGTGGCGCGATGAATGTCCGCGCCTCGTTGGAACGTCTCGATCAATTCGGCGTCCTGCGAAATGTGCGCGAGGATGCGCAGCTCGACCTGCGAGTAGTCGGCCGCGAGCAGCATGTTGCCTTCGTCGGCAATGAAGGCCTTGCGTATCTCACGTCCAAGCTCGGTACGGATGGGGATGTTCTGCAGGTTCGGATCGGATGACGACAACCGTCCCGTCGCCGCCACGGCCTGATTGAACGACGTGTGTACGCGGCCGTCCTTCGCCACGAGCTGCGGCAGCGAATCGATGTAGGTCGACTTCAGCTTGTGCAGCTCGCGATGCAGCAGGATCAGGCGCGGCACGGCGAAGCCATGACTGGCCAGCTCCTGCAGAACCTCCACGTTCGTCGAATACGCCTTCGTTCCCTTCGTCTTTTTGAGAACGGGATACTGCAACTTCTCGAACAGGATGTGCGCCAGTTGCTGCGGCGAGTTGATGTTGAAGTCCGTCCCGGCCTCGGCGTAGATCTCTTTCTCCAGTTGCGCGAGTTGTAGCGCCATCTTCGCGGACATCTCGTGCAGCAGCGCGACGTCGATGCGGATGCCGCGCGCTTCCATCCGTTCCAGCACCGGGATGAGCGGCAGTTCGATGCGGTCGTAAATGTCGACGAGCGCCGGATCGCGTTGCAACTCCGTCGTCAGCATCTCCTTGAGCGCGACGGTGACGTCGGATTTTTCGCCGAGGTATTGCTGGTAGGGAGAAAGCGCGCTGGCGCCGATCTCGTGATCGAGCGCGAAGAGCGGCGCGGTCTTGGCGACGTCTTTTCTCGCCGCCATGTCGCGCTTCAGCCAGTCGCGCGCCACGTTGCTGAAGGCGTGGCTCGGCAGCCCGGGATTGTTCACGTACGACATGATCATCGTGTCGGCGAAACGTGCCGGCAGCGGCCAGCCGTTCGCGGCGAGGCGTCGCAACTGCAACTTGATGTCGTGCGCGACGAAGAGCCGATCGGATCGAAGCAGTGTCTGCAACGCGTCGCGAAGTTCGGGCGTACCGCCGAGCGAATCGGCGATCGGTACGATGAGCGACTCCGCCTGCTTCACCGACAACGACGCCGCAAACAAATCGTCGTGTCCCTCCGGCGTCGTCGACTCGATCCAGATCGCAACCTCAGTCGCGCCGCCGATGAAATCGCGCACGTCGTCGGCGCTCGTCGCAATCCGGTAATCCACCTCGACCGGCGGCGCCTCGGGGAGAAACTCCTGCATCAGCGACGCGAACTCGAGTCGTGAGAAAACGTCGTGCAGCTTGGCGCGATCGGGCTCCTGCCGCTTCAGCGTTTCGAAATCGATGCTCTCCGTTGGAAGGTCGCACTTGATGCGAGCCAGTTCGCGCGAGATGAAGGCCTTGTCGCGGTTCTCTTCGAGCTTCTTGCGCTGCGCGGGTTTGAGCTTGTCGAGATTCTCGTAGACGCCTTCCAGCGATCCGTACTCGGAGATGAGCGCCTTCGCGCCCTTCTCGCCGATACCGGGAACGCCGGGGATGTTGTCGATGGCATCGCCCCAGATGGCCATGACGTCGACGACTTTTTCGGGCGGGAGGCCGAACGTTTCCTCGACGCCTTTCGCGTCGTAGAGCACTTCGCGGCCGGTGTGAAAGAGCTTGATGCCGTCGCCGACGAGCTGGAAGAAATCTTTGTCCGAGGTGGCTAGGACGACGTCGTAGCCGCGCTCTTTCGCGACGCAGGCCAGCGTGCCGAGGAGATCGTCGGCTTCCCAATCCTCGACGCCGATCACCGGGATGCGGAAACCTTCCAGCACCTCATTGACGAGCGGCAACTGGATGGCTAGATCGTCCGGCATTGGCCGGCGGTCCTTTTTGTAGTCGGCGAACGCCTCGTGGCGCGTCTTGGCGCTGCTGATGTCGAAAGCAACGGCGATGCAGTCCGGCGCGAAATCCTTCAGCAGCTTCTTTAGCGTCTGCGTGAAACCGTACACCGCGTTCGTGGCCAGACCGGACGAGTTGGTGAGGTTGCGGATCGCGAAGTACGAGCGGTAGACGTTGTTGGAGCCGTCGATCAGAAAAAGGCTGGGACGTTTCGCCATGGGAGGCGCGGATTATAGGTCGCCGCTCTCCACGTACGGCGCGAGCTTCTCGCGCACAGCGTCGGGGACCGACGTCGGCTTGAACTCGCCGCGTTTCACCGCCACGAGCACATACTTGCCGGTGGCGACGATGACGTCCTTGTCTTCACTGCGGCGCACTTCGAAGTTGAGATGGATCGAGCTCGCGCCGATCTTTCCGAAGTAGGCATCGACGATGAGCAACTCGTCGAGTGTAACGGGATGAAAGAAGTCGCACTCGACGTGCACGCGCGGAAGCCAGAGTCCGAGGTCGTCGAAGAGCGTCCGGTACGGCAGGCCGCAGGAGCGGAACAGCTCGACCTCGGCCAACCCGAAGAATCGCAGATACGCCTGATAGTTGATGATGCCGGCGGCGTCGATGTCTTCCCAGCGGACGTACTCGGAAACGGAAAAGCGCATGGCCTTAGAATTCGCGGACGATGAAAAACCGTATCACGGCTTTTGTTTTCCTTTTCGCCGCCGCTGCATTCGCCGCTGACGCG
>JAXDIO010000015.1:0-22877 GCA_034663965.1 Thermoanaerobaculia bacterium | reverse complement strand
GACGCGCGAGCTGAATCCGACCGTCAAAGTGCTGGCGCGTCCGCAGAGTCCCGTCCCCGCGGAATGCGCAACCGATCCAACCACGGTACCCGCACTCGAGGCCGAGGCGCCGGCGCTGGAGCCGGTCCCCGCGGCTGCGCCGCCGTCGAACGATCTGCGCGCCAGCTTGCGCCGTCTGCAGGTCGCCGCCGAGGGCGACGACTACGCGGTATTCAAATCGGCGCTGGCGGAAGCGCGGCGCGCGGCCGCCTCGCATCCGCCCGGAGGCGAGCGCAACGCCGCCAACGAGGCCTTGCAGGTTTTCACCGACATCGGACGCGTCTGGGATTACGCCATGACGTCGCCGACGGGATCGTTTTTTGATGCGAGCGTGCAGGGGGGATCGCTGCTGAACGCGTTGAAGCGCTATCCCGAATACAACCGCACGATCGCCGACCAGACCGTCACTGCCGGCGGAAAGACGCTCTATCCGACGCCCGAAACGCGCCGTTTCCTTTCGCGCGAATCCGCGCGCCGCCTCAGCCGCCTCGGCGTATCGACTCCAGCGCACGTCGCGCGCGGCTCGCAGCCCGAACCGCTGCCGCGCCGCATCGTCACCGCACCGCCGCCGGAGAAAAAGCCGGTGCAGATCGCCACAAAACCGCCCGCGGCAAAGACGACCACGACCAAGAAGACGACTGCTTCGAAGAAATCTGAGCCGGCGAAAACCGCGTCCAAGACAACCGTTCCGAAGAAAACGGAAGCGAAGCCCGCAGTGAAGACAGCGGCCAAAGCAACGCCGCCGAAAACGAAGGAAGTTGCGATCAAAGCGACTCCGCTCCCGAAGCCGAAACCGCCCGCGCCGCCGGCCGTGAAGGTCGCTGAGACAGCGACGATTCCTCCCGCTCCGCCGATCATTTCGACGCCGCAGCCAAAAGCACCGCCGACGACCACTACTGTCGCACCGCCGCCGGTTCAAACCGCCACTACGACGCCGGCAACCACCACCACGTCTCCGCCCGCGGCCACGAGCACCACCGACACGACCATCTCCACCACCACTTCGTCACCGACCGACACCAGCGTCACCGCCGTTCACGACACGGCCGCGACCGATACCTCTGTGCCGCCTGCGAAACAAAATGGCAACATGAATCTGATCCTTGCCGTTGTACTCATCCTGGTCGGCATCGGCGTCCTGGTCGTCCTCTTCCGCGCCTCGGACTAACGCTATCCTGTGCGTCCCATGAGACGCCTGCTCTTCTCTCTTCTTCTCCTCGCCGCCATTCCGCTCGCCGCCGCCCGTTTGCCGCAGAGCGTGAGTCCCGACCACTACGCCATCACCATCACGCCAGATCTCCCTACCGAAAAATTCAGCGGGCAGGAGACGATCGACGTCACGCTCAAGGAGCCTGTCGACACCATCACGCTGCACAGCGCCGACATCGTCATGCACGACGTCGTCCTCGCCAGCGGCAGCAAGATGATGAATCCGACCATCACTTACGACGTGACCAACGAGATGGCCTCGCTCAAGTTCGGCCAGACCATTCCGCCGGGCAAGGCCTCGCTGCGCATCGCCTTCGACGGCATTCTCCAATCGCAACTGCGCGGCCTCTACCTGAGCAAAACAGCGAAGCGCAAATACGCCGTCACGCAATTCGAGCCGACTGACGCGCGCCGCGCGTTTCCATCGTTCGACGAGCCGGCCATGAAGGCCACGTTCGACATCACGCTCGTCGTCGATAACGGCGACACCGCCATCTCCAACGGCGCCATCGCCTCCGACACGCCAGCCGCCGCCGGCAAACACGCAATCCGTTTCCGCACCACGCAAAAAATGTCCACCTACCTCGTGGCCATGCTCGTCGGCGATTTTCAGTGCGTCAGCGGCGGCGTCGACGACATCCCCATCCGCGTCTGTTCCGTGCCCGGCATGCAGGACCTCGGCAAGTTCGCCGTGTCCGCGGCCGAGGCGTCGATCTCGTTTTACGACAAGTACTACGGGATCAAGTATCCGTTCGGGAAGCTCGACATGATCGCCATCCCCGACTTCGAAGCGGGCGCGATGGAGAACGCCGGCGCGATCACGTATCGCGACACAGCGTTGCTTCTCGACGACGTTCACGCCTCGGTGGAGCGGAAGCGCGGCGTGGCCAGCGTGATCGCTCACGAAATTGCGCATCAATGGTTCGGCGACCTCGTCACGATGAAATGGTGGGACGACATCTGGCTCAATGAGGGGTTTGCCACGTTCATGTCGTCGAAGCCGCTGAAGGCATGGCATCCCGAGTGGCGCGACGATCTCGATGAAGCCGGCGGCACGAACGGTTCCCTCGGCGTCGACAGCACGCGCTCCACACGCCCGATCCGGCAGAAGGCGGAGACGCGCAACGAGATCAACGCCCTCTTCGACGGCATCGCCTACGGTAAGACCGCGGCCGTGCTGCGCATGCAGGAGAACTGGGTGGGCGAGGAGACGTTCCGCGACGGCATCCGCGCCTATCTGAAGAAATTCTCGTACGGAAATGCGGCCGCTGAGGATTGGTGGGGGACGATGACCACCGCCACGAAGCAGCCGTTCGACGCCGTGATGAAAACGTTCGTCGATCAGACCGGCGCGCCGCTGCTGCACGCCAGCGAATCGTGCGCCGCCGACGGCACGCGCACCGTGACCATCACCCAGGAGCGGATGCTGCCGAAGAGCGTGCCGCCCGTCGCGCAGGCGTGGACGATTCCGATCTGCGCACACGAAGTCGGCGCCGCGGCCGGGTCGCCGTGCAAGATGATTTCGAAAGCGACCGACTCGTTCACGACGATGGCCTGCGATCGCCCGCTCTTCCTGAGCCGCAACGGTGCCGGCTACTTCGTGACCGACTACTCCTCCGACATGCGCGCGAAGCTCCGCGCCCACCTCGGCGAGATGCCGCCCGCCGAACTGATTTCGCTAAACGGCAACGAATGGCTCCTCGTGCGCAGCATGCGCGAGAACGTCGGCGATTACCTGGCACTGCTGAAAGCGATGCCGCGTCCCGCCGAGCGGCCGCTTGTCGCCGCCATCGGCGGCAACCTCGGCTTCCTCGACAATCGGCTCATCGACGATACCAACCGCGCCGCGTGGCACACCTACGTCCGCGAAGTCATGCGCGGATACGCGCCGCTGTCGTGGGACGCGCCGGCCGGCGAGACCAGCGAGCAGCGCATCATGCGCGCCGACGTCCTCGGCACCCTCGGTATCGAAGGCGAGGACCCGGAAGTGATCGCCGGCGCCAAACGCGTCGCGCAGCAGTACATGAACGATCCGACGTCCGTCGATGCCGTCATCGCCGACCGTGCGCTACCAATCGCCGCGTTCAACGGTGATGAAGCGCTCTTCAATCAGGTACTCGATCACCTCAAGACCGCGCCGAATCCGGAGATCGCAGCGCGCTATCGCAACCTCATTCCGCTCTTCCGCGATCCGAAACTGATTGCCCGCGCCGTTGACTACGTCTACAGCGATCAGGTCCGCACCCAGGATCTGCCGGGCATGGCCGCGACGCTGTTCTTCAATCCCGCCGCGAAACAGATCGGCTGGGCCGCCGCCAAGTCGCATTGGGAAATGCTCAATCAAAAGATCCCGACCGCGACCGGCGCCATCACCGGCTCGACGTCGACGTTCTGCGACGCCGCCATGAAAGCAGACGTGCAAGCGTTCTTCGCCACACACCCCGCCGGCGCCGGCGAACGTTCGCTCAAACGCGCCCTCGATGCGATCGATACCTGCATCGCGTTTAAAGCAGCGGAGCTGGCGTCGTTCAATTCAGCGTTGGGAGTTCCAGCACAGTAGTCAAAACCAAATCACCACAAAGACACAAAGGGCACAAAGAGATCTCTTTGTGCCCTTTGTGTCTTTGTGGTGAAACGCCTTTCGTCTAATCAACGCGCCGCAGCACCATCATCGAGTACGCCTCGACGATCACCTCTTCGCCGGCATGCAACTCCTGATGCGAACGCAAATCCGGGATCGGCTTGTTCGTATCGACCACCGTCTCCCATCGTTCGCCCCACGCGCCCGTCGGCAGCCGGAACGGCATCCCCTCGAAGTGGGCGTTGAAGAGCAGGTAGAAACTGTCGTCGATGATTTCCTCGCCGCGCGCGTTCGGCGTCGGGATGCCCTGGCCGCTGAGAAACACGCCGATGCTGCGCGCGAAACCGATGTGCCAGTCCTCGTCGGTCATCTCTTCGCCGTCCGGCTTGAACCAACCGATGTCGCTGACATCCGCCCCGCGCAGCGGCCGTCCGTAAAACCAGCGCCGGCGCTGAAACACCGCGTGCTCGCGGCGGAACTCGATGATTCGCGTGACGAACGCGAACAGCTCTTGATCGACGTGCTCCCAGTCGAACCATGAAATCTCGTTGTCCTGGCAGTACGCGTTGTTGTTGCCGTTCTGCGTGCGGCCGATTTCGTCGCCGCCGCAAATCATCGGAACGCCGACCGACAGCACGAGCGTCGTCAGGAAGTTCCGCTGCTGCCGAGAGCGCAGCGCGTTGATCGCGTCATCATCCGTCGGTCCCTCGGCGCCGCAATTCCACGATCCATTGTCGTTCGCGCCGTCGGTGTTGTTCTCGCCATTCGCCTCGTTGTGCTTCTCGTTGTAGGAAACGAGATCGCGCAGCGTGAAGCCGTCGTGCGCGGTGACGAAGTTGATCGACGCGTACGGACGACGTCCCGTCCACGCGTACAAATCCGAGCTGCCGGTCAACCGATTCGCGAACTCGCCAAGGATCTGATCCGTTCCGCGCCAGTAATCGCGGACCGAATCGCGGTACTTCCCATTCCACTCCGACCACAACGGCGGAAAGTTACCGACCTGATATCCGCCTTCGCCGACATCCCACGGCTCGGCGATCAGCTTCACCTGCGACAGCACCGGATCCTGTTGAATGATGTCGAAGAATGCGCTGAGCCGATCGACGTCGTGCAGCTCGCGCGCAAGCGTCGACGCGAGATCGAAACGGAAGCCGTCCACGTGCATCTCCAGGTGCCAGTAGCGCAGCGAATCCATGATCAGCTGCAGCACGTGCGGGTGGCGCATGTTCAGGCTGTTGCCTGTGCCGGTGTAATCCATGTAGTAGCGCGGGTCGTCGGGCATCAGCCGGTAGTACGCGGCGTTGTCGATCCCCTTCATCGAAAGCATCGGCCCGAGGTGATTGCCCTCGGCTGTGTGGTTGTAGACGACGTCGAGGATGACTTCGATCCCCTCGGCGTGCAGCGTCTTCACCATCTGCTTGAACTCCTGCACCTGCTGCCCGGTCTGTCCGCCCGACGAGTACTCGTTGTGCGCGGCGAGATAGCTGATGGAGTTGTAGCCCCAGTAGTTGCGCAGGCCGCGCTGCAACAGCAGCGAGTCGTGAATGAACTGATGGACGGGGAGGAGCTCGACCGCGGTGATGCCGAGCGTCTTCAGATGCTTGATGGCCGCCGGATGCGCGAGTCCCGCGTACGTCCCACGCTGATTTTCCGGCACCTCGGGATGCCGCTGCGTGAAGCCTTTGACGTGAACCTCATAAATGATCGTCTCGTGCCACGGTGTGCGCGGATAGCGATCGCTCGACCAGTCGAAGTACGGATTCGTGACCACCGACTTCGGCATGAACGGCGCGGAGTCGGCGTCGTTCCTCGCGTCGGGATTGTCAAAGAAGTGTCCGAAGACGGCTTCGTTCCACTGCACCTGTCCATCGACCGCTTTGCCATACGGATCGAGCAACAGTTTGGCCGGATTGCAGCGATCGCCGGCGCTGGGTTCCCACGGACCATGCACACGAAATCCGTATCGCTGACCGGGACCGATGTTCGGCACGTAGCCATGCCAGATGAAGCCGGTCATCTCCGGCAGATCGACGCAGCTCTGTTTTCCGTCATCATCGAAAAGGCAAAGCTCGACGCGTGTAGCGGGCTCGGAGAAGACAGAAAAATTTGTACCCGCGCCGTCGTACGTCGCACCGAGCGGATACGGCGTTCCCGGCCAGACCTTCACCGGCGAATCGCTGCGTGTTCCCCGGACCATGCGCCGTGCGAAGGGCAAGGGGTGTGCCACGGGTTCTCCAGTTCATCCTGCGACTCGCGAAGCGAATCGTCAGGATCTCCGGTGATACCGCGCATTCTGAGCGGCGCCACCGGAGATCCTGAGGCCGGCCTTCGCTTCGCTCAGCGACCTCAGGATGTGGACTAGACCATGGCACACACCTCGCTTTTGCAATCGCGCATGAGACACCGCAATCCGCAGGATCGCAGGTGCACCTATATGGTCGTGATCGAGCGCGACCGGGAGCCCGCCGACGATCTCCGAGACCTCGCCTCCTACCTCTCCACAATGTCCGTCGACAGCTGCGAAGTGATCGTCGTCGATGGATCACCAACTCCGATCTTCGAGAGCAACAGCGCCGTCCTTCGTTGGGTGTCGCGTCACGTTCCGGCGCGGCCGAGGCATCGCAACTTCACAGGCGGCATCGACGCGGTTCGCACCGCCGTCGACGTCAGCAGTTGCGACAAGATCATCGTGGCCGACGAGAACGTTCGCTACCACGCCGATGCCATCGAGAGCGTCTGCGATCTCCTCGACCTCCACGAAGTCGTCGAGCCACAGGATTACTTCGAGCCGTTGCCGTGGTGGAGCGGCATCGAGGCGGGACGAATGCTCGTCCACCGCGGAGTCGAACCGCTGCCGGATCATGGCGCCACGTTCGGCATCCGCAAGTCGTCGATCCGCGGCCTGCGCGGCGTCGACATCGCCTGGTCGAACGGAGAGGATGCGGTGCGCCGCCTCGCATCGCAAGGCGCGGAAGTTTTCTCCGCGTGCGATGTCTTCGTCCGCCGCCTGCCGCCGCCGCTCGATCACTGGCTGCGCGATCGTCCGCGCCAGGCGGATGGCGATTTCGCCATGCCCGTGAAGTCCGCCTTCTTCTTCGCTCTGCTCCCACTCGCGATTCTGCTGGCGACCCTCGGCGGATTCCGTCTCGCCGGTGGCTACGCCGGCGCGATCGCATTCGCGTCGATCGTCCTGGCCGTGCGCGGCCGAGGAGGCGCGTCGTCGTTCTTCCCGTTCCGCGCATGTCTCTGCGCGCCACTGTGGGTTTTCGAACGCTCCGTCAGCGTCTACTGGGCGCTCTTCCGAAAACTGCAACGCTCGTCGACAGACGCTGCACGTCCTGCCGTCGCCGATGGCGGCGCGGCAACAAAGGTGGCCAGCAACCTATGAAGATGCGATCGATTGTCTTGATGCTTTTTCTGACGCTTACGGCGCCGTCGCATGCGGCCGACACCATCACCGGTCCGCTCACGATGGCCGTGTCGACGCAGAAGAAGATTCTTGTCGTCCGCATCGGCGGGACGGAGATGCGCCGGTACACGGTTGCCGTCGGAACGAAGGCCAAGCCGACGCCGATGGGGCAGTTCACCGTCAAACACATCCTCTGGAATCCGAGCTGGCATCCGCCCGACGAAAAGTGGGCGAAAGGGAAGAAGCCGGCCGGGCCCGGCGATCCGAAGAATCCGATGAAGGTCGTGAAGATCTTCTTCCAGGAGCCTGACTACTACATTCACGGCACCGACGCCGAAGACTCCCTCGGCTCGGCCGCCTCACACGGCTGCATCCGCATGGCGCAGGAGGACGTCTACAAACTCGCGCGGTACTTACAGGATCACGCCGGCGCGCAGAAATCGGATGACTGGTACGCCCAGGTGATCAACGGCAGTCAGTCGCAGAGCGTGATGCTGCCGCAGAGCGTGCCGCTGGCAATCGGTAAGTGATCAGTTCTCGAACGCTTTCAGCGCGTCGGCCTCGGTGTCGTAGACGCTGAACATCGGCAGCAGATTCGTGAGCTTGAGCGTTTTGGCCACGCGGTCCTGCGGCTTCAGAAGACGGAGCGACGCGCCGGCGCGGCCGGAGACTTTGAGACTCTGAACGAGCTCGCCGAGGCCATTGCTGTCGATGTAGTCCATCTCGGAGAGGTTGAGGAGGATCTTGCGATTGCCTTCGCCGAGGAGCTGTTCGATGAGGCGGGGGAGGAGATCGTCGCCCACTCCGACCGCCAGGCGACCTTCGAAATCGACGATGACGACGTCGCCTTTCTTGCGGGTTTCGATGTTCATGGGGGCGCATCATACATCGGCGTGCGCGACCTCCAACGCCAGCTGCGCGGGGCGCGATCCGAGCTGCGCGAACCACGCCACGCCCGCCGCGACGCAGTCGATTTCGAGGGTATAGCGGCCCGCGGGTTGCGGCGGCAGCGACATGCGCACGCGCACCGTTTCGCCCGGCGCGATCTCGCGCGGCGGCTCGGTCAGACGTTCCCAATGGAGATCGAAGGTGATCAGTTTTCCGGCGACATCGTGAAGGTGTGCGCCGAGAGCGACGCCGCCGAACTGGACATCAGACGCCAACCATCTCGCGGTCCCGCGATTCGTGACGGTGGCATCGACGAGGATCGGACTACTTTCGACGATGGGTTCGATGATCGTCGCCACAACTTCGGCGGCGAGACCGGACGGGCTTCGGCTGTCGATCCGTTCGCTCCCTTCCTTGAAGAGAAAGAAGTTGCGCACATCGCGCAGAAACACGCGCGCAGCAGCGACCCACTTCGCGGCGGTGACGCCGCCGGCGAGCAGGTCTTCGTAGTCGTCGAGCGAAACGTGAAACGGCGGCGCGTGAAACAGCGCGAGCTTCAGATCGCGGAAACCGCAGCTTTGCGCGGTGCGCCAGAGCGCGTGGATGTCGACGTCGTTCTCGATCACCCCGTATGTCCTCATCTCGAATTGCGACAGCGGCGTGCGCGAGTGCCGCGGTCCCGGCTCCGCGAACGCGGCGATGCCGCCTGGCTTCAGCACGCGTCCGAATTCGCGCAGCACATCGTTGGGATTCGGCGCGTGATGGAAGGCGTCGAAGCAGAGAATCCGTTCGACGCTGGCGTCTTCGAGATCGATGCGGCGTCCGTCGAATTGCAGAAACTGCGGCGCAGGCCGATCGCCGATTGGCGGCTGTCGTTCGTAGAGATCGCGCGCGATGTTCAACGCCGTCGCCGAAACGTCGAGCAGGATCACGCGGCAGCCGAGCTGCGTCAGGAATCGCGACAGCCAGCCGGTGCCGGCGCCGAATTCGAGCACCGTCATGCCGGGCACGAGCCGCAATCCCTGCAGCAGCGTCGCGACGCCGATCAGGATCGGCGGCGCCTCGTCCGGCTTCGCGAACGGTTTGGCGAGGTGATGCTCCCACTCCGTCAACGACGAGAAATACTCCTCGGCCGTCCGATTCAGATCGTCGATCGAAGTCCGCGCGATCAACTCGCGAACATCGATCATCGCGTCGGAGACGGGTTCTATCGACGCCGGTTCAACATCGTGATCAGCAGGGGCGAAGGACGCCGGCGCTTGCACGAAGACGATCGCGCTGGTCATCTCCTCGTGGTCTTCGAAGGTGACGTGGCTATTCTCGAATCCAGTCTCGACGAGGATGCGAAAAACCTCATCGAGATCGTACGCGTGACTGGGGATGAACGGCTCGCCGAACGGTTTGCGCCGCGCGATGTTCGTGATCCCGTTGACGATGCTCGCGCGCTCGCGAATGCCGCGCGTCATCCTCACCACCGGCGACGCCGTCCCTCGGTACAAAAAGTGGAACACGCCGATCCCGCCGGAGCCGATGCGGCCGAGAAGGTCGCGGAAGAGCGCGAAACCGCGCGCCGGCGGAAGTCGCTGGAAGAGGAGATACGAAGTGACGAGATCGAACTTGCGCGGCGCCGCGGCAAACTCAGCTGCTGTTTTAAAGTGAATGTTGCCAACGTTCTGCTTCGCCGCCTCGCGCCGGGCAACGGCAAGCATGGCCGGCGAACGATCGACCGCGGTCACTGATCCGCTGCGCCGCGCGAACGGAATAGCCAGCCGTCCCGGACCGCAGCCATACTCGAGCACCGACTCCGGCGCAAAGTCCGGCGCCAACCGCTTCCGGATCGTGTGAAAGACCGCATCGACGAGCAGCTCGCCGCTGTCGAAAAACTCGCGCTCCTGATTCGCCGTCCGGTTCGAGCTCAGAAACTTCGGATCGGTGAAGACCGCGAAGAACGGCTCGCGCTCCGCAAACGCCTCCCACTTTCGATCCGGCTGCACGCTCATGCGGACGGGATTATCGTTGCAACCCGTGAACCTGATCCTTCTCTTCGACGATGACTTCATCTCCGATTCGCGCGTCCGCCTGGCCGGCCGCCGCCTACAACACGTGCGCGACGTCCACCGCGCAGCGGCAGGGGAATCGCTCACCATCGGTATCGCGGACGGCCGCATCGGCCGCGGTACGATCACGCACCTCGGCGACGACGCGCTGGAGATGGACGTCGTACTCGACCGCGATCCACCACCTCCGCTGCCGCTCACATTGATCCTCGCGCTGCCGCGCCCCAAAGTTCTCAACCGCGTCATCGCCAGCGCCGCCTCCCTCGGCATCAAGCGCATCGTCCTCATCAACGCCTGGCGCGTCGAAAAAAGCTACTGGAGCTCGCCGCGTCTTTCACCCGAGAATCTGCGCGCGCAATCGATCCTCGGCCTCGAGCAAGCGCGCGACACGACTCTCCCGTCGATCGAACTCCGCCGCCTGTTCCGCCCATTCGTCGAGGACGAGCTCCCGTCGATCGCGTTTGGGACGCGCACGCTCGTCGCGCATCCGCCCGCGAGCGGGGAATGTCCGCGCGATCTGCGCGAGCCGGTCACGCTCGTCATCGGCCCCGAGGGCGGCTTCATCGACGCAGAAATCGCGTCCCTGAAACGCGTCGGTTTCACCCCGGTCTCGATCGGCGAACGGATCCTGCGCGTGGAGACGGCGGTGCCGTTTTTAACGGCGCGCTTGTATTGATGGGAGTTCTGCATCTGATGCGTGATGTTATGATGCATCACCATGCGAACAACTCTCGATGTTGACGATGATGTGCTTCAGGCAGCAAAAGAGATTGCCGCGAATCGCGGAACGACGGCGGGCCGAGTTCTGTCCGACCTCGCCCGAAAAGCGCTTGAACCGGCGGAAAATGTGGAGATTCGAAACGGCGTGCCGCTGATGCCGCGTCGACCGAAGGGCAGTCCTCCGCTGACGATGGAACTTGTCAACCGCCTACGTGACGAACCGTGAGCAGCATCGCGCTGCTCGACGTCAACGTACTCGTCGCGCTGTTTCACCCAGATCACATCTATCACGATGCTGCGCATGAGTGGTTTGGCGCCAATCGCATCCGCGGATGGGCGACATGTCCGCTAACCGAGAATGGTTTGCTGCGGATTCTCGCCAATTCGGCGACGTTCGGAGACCATCATTCTCCGGAGTCGTTGCGCGGTCGCCTGGATACCCTGTGTTCGAGCGAAGAACACGTGTTTTGGCCCGACAACGTGTCGTTGCGCGACGATCAACTCTTCAGCCTTACCGTGGTCAGTCATCGACAGATATCCGATATCTACTTACTGGGCCTCGCCGTAGCGAATGGCGGACGTCTAGCTACATTCGATCGCCGGATTTCGCCGGAGGCGGTAAACAACGCGCGACGAGATAGCCTCGAAATCATTGCTGCCTGATGGAACTGTTGACTAAGTCTACTTAGCTAAGCTAACCTGTCACGATCATGATCGAAGTCAATATTCACGAAGCGAAGACACATCTCTCACGCTTGATTGCGCAAGTCGAAGCGGGTGAGGAAGTCATCATCGCTCGCAGTGGCGAGCCCGTCGTGAAAATGGTCGCCGTGCCCAAGCCTTCCAAGAAACGCGTCCTCGGAGCGGACAGGGGCGTCGTGTTCATTAGCGACGACTTTGATGATCCCGTCGATCCGGAAACCTGGAGCTGATGCGGTTTCTGATCGACACGCATTGCTGGCTTTGGGCAATCACGTCACCCGAGCGATTGAAGCCGCTGGCAATGGATCTCATCGAGAGCAAGGACAACACAGTCGTCTTTTCGGCGGTCAGTGCGATCGAAATCGCCGTTAAGTTTTCGATCGGCAAGCTGCGCCTGCCCGAGCCGCCGGAAGCATTTGTCGGTTCGCGCATGGCCTCGCTGGCTATGGCTCCTCTTCCGATCCAGATTAACCATGCGTTACGCGTCGGATTGCTGCCGCTTCTTCATCGCGATCCGTTCGATCGACTTCTCGTAGCGCAATCACAGATCGAACGCCTCCCGCTGATGACCGCAGATGAAACGATCGTCGAATACGACGTCGAAGTCATTTGGGCCGGGTGCGGCGAGGCGCCGCGCCGCGCGCCGAACTAGCCATCGCGTAGAATCCGCCCCCCATGGCCACCAAGCCGGATGCCGGCGAGAAGCTGATCGCGTCGAACAAGAAAGCGTTTCACGACTACTTCGTTCTGCAGAAGGCCGAGGCGGGCGTGGCGTTGACTGGTACCGAGGTCAAATCGCTGAGGGATGGGAAAGCGAACATCAAAGACTCGTACGTCCTCTTCAAAGACGGCGAGGCCTTTCTGTTCAACGCGCACATCTCGCCGTACTCGCATGGCAACCTGCAGAACCACGAACCGGAGCGGAATCGGAAGTTGCTTCTGCACCGGCGCGAGATCGAAAAACTGCGCGAGCAGGTCGTCGAGAAGGGGCTGACCGTCGTCCCGTTGCGGCTCTATTTCAAGGGCGGCAAGGTCAAGGTCGAGATCGCGGTCGTGCGCGGAAAGAAGCTCTACGACAAGCGCGAGACCGAGAAAAAGCGCGAGCTCGATCGCGAAGCGGCTGTGGCCATGAAGCAGCGATGACGCGGCATGTGTGGTCGGATAGCCACAACCGCGGGTCATATCGACCACAGAATCATTCGCGCTCGATCGAGACGTAAGACGCGTAAGCCACACATTGAAAGAGTGTTAAGTCTGTTTGACGGCGATGAGCAGCCCGTGGCACTGCCCCTGCTCCTAAGCGCTACGAATGTACGTCAAACGCAAGACGATCAACACCAAAGTCAGCATCTCCGGCATCGGCCTCCACTCCGGCATCTACACGAAAGTCGAGCTTCACCCGGCTCACGCGGGCAGTGGCATCACGTTCGTCCGCGCGGACCTCGGTCTGCGCATTCCAGCGCTGCAAGCCTCGACCACCGCCCTCGACCACGCCACCACGGTCGGCCGCGATGACGTGTCGGTCGGAACCGTCGAGCATCTCCTCTCCGCGCTGATGGCGTGCGGGATCACCGATCTCGACATCCACATCAATGGCCCCGAGGTTCCGATCATCGACGGAAGCGCCGTGCCGTTCATGCATCTCATCGATGCTGCCGGCGTTCGCGAGCTCGCCTCGGACATCCGCGTCCTGCGCATCACCGAACCGATCGAAGTTGTCGACGGCAACAAGAGCATCCGCATCACGCCGTCAAACCGGCTGGTGATCAAATACAAGATCGACTTCCCGCATCCGACGATTGGCAAACAGGCGCTGCAGTTTGATCTGCAACACGACAACTTCCTCAAGAAGATCGCCCCTGCGCGGACCTTCGGGTTCAAGCACGAAGTCGAGAAGCTTCGCGCGGCCGGACTGGCGCGCGGTGGTTCCGTCGAGAACTGCATCGTGCTCGATGACGGCGGCGTCATGAATGGACCGCTTCGTTTCCGCGACGAATTCGTCCGCCACAAGATCCTCGACCTCGTCGGCGATCTGGCGCTGATCGGCCGTCCCGTGGTCGGCGAGATCACGGCGTACAAGGCCGGGCACGCGCTGCACTCGAAGTTCGTCGAGCAGATTCTTCGCGCTGCCGAAGCCGAGGAAGGCGCTCCGGCGATGGCCGCGCGCGGCGTCGAAAGCTTCGCGTAAGCGGAAATATCAGAGGGAGATCCGGCGTCGTGTGGTAAAACAACCACACCGTGCGTCCACTCGTTTTCGCCTCGCTGTTTTTCCTGCTCGCGGCCGCTGCGTTGGCGGCGGACCCGTCGATCGACACCTTGTCGGCAAAGTCCGTGAACCGGCAGGTGAGCGTTCGCTTCACGATGGCGCACGCGTTCGACCGCGAGGAGACCATCAAGGGACTGCAGAGCGGCGTGCCGACGACGCTGACGTACGTCGTCGAGATTTTCCGCGATCGTCCGCGTTGGTTCGACGAGGGGATCGCGCGGACGCGCATCGAAATCATCGCCACCTTCAACTCGCTGACGCGCGAGTACCTCCTCAACTACCGGCGCGATCACAAGCTGGTTCGTTCAGAGACGTTCAGCGATCTGGCCGCGCTGCAGAAAGCGATGACGATGGTCGATGAGCCGAACCTCTTCGACATCGGCAAGCGGCCGCCGTACAAGCTGAAGGTGCGCGTCAAAGCCGATCTGATGCGCGGCTGGCTGCTGTACTTCATCCCCTGGGACTTTTCGACGCGGTGGAAGGCGACGCGTGTTGCCGCGCCGCCGGAGCCGGCGCGATGACGCTGCGCGCCACGCTCTTTCGCTACCGCAAGGACCCGCGCGTCATCGTCACTGTGCCGCTGCTGATCCTGGCGGCGACGAGCCTGATCTACTACGCGGTCCAGAAAGCGAAAGAGCTGTCGCCCGAGGCGCTCAGCAGCCAGATGCTGCTCTTCGTTCTCGCGAACATCAACGTCCTGCTGATCTTCGGCATCCTCTTCGTGCTGCTACGCGGCATCGTCAAGCTGGTGCTGGACCGGCAGCGCGGCATCATCGGCTCGCGTTTCCGGACCAAGCTGGCGATCACTTGGGTGGCTACCTCGTTGATCCCGGTGCTAATCCTATTTTTCTTCGCTTCGGACCTGTTGCGCACCTCGATCGACCGCTGGTTCAACACGCCGGTGAGCCGCATCCTCACGAACGGCGAAGCGATCGCGCAGATGTCGGAGGACCAATCGGCCGCGATGGCTGCCGCGGCAGCGCGCGAGATTGCCGCAAGCGATCCCGGGCAGCTCGATGCCGCGCTCAGTCACGTCCAGCAATTTCACAGCGTCGACATGGTCGGCCTGTATCGCGACGGCGCGCTCGTGCGAGTGGTCGCCAATCCGCGCGCGCCGATTCACGAGGCATCGGAGCCGCCGAAAAAGTTTTTCGATGACGTCGCTACGTCCGGACACGCCACGAAAATCGATGTCGTCGCCACCGGGAAATGGATCCGCTCCGCGACGCGCGTCGGCAATACGCCGTACGTTGCCGTGGCCGGCGTCTTCATCCCCGCCGCGATGAGCCGGCTGATCGACGAGTCGATCGTGATGCACAAGAATTTCGAACAGCTCAACGCGCAGCGGCCGACGTTAAAAGCATCACAGACGTCGCTCTTCCTCGCCGTGACTCTGGCGATTCTCTTCGGCACGTTGTGGACGTCAATCTACGCCTCGCGCCGCATCACCATTCCGATCAAGGCGCTGGCCGAGGCGACAGGACGACTGGCCGAGGGCGGCTATGGACATCGTGTCGCTGTTGCAGCGACCGACGAAGTGGGGCGGCTCATCGAATCGTTCAACGACATGTCGACGCAACTCGATCAGCAGCGGCAGGCGTTGACGCAGACGAACCGTTACCTCTCGACGGTGCTCGACAGCGTCTCCGCCGGCATCCTCGCCTTCACCGACACCTTCGAGCTGCTTAGCGTCAATCACGCCGCGCTGCAGATGCTGCAGATCGAACAGCCGCGCTCCGGCGCCAATCTCGCCGACGTACTGATGGGCGATCTCACGCCGCTCTTCGACACACTGCGCGAGCTCACCGCCCGTGGCGCGCGCGCGCGCGAAGTCACGCTGATTCGCGGCGGCGAACTGCGCTACCTGGAAGTCTCCGTGGCCCGGCTCTCCGGCGGCGGCGATGAAGGGTGGGTCGTGGCGGTCGAGGACTCAACCTCGCTCGTCCAGGCGCAGAAGCTCGCTGCGTGGAACGAAGCCGCTCGCCGCATCGCGCACGAGATCAAGAATCCGCTGACGCCGATCCAACTGTCGGCCGAACGCATCGCGCGCAAGTTCCGCAACAACGACGCCGACACGCCGCAGGCAATCGAGGAGGGAACGAAAACCATCGTCTCCGAGGTCGGGCAGCTCAAACGGATGGTCGACGAGTTCGCCCGCTTCGCGCGCATGCCGGCCGTTCACCTCCGCCACGCGCAGCTCGCCGAAATCCTGCAGCAGGCCGCCGGGCTTTATCGCGATGTGAAGCCGAACGTCTCGGTCAGCGTCACCGTCGAACCCGACATCGAAATCCTCGTCGATCCCGAACAGATCCGCCGCGCCGTCGGCAACCTGCTGAAGAACGCCGTCGAAGCGACCGAATCCGGCGACGTACGCGTCACCGCCCGCCGCGCGCCGCATCGCGTCGTCATCGAAGTCGCCGATCCCGGCCGCGGTGTTCCCGACGCCGACAAGGAGAAACTCTTCCTCCCATACTTTTCCACGAAAGGCCGCGGCACCGGCCTCGGCCTGGCCATCGTCCACCGCATCGTCAACGACCACGACGGCCGCATCTCCGTCCACGACAACCACCCCCGAGGAACAAGGTTTGAGATCGAGCTCCCCGCGTAAATCCCATGGCAAAAATACTGATCATTGACGACGAAGCCGCGATTCGCGAGACGCTTGCGCACATCCTGCGCGACGAGGGGCATCAGCCGACGTTGTGCGATTCTGGCGAAGCCGCGATCGCGCAGTTTGCGCGCGAGGAGTACGACCTCGTGTTCCTCGACCTCTGGCTTCCCGGCATCGACGGGATGGCCGTGTTGGAGCGGCTCAAGACCGCCGGCGCGCCGCCGGTGATCGTGATCTCCGGCCATGGCAACATCGACTCCGCCGTCCGCGCCACACGCCTCGGCGCGTACGATTTTCTGGAGAAGCCGCTGTCGCTCGAACGCGTCCTGCTCACCGTCAATCACGCGCTCGCCGACCGCAAGCTGCGCGAACAGGTCCGCGATCTTCATCGGCACTTCACGCTCGAAGAGTTGCTCATCGGCGAGAGCGACGCGATGAAAAAGCTGGACGAGCAGGTGCGCTCCGCGGCGCCGTCGAACAGCCGCGTCCTCATCACCGGCGAGAATGGCAGCGGCAAGGAGATCGTCGCGCGCACGCTGCACCGTCTTTCGCAGCGAGCCGAACATCCCTTCATCGACGTCAACTGCGCGGCGATCCCCGAGGAGTTGATCGAGTCGGAGCTGTTCGGACATCGCAAGGGCGCCTTCACCGGCGCGATCGACGACCGCAAAGGGAAGTTCGAGCTTGCCGACGGCGGCACGTTGTTTCTCGATGAAATCGGCGACATGAGTCTGAAGACGCAGGCCAAAGTTCTGCGCGTGCTGCAGGAGCAGACGTTCCAGAAAGTGGGCGGCCAGCAGACCATCAGCGTCGACGTGCGCGTGATCGCCGCGACGAACAAGAACCTCGAAACCGAAATCGCGAATGGCAGTTTCCGGAGCGATTTGTATTACCGGCTGAACGTCGTTCCGATCGAGGTCCCGGCGCTGCGCGCGCGCGGCAACGACGTCACGCTTCTCGCCGAACATTTTCTCCGCCGCTTCGCCGCCGAAACCGGCTCGCCGAAAAAACGGCTATCGTCCGGCGCCGCATCGAAACTCCGCGCCTATCACTGGCCAGGAAACGTGCGTGAGCTGCGCAACGTCATCGAGCGCATGGCCATCCTGATGAAGGGCGAAGTGATCGAGCCTGAGGACGTGCAACTCGGCGCCGCCGTCGCCGCGACGCCGCAGATTGACGCACGCCTGACATTGAAAGAGGCGCGCGACGAATTCGAAAAGCAGTACATCCTCTCGCGCCTTCGCGAGTTCGCCGGCAACGTCAGCCGCACCGCCGACGCCCTCGGCGTGGAGCGCTCCAACCTCTATCGAAAACTGAACGCGTACGGCATCCGCGTCGAGCGTCCATGAAGGAATAGGAGCCGCGGCGGTCCCGTTAGCGCGCTGGCAACGTCACGAGCTTGACAGCACCGCAGTCGCTGACTACTCTTCGCCGTCGTTCGCGGGCATAACTCAGTTGGTAGAGTGCAACCTTGCCAAGGTTGATGTCGCCGGTTCGAGTCCGGTTGCCCGCTCCATCCTTTCTTCCAATCCCACCAATTCAGACGATCAGTTGTTCGAGATGTTCGACTTCGCACGAACGACTGCGGTCGCTGCGACCTCGATGGGATGCTTGCCGTCCGAGGTCAGGATGATCTTGTCGGCGCCCGCTTCGCGTGCGGTTGCTTCGAGGCCGAACGCCTTCTTCCGCGCGAAGTTCCAGCGCCTTTTCAGCGTCCCTTCGCTCGCTCCCCGAATCTCGATCTGCGCCTCCGGTTCGTTTTTCGCGCCGTCGATGACGACGTAGTACGACCCCGCCGGCAGCACGCCGAAATCGACCTTCCCCTCGGCATTCGTCGTCCGGGCGGCCGCGCCGCCGCCGGGATTCTTTCCCAATTTCACATCCACGCCCTTCAACGGCGCGCCTGCCCAGACACTCATCGCCACGAGTGAAACGAGCATTGCCAAAATCACTCTCCGGCTCGACATCGCATCCTCCTTTGTGAAGGACGGCAGTATCGCATGTCCGTCTTGGGGTACATTTCCGCCTTTCCGCCAAGTCCGATAGATCGCGAAAAAGGGAGTAACGCAATGAATGGAATTGTGAAACCGGTCGCAGCGAATGAGCCGCAGGCGAATCTGAAAGTCACGCTGCACGACGCGATCAGCGGCCAATCGGTCGAGACTTTCACCGACAGCAGCGGCGCATTTTCATTCGAGGACGATTCGTCAGACCAGCATTTCTTCTACGTCAGCACGATGCCGGCCGACGAAATCATCCTCACCGCAATCCTCGGTGCGACGATTCCAGCCACCTTCGTCATCAATGAGCTCACCACCGTCGCTGCCTGCTACTCGGCGGCGCAGTTCATCACCGCAGGCATGGTCATCGAGGGAAGTCCATTCGCGCTGAGCATCGTGGCGGCGATGAACGCGAACCTCGTCGACGTCACGACCGGGATGCCATCGGCCGTCATGACCAGTTCACCGAACGGCGACGAGACGAACGCCTGCCGCTCGTTGATGTCGCTGGCGAACGTCGTCGCGGCATGGGTGAACCATCCCGTCGAGTTCCATGCGATTCTCGCGAAACTCGCCACGCTGAATGGCGCAAAGCCGAATGACACGATCGAAGCTATGGTCAGCATCGCGAAGAATCCGGCCAAAGGCGTCGGCGCGATCTACGCGCAATCGAAAGTGCTGCCGGTCTTCCAGCCCGCGCTCGAGCGCCAGCCGGACGCGTGGACGATCGTCGTGAAGGTCAACGATTCCGGCGACGACGCAAACATGTTCGGCGGTCCGGGCAACGTCGCCTTCGACTCGCAGGGCCGGGCCTGGATCGCGAACAACGTGCAGCAGGGAAGCGGCATCTCCACCGCGTATTCGATCGTGCTGGATATGTCCGGCCGTCCCGTCAAATTCTCAAACGGCAACGGCTCTCCGATCACCGGCGGCGGTCTCCTCGGCCCCGGCTTCGGCGTCGACGTCGATAGCCAGGACCGCGCCTGGTTCGGCGATTTCGGTTGGGGAGGCGACGACTACTGGCCCCTCGGCAGCGTCTCGGCGTTCGACGCGAATGCGAAGGCGCTGTCGTCCGCCCCCGACGGCTACACAACAGGAGGCGTACGCCGCGTGCAGGGAACGGTTGTCGATGATGACGACAACGTCTGGTTCGCGTCCTATGGAACCGGCAACGGCGACGGCAACGTCGTCGTCTATCTGAAACCCGACCCGAACGTGACGCCGTTTTCGTTCGCCTCCTACGCGGCCGGCCCCATCGCCACGCCGTTCGACATCGCCATCGCCGCCGACGGCAGCGCCTGGATGACGAACAGCAATCCCGCATCGAGTGGCATCGTTCATCTCCAACTCAACGGAACCGAGACTCTCACGTCGTCGCCGCAGATCGACATCGGCCAGACCACGAAAGGCATCCAGATCGATTCGGCCGGAAACATCTGGGTCGCCTCCGGTGGCGACGATCACGTCTACGTGTTCGATTCCGCCGGCAACTTCCTCGGCGGCTTCCAGGGCGGCGGCATAGACGGCCCCTGGGGCATCACCCTCGACGGCGACGACAACCTCTGGGTCGCGAACTTCGGCCCTCTCGAACCCGGCAGCAATTTCCACGGCCGCCTCACCCAACTCGCCGGCATCAACGCGACGGGCCACCGACTCGGCGACGGCCTCACCCCGCAAACCGGCTACACGCTGCCTTCGGCCGGCTGCCCCGTCACCCTCCACAACGGCGACCCCCTCTACGGCCCCGGCAAACCGCCCAGCCACATCCCCATGATGCGCACCACCGGCGTCAACATCGACCCCGCCGGCAACGTCTGGACCTGCAACAACTGGAAACCCAACTTCGACAACGACACGGTCGGCGGCAACCCAGGAGGGGATGGGATGTTGATTTGGGTAGGGCTGGCGAAGCCGCGGGGGGGGCGATTTGGCGACGATGACTGGAGTCGAAGCCCGTGACCTCACGCTTAAGACGCCGGCCAATCATCTGAACGACAACGCCCATGAGGTAGTCGGCGGACTTCGCGGGCACCCGACGACGGTACTGATGGCGAGAATGGTCAGATTCACGTTACTGCGATACGATTCTTAATTCCGTAACGAAGGTCGGAGGAAGTCTATATGACGCGGTGCTGGAACGGACACGGCGAGTACGACGGGTATGAATGTCCGACATGCGCCCAAGTGGAAGCAACGCGAGAAGCTGGAGAAAAGGCTGCGGACGCGGCGCGTGATGCAGCTGATCGCGCTGATCACGCCGCGGCGCGGCAACTCGCACAAGCACAACGCTTGGCCGACGCTCAATATGAAACGCAAGAGGCAATCCATCGCGCAGCGGACCAGAATCATCTTTTGGCGCGTGACGGCTGGAAGCTACAGGTCACATCCAAAGTTCAGCGCGGCTTGGAATTGCTGAATAACGACATGTTCGAGGAGGCATCGTCCATTCTCCGCAATGCGCTCGCGACCGACCCAGGAAATCTGTTTGCTCATATCTATCTCGCCCTTGCTGAACGGAGTTCCGGCAACTCTGCTGAATACTGGTTGCACCTTCAGAAGGGTGCTCAGTTGTTGGGAACGATTGACTACTCTACCCTCGGCGCGTATCGCGAGACGCTGGCGGCGTTTTCCGTTCCATCTGGACAGGAAAAAGACCCCAAAGTCTTGATTCTCCGCGATGTTTTTTTCAAGAGGCTACAAGCCTATTTTGCAAGTCGTCCGAGCGATCTCGACATTCCGCTCTTGCAAGAGATCGTTGATAGAGGGTGGGACGATATTGCACGTTTGGGAGTCGATGTGATCGACGCGCGGCGCCTTTCGTTGCAGTTCGTCCAGATCGTAATGAAGCAGGACTGCTATGAAACGGCGGCGTTAGCGGCTGAAAAATTGGTTGAAGTGGCAGCAACGCGAAAGGACATATCCGCGTGGCTTCAATGTTCCCTCACGGCATGGCAGATAAAGCGCAACGCGGGCCGAGGTACTCCGGAAAAAGGCGTTCGCTTCCTCACTGGCTGGAAGATCGAAGAGGTGGCGACACTTCTCGACGAATTCGTCACCCAGCGCGACACGATGAGCCGATCATTTTCGGAGGCTGCGTGGGTATCGCTGGCGTCCGCGCTTCGTTCGTACTATCGACAGGTGCGAGAGGCGATGTACGAGTATTTAGACCGAACGGCCCGCGCAAGGAGCGCGTCCACTCCCACCAACGCGGTGATCGTTGGCGTCGCCAGCGCAATAATCACGCTGTTGGTTCTAGCTGGAATCTCAGCTTTGTTCGATGCGACGCAGGCCTTTGTGTTTCTTATCGTGGGCGTCGCATTCGGTGCGGGCGTAGTTGCCACTAACCTCAGGGGAACCTCTGCGAGGACGAAAGCTTTCACAGAACACCAAACGCATCTGCGTGCGCTGCAGCTCCGAATCGAACGAGCGATCGGCTTTGCGTCGGAGCCTTCAAAACCATCTTCAACGCCAAAGGAAATCGCAAACTCCGAACTCACAAGCGCGGCGAACGAAAACCTCAGATATGTCTACCCAAGGCAGCGAGATGCTTCGGAAGAGCCTGGCAGATCCATGGAGACCTGAACAGGTATCGATGCTTATGATTGGTGGCGGTGACTGGAGTCGAACCAGTGACCTAGCGCTTATGAGACGCCCGCTCTAACCATCTGAGCTACACCGCCAGGAGGGTGGGGTCCGGAGGATATACTCAACGCCGCGCGGCGCGGAAAATTTCGGCGCGTGCGGAGCGTGAATGTCCGATGTCGAGGGGCGGCAGTGCATTCGGTGCGGCGTGGCCGAGGGGGCGGCGCTGCTGGAGCGGTGCGTGGCGTGCGGCAAGTACTTCTGCGCGGACTGCGCGTACCGGGCCACGGGGCGGCGGTTCTGCTCGTCGGAGTGCGCGCGCGCGTTTTTCTACGGAGATGGCGATGACGACGAAAACGATGACGACGCCGACGCTTGATGCGATCTCGCCCGATCGGCGTCCGCGGCGGCTGCGGCGGACTGAGTCGATCCGGACGCTGGTGCGCGAGACGGTGGTGCGGCCGGAAGACCTCATCTATCCGCTCTTCGTCGTGCCGAATACGCGGCCGAGGGTGGAGATCGGATCGATGCCCGGCGTGTGGCAGTTGCGCGTGCGCGAGGCGGTCGACGAAGCACGGCGCGCGTACGATCTGGGGATTCGCGCGCTGCTGTTGTTCGGGTTGCCCGAGTACAAAGATGGGATCGGGTCGGCGTCGTGGGATCCGACCGGGCCGGTGCAATCAGCGATCGAAGCGATCAAGCGCGCCGTGCCGCAGATGACGGTGATGGCCGATGTTTGTCTGTGCGAGTACACCGATCATGGGCATTGCGGCGTCATCGTCGATCACAACGGGACGAAGGACGTCGACA
>JAXDIO010000446.1:0-4252 GCA_034663965.1 Thermoanaerobaculia bacterium | reverse complement strand
GAAAAGCCGAGCATGAAGCGTAAAAGAAAAGCGATCGCGGCGCGGAAGAAAGTGTTGCGGAAACTCGCCGAAGAACGTCGTACAGGTTACTGATCCAAACGACCCGCGGAAACGCGGGTCGTTTTGTATCTGCGCCAATCGGAATAGCCCGCCACCCCCTCACGTCTAGCAGTTTCGCGTGAACCCCATCCCCCTTCAACAACTCGAGCTCGACCGCGTTCTTACGCTGATCGCCATGGAGGCGAAGAGCACGCTCGGCAAAGCGAGCATCGCGCGGCGCCGTCCGTTGCGCACGCTCGCGGAGTGCGAAGCGGCGCAGGCCGACCTCGCGGAGATGGTGCGGTTTGTTTTGACCGAGGGGCTGCTGCCGCTGGCGGGGTTGACGGATGTCGCGCCGCTGCTTAATCGCGACTCCATCCTCGACATCGACGAATCGTGGATCGTCCTGCGCAGCGTCCGCGCGACACAGGCCATCCGCGAGACGTTCCTGCGCACCGATACCTTCCCGCGTCTCGCCACGCACGCGCACGACATCCCCGACCTCGGCGCGCTGATCGCGAAACTCAACAAGTACTTCACGAACGACGGCAAGCTGCGCGAAGAGGCCTCGGCGGAGTTGCGCGCGATTCGGCAGCGGATGCAGGGGAAGCGATCGGCGATCCAGCGCGTGCTGAACGACGTGATGTCGCGCAGCGCCGACGCGATTCAGGAGCCGCTGGTGGTCATGCGCGGCGACCGTTACTGCATCCCAGTCCGCGCCGATCATCGCAATGCGGTCACCGGAATCCTGCACGAGCGCTCCGGCTCCGGGGCTTCGTTCTTCATCGAGCCGATGCAGGCGATCGAGTTGAACAACGATCTGGCCGATCTGTTGATCCAGGAACGCGAGGAGATCGCGCGCATCACACGCTACATCTCCGCAGCCATTGCCGACGAGGCGGACGACATTCGCGACGCGGCGCGCGTCGGCGGGGAGTTCGACGCGCTCCAGGCCTGCGCGCAGTTTCATTCGCTCGTCGGCGCGTCGCGTCCTATTTTCAACGACGATCACATGCTCGAAGTCATCGAAGGACGCCATCCGCTGCTCGATGAACGTCTCGGACAGGCGCGCGCCGAGGCGTTTGGGGAGGAGCCGTCGGATCGGAAGGTGATCCCGATTTGGGTGAAGCTCGATCGCGAACGTACCGCGCTCGTGATCAGCGGTCCGAATGCCGGCGGCAAGACGGTGGCGCTGAAAACGACCGGACTGCTCGTGGCGATGGCCATGAGCGGACTACCGGTCGCTGCCGCGGACGGGACGACAATTCCGATCGTCGACGACTTTCACGTGCTGATCGGCGACGACCAGAGCGTGCTCGAACATCTGTCGACGTTTTCCGCGTACTTGGTCCGGCTGCGCCGCGTTCTCGAACGCGCGACCGATCGCTCACTCGTGCTGCTCGACGAGCTGGGTTCTGGCACCGATCCCGAGGAAGGTTCGGCGATCGCGACGGCGGTGATCGAGCATCTGCTCGACACCGGCGCGCTGATGATCGTGACCACGCACTTGTCCGCGCTGAAGAGCTTCGCCGTCAACGACAAACGCATCGTAAACGCGTCGATGGAGTTCGACGCCGCGACCGCGCAGCCGACGTACCGGATGATCGCCGGAATCCCCGGCCGCAGCCGCGCCATCGACGTCGCGCAGATCATCGGTCTTCCTCCCTCGATCATCGACCGCGCCCGCGAACACCTCGGCGATCGTTACGGCGAAACTGATTCCCTGATCGCCGAGCTGCAGAAGAAAATGTCCGAGGTGCTGGCGTCGCGCGATGAAGCAGCGACGCTGCGAACGCAACTCGAGTCGGAGCGGGACGGACTCGCTGCCGAACGCGCGAAGCTGGAAAAAGAGCGCAGCCGCGTCGGCAGCTCGTTCCGCGAAGAGCTGGACCGCCTGCGGGATGACGTGCAGCGCCAAGTCGCCGCCGAGATCAAGAATCTGCGCGAGTCCGACCGCAACGCACGCGCGAGCGTCAACGCGGCGGAGATTGTTCGTACGCTGACGAAGCCGGTCGACAAGGCGCTCGACTTTCTGCCGGCCGAGCAGCGCGAGGTGCACGTCGGCGAGAAGGCAGAGCATCGTTCGTTCAAGGTGACCGGCACAGTCGTTTCGATCGACGGCAAGAAAGCGGTGCTGAACGTCAACGGACGCAGGATGACGGTCGATGTGAAGGACCTGGTTCCGCTTCGCGCCGACGCGCCGAAAACCAAGAGCAAATCGCTCGCGGCTCGGCCAGCACCGGACGCCCTCGAAACCACCGTCGATGCCGAAATCAATCTCATCGGACAACGCGTCGATGAAGCTATCGACGAATCCGATCGCTTCCTCGATCGCGCGCTGCTCGAAGGCAAACAGGCCGTGCGACTCATCCACGGCTTTGGCACCGGCACGCTGCGCAAGGCGCTACGCGAGCATCTGCGCAAACATCCGGCGGTGAAATCGTGGCGGCCGGGCGGGGAGAACGAAGGTGGGGATGGGGCGACGATTGCGGTGCTTTCATGAACTTCACGCCGCGAAGCGCAGCGCAGCGGCGTCTCCGGTTCGCCCGCACGGGCTGCGATTTACGGCAGCGCGGCGCGACCGGAGATCCTGACTCGCGCTTCGCGCTTCGCAGGATTGGGTAACGCAAATGGCCTTCTCCGACCTTAACGACAACGTCATCGCCCAAGTCCGCCAGGCGGCCGACATCGTCGACTTCGTCGGTCAGGTCACGCCGCTCAAGCTTGCGGGGAAAAGCTACAAAGGACTTTGTCCGTTTCATCGCGAGAAGACGCCGTCGTTTACCGTCGACCGCGGCAAGGGACTCTTTCACTGCTTCGGCTGCGGCGCGGGCGGCGACGTCTTCAAGTTCCTCTCGATGACGGAGCGGTTCAACTTCCCCGAGGCCGTTGAGTACGTTGCGGCGCGCGTCGGCATCGAGCTGCCGAAGAAGAAACGAACCGCGAAAGAGAACGACAAAGAAGATCTGCTCGAAGTTCTCGATGAAGCCTCCGAGGCCTTTCATCAGGCGCTGGGGTGGGGCGATAACGTGGCCAAGCGTTACCTCGACGAGCGCGGCGTTGCGCAGGACATCGTCACGAAGTACGGCTTCGGCTACGCGCCCGATTCGTGGGACTACATCCTCACGCGGCTGTCTCGGAAGCACGGCGAGAAGAAGCTGGAGTCGGTCGGACTGGCCATGCCGCGCAAGACCGGCAACGGTTTCTACGACCGCTTCCGCAACCGGCTGATGATTCCGATTCACAACGAGAGCGGAACGATTGTCGGCTTCGGCGGGCGTTCACTCGACGGCAGCGATCCGAAGTACCTCAACTCGCCGGAATCGGATGTCTTCAACAAATCGCGGCTGCTGTACAACCTGCATCGGTCGAAGGATGCGATGCGGCGGAAGGATCGCGCCATTCTCGTCGAGGGATATTTCGACGCCATCGCCATCGATCACGCCGGCGTTCCGGGTGTGGTCGCGTCGATGGGAACGTCGCTGACCAGCGGTCAGGCGTCGCTGCTGCGGCGCTTCACCACCAACGTCGTCATCGCGTACGACGGCGACAATGCCGGGCGCACGGCCACGTTGCGCGCCGCGCCGGTGCTGCTCGCCGCGGGGCTCAACGTCTCCGCGCTCGATCTGCAGGGGGAGAAGGATCCCGACACGGTCGTGCAGAAGTTCGGTGTCGATCGATTCCTGGAGTTGCTCAGCAACGCCACCGACATCTTCGAGTTCGGCCTCGGCGAATGGGCCGGCGACGTCGCGAAACTGAGCGGCCGCGAGAAGTCGGAGCGCGTGGAGCACTTCATCCCGCTGCTGTCTGCTGTTTCCGATCCGGTCGTTCGCAACGACGCCGCGCAACGCATCGCCGACGCCTTCCGTCTCGAGTTCCAGACAGTATGGTCGCGCGTGCGCGGCAAGGCCTCGACACCGACCGACCGCGAGCGGCAGCCGCTCGGCCAGCCGGGCAGCGCCGAAAAGACCATCCTCATCGCTGCGATTCAGGGGAAGCTGACGGCGCCGGACCTGGCGCGTCTTCGGGAGGAGTACTTCGAGGAGCCGGGCAAAACACTTTTTTCCATCATGAAAGACGACCTGTTGTCGGGCGCGCCTATTGATTTTCAGCAGGTTGCGACCCACCTTAGGGGCGAGGCCGAGCTCAATCTCCTCTCGGAGCTCTCACTGAGCGAGGACATCGACGATCAAACCCTCCAACGCATCGACGA
>JAXDIO010000445.1:0-11745 GCA_034663965.1 Thermoanaerobaculia bacterium | reverse complement strand
ACCTCGTCGATTGCGTCCTGGATGTACGCCGAGGAGTCGTACGCGATGAGGCCTTTCATCCCGGCCGGCAACTGCGTCTGAATTTCCGGCATCGCTTCGCGAACAGCCTTCATCACGTCGAGCGTGTTCGCCGTCGGAAGCACGTAGATGGCCATGAAGACGGCCTTCTCACCGTTGAAGCTGACCTCCTGCTCGTAGTTCTCCGCGCCGAGAACGACGTCGGCGATGTCGCCCATGCGGACGACCGTGCCGTTCGATTCCTTTACGACGAGTTGCTTGAAGTCGTCGACGGTCTGCAGGTTCGTGTTGGCCACGAGGTTGACCGAGGTCATGGTCCCCTTGGTGCGGCCGAGCGCAGACAAATAGTTGTTCGCCGCCAGCGCGTCGTGCGCCATCGACGGTGAAATACCGAGGGCGGCCATCTTCTCCGGCTTGAGCCAGACCCGCATCGCGAAGGTGCGGTCGCCGAAGATCTCCGCCCGCTGCACGCCGCTGATGGCGCTCAGCTTCGGCTGGACGACCCGCACGAGGTAGTCGGTGATCTGGTTCTGATCGAGATCACGCGAGGAAAAGCTGAGATACGCCGCGGCGAACTGGCTGTCCGTCGTCTGCAGATCGATGATCGGAGCCTCGGCTTCAGGAGGCAGTTGATTGCGTACCTGCGCCACCTTCGACTGGATCTGCGTCAGCGCGGCGTTGGTGTCGTAGTTCAGTTTGAGATGGACGGTGATCGTGCTGACGCCCTGCGCGCTCGACGACTCGAGAAACTCGATGCCGTCGGCGCCGGCGATGGACCGCTCCAGCGGCGCGGTGATGAATCCGCGCACGAGATCGGCGTTCGCGCCGATGTACGCCGTCGTCACGACAACGTCGGCCATGTCGCTGCGCGGAAACTGGCGGACGGTGAGCGAGCGGATGGCCTGCAATCCGGCGATGAGAATCACCAGGTTGACGACGACGGCCAGCACCGGCCGGCGGACGAAGAGATCGGTGAATTTCATCTAGCTGTCTTCCGGCCGCGGTTTGGGGTTGTTGCCAGGCTGCACGGCGTTGTTGACCTGCACCGCCGCGCCGGCTCGCAGCTTGAAAACGCCCGAGGTGACGACTTCTTCGCCGGGCTTGACGCCGGTGAGCACGGCCACCTGATCGCCGCGTGATTCGCCGAGCTTGACGAATTGCTGGCGCACGCCGCGATAGCTCTTGCCGTCGGGACCCTTCACGTCTTCGACGATGAACACCGAGTCGCCGAACGGCGCATAGCTGATCGCGGAGACTGGAAGTGTGATGGCGGAAGTCTGCGCGCCACGCGCGAAATGCGCGTCGACGAACATGCCCGGCCGCAGCTTGCCGTCGCGATTCGCGAACGAGGCCTGCACCTGTCCGTTGCGCGTGGCTTCGTCGATCACCGCGCCGAACGCGGTGACTTTGCCAGTTTCAGGAACGCCGCCAGCGTCGACCGCGATGTCGGATCCGACGCCGAGATGACTCATCTCCTGCTGCGGAACGCTGAAGTTCACGTACACCGGCCGCAGCGATTGCAACGAAACGATCGGCGCGCCGCCGGCGAGGTATTGCCCGAGGTTGATTTCGCGAAGGCCGAGAACGCCATCGAAGGGAGCGCGAATGATCTTGCGCTGGATCGTGGCGTTGAGCTCTGCCACTTTCGCGTCAGCCTGTTTCGCTTCCGCGGCTGCGGTGTCGTACTGCGCCTCCGGGATGATCTTGGCAGCCATCATCCCGCGCATCCTCTCCAGGTTGACGCGATCCAACTGCCTCTGCGCCTCGGCGGACGCGAGCTGCGCCCGCTCCTGCTTCGCATCGAGCACGACCAGAATCTGTCCCTTGCTCACCGGCCGTCCCGAGTCGAACTCGATCCGCTCGACGACGCCCGGAAGATCGGCGCTGACCGTGACGCCTTGAACGGCCGCAACAGTCCCGATGGCCTTGAGCGTGGCGTTCCACTCCTCCGACCGCGCCACCACCGTCGTGACCGCCTCGGGTGGCGGCTGATACGACATCCCCGCCATGGCCTTCTTGATCTGGAAGTACTTGAACCCACCGATGATCGCGATGAACGCGATCACGACACCCAGCATGAGCAACATGCGCTTCGTCATCGGCCGCGGATTATGGCCGCCGCGATGCCGTTGACGCCAGCCCCACCGCCCGACTATGCTGCCGCTCCCTCCCCGGAAATGGCGAGGCCCGCAGCATCGTTGAAGAGACCCCAAACAGGCGCTTAGCTCAGTCGGTAGAGCATCACCTTCACACGGTGGGGGTCAGCGGTTCGAGTCCGCTAGCGCCTACCAAAATGCAAGTCGTTGAAACGCCCGAGGTTCCGCACCTCGGGCGTTCTTGCGTTCTGCCGGTTTTTCGCGAGAACTCTTCATACGATTCCTATTCGATACCGGAGACACACCCGGAAAGCCCTCAAAGATCAGCGCGTTCTGAACCTGACGAAGGCGTGCTGTCTGCGACGCCACCTACCTTGACCTCCTGACCCGAGCGGAATCATGCCTGGTCTCACCGGCATCCGGCAATGGGACAACGGCGGTGTTTGTCGGCCTGACTTCTATTGGAAGACTCTTAGTCGATCGTTGGACCGCGCTTTCTCAACACGCGGCGTGCGTTACAGCCGATCGGCTGGTTGAGCAGGACAACGACAGTCAGTAATACCGCCGGTTGTAGGTGAGCGCGAGCACAATCGGGAGCGCGACGAAGATGCTCAGTGCGAGTGCCGGAGCGACGAACGCGCATGCGATCCCCAGCAACGCGACAATCAACTGAACACCGAAACGCCGCACAATGTAACGTCGTTGGCTGGCTGTGGGTTGTTCTGTGATGTGAGAATGGTCCGCGACGAACCACACACCTGCCAGCGTCGACGTACAAGCGAAGAGATTGGCGCCATAGATTGCGAGCGCCAACGGCGCGAGAAAGTAACGACCTAGCACCGCGGTCGAGAAGGGCAACACGGCAATCGTGAATAGAAACAGCATGTTCGCCCATATCAGAGGGACCTTCACGCCGCGCAGTGAGTCGAAAATCAGGTGATGGACCAGCCAGTAGTACGCAACGATTGCGAAGCTCAGCGCGAAGGTCCCGAGCCTCGGTGCAATCAGGACGAGCCCGTGCACGAGTTGAGACACACCGCCTTCAGGAGGTCGTACGTCGAGGATGAGGAGCGTCAGCGAAACCGCGAAGACGCCGTCGCTAATCCCTTCTGTCCGGTCAGTTCGATATCTCCGACCGGTTTTTAGCCTTTCCTCGTTCGAACCATCGTCACTCATGAAAACCTCCCGACAATTGCCTTTTGATCCGACGGTCGGCGCTGGTCAGAGAATCGCTTTCGCGCTCGCAGGGTAGTCGGTGCTTGGGGCCGTGCCGGCGCCCGCCTCAAACTCGGCGCGGAGCATATCGAGTTCGGCCCCGATCCTTCGTTGCGCGTCGCTCCAAGGACCACCCTTGGGGTCACACCTTCGTTCTTCGGCAAACCCATAAGCACTTGATAAAAAGACTACCTGCGACTGCCCAACGGAGCTACTCCGCACGATGTCTATGTTATTCGTAGTCATAAGGTGCCACGAGATGACGCCTAAATTGGCGAAGGAGAGTGCCGTCGCCTCCGATTCGATCCGTCGAGATACGCAATGAAGGTCAGGCGCTTTGGGCGATAGACTGGCGCACCGATGAAGCACATCATCCTCGGTGCCGGCGGCGCCATCTCCAACATCCTTTCGCGTGAATTGATCGCACGCGGCGAGTCCGTTCGGCTTGTTTCGCGAAGCGGACCGGAAGTGGCGGGTGCCGAATCCGTGCGCGTCGATCTTGTCGATCGTGGGAGCGTGCAGCAGGCTGTCGATGAGGGATCGACCGTGTATCTCCTCGCTGGTCTTCCCTATCGAACGGCGGTCTGGCAGGCGCAGTGGCCGCAGATCATGCGCAACACGATCGACGCCGTCGCCTCGCGAGGTGCGCGGCTGATCTTCTTCGATAACGTCTACATGTATGGTCGCGTCGATGGGGTGATGACCGAGGAGACTCCGATGTATCCCACGAGCAGGAAGGGGGAGGTGCGCGCGCGGATTGCGTCAGACCTTCTCGATGCGGCGCGGAGTGGAAGGATCAAAGCGTCGATTGCGCGCTCGGCAGACTTTTACGGAACTGACGCAACGACGAGCGTGCTCAATCTACTCGTCTTTCAGCCGCTGGCGCAGGGAAAGAAAGCGCAGTGGCTCGTGAACGCGGATGTGCCGCACAGCTTCACGTATATCCCGGACGCCGCTCGCGCGCTGCCGCTCATGGCCGGAGCGGATGACTCCTGGGGACAGGTGTGGCATCTCCCAACCGCGGCACCGCCATTGACGGGGCGGGAGCTCGTTGCCGCCGCCGCGCGCGAGCTCAACGTCGCGCCGCGGTTGAAGGTTCTCTCGCCATGGATGCTCCGTCTCGCCGGCATCTTCAACGGTGACATCCGCGAATCGGTGGAGATGCTCTACCAGAGCGCGCTGCCGTACCGGTTCGACTCGTCGAAGTTCGAGCGCCGGTTCGGAGTCCAGCCGACGCCCTACGCCGCGGGAATCGCGGAGACGGCGCGGGTCTACCGGAGCTGATGCGTCGACCCGTCCGATCGTGATTCGTCGAGCATCATCTCTTCGTGGGCGAGGCCGGCGCCATCCGGAACACGACCTTTGCCTATTCGGCGATGAAAGCGTATAGAGGCAATACCCGGAGATCCAATTGATCCACCCTTGGAAGCGCTCGCTCGCCACGTTTGGGCTGGGGTGTCTCGCGTTCGGCGCGCTGACGTGGATCTGCGTCGCGAGCGGCATCCATTTCGCCACGGCCATGCTTCTGTTTCTGTGTGTCGCGCTGGCCGCGGCATTCGTGGGAGGGATCGTTCCCGCGATCTCCCTCTCCGCCGTTGCCATCCTCGTGCTGAATCGCTTTTTCTCACGGCTCACCGTGTCAGCGAACGAAGAGATCTGGCGTGTTGTCCTGGAGCTGGGCAGCTTCATCGCCGCGACCGCGATCGTGAGCGCTCTCGCTGCGACCGCTCAACGGCGCGAGCAATTTCTCCAGCGCGTGCTCGATGCGTTGCCGGCGATGGTGGGCTACAGCAAAGACGGCAAGCTCCTGATGTTCGGCGGCGACGTTCCGGGATACAGCAGGGTGACGCAGAAACTGGTCCTCCAGCACGGCTGGCCGCCGTCGAACGTGCATCCCGACGATCTCGAGAAGGCCTCTGGCGCAAGGAGACTCCGTGACACAGGTGCAGAACCGTTCGAATACGAACTTCGCCTCCAGGGCGAAGATGGCAAGTACCACTGGTTTCTGGCGCGTGTCGTTCCCATTCGCGACCCCAAAGGCAGGATCACGCACTGGGTGGGAACGATGTTCGATATCGACGACGTGAAACGTGTCAAGGAGTCGATCCAGGAGAAGGCTCGCCTCCTCGATCTGTCGCACGACGCAATCCTGGTACGCGACCTCGACGACCGAGTCACTTACTGGAACCGCGCCGCGGAAGAGTTCACTGGATGGACGCGTGAGGAATTGATCGGAAAGAGCACCGCCGAAGTCCTGGATTCGAACTACTCCCTGCCATTCGAGCAAGCGAAGGCTGAGACGCTGCGCACCGGCAGATGGGAAGGAGAAGCGTCGACGACAACGAAAGACGGCCGCACGATCACGGCTTCGGTGCGCTGGTCGCTGCAGACAAACGTCAAGGGAGAGCCGATCGGCATCCTGGTCAGCGCTACGGATATCACCGAACGGAAGCGCACGGAGGAACGCCTGCGCGAAGCAGCCGATCTTCTCAACCTGACGCATGACGCAATCTTCGTTCGCGACCTGGACAACATCATCGTTTACTGGAATCGCGGCGCCGAGGAGCTGTATGGCTACACGGCGGAAGAAGCGATGGGCAAGACTGCGCATGCGCTTCTGAACACAAAGTTTCCGGAGGCCCTCGAGGCGATCGACGCGCAGCTGAAACGCGCGGACCGGTGGGAAGGAGAGCTCGTACACGCGCGGAGCGACGGAACTCAGGTGATCGTGTCGAGCCGGTGGTCGCTCCGGCGCGACCAGGCGGGCGCTCCGCTCTCGGTCATGGAGACCAACACGGACGTCTCGAAGCGCAAAGAAGCCGAGGAGATGTGGAAGGCATCGTTCGAGTGCAACCCGACGATGTACTTCGTGATCGATCCGGACGCTACGGTGTCACTCGTGAACGCGTACGGCGCGGAACAACTCGGCTACAGCATTTCCGAGTTGATCGGGAAACCCGTCCTCGACGTGTTCTATCCGGCCGACCGCGAGCTCATCCAGGCCAGAACCGCGCAGTGTTTCGCTCATCCCGGCCAGACGATGCAGTGGGAAGCGCGCAAGGTTCGCAAAGACGGCTCGATGCTCTGGGTGCGCGAGACTGCGAACGCGGTGATCATCAATCAACGGCTGGTGTTGCTCGTCGTTTGCGAGGACATGACGGACAAGAAACGCGCCGACGAGGAGATCAAGGCGCTGCAGGAGCAGCTCTATCGCGAGAACATCGCCTTGCGCGAGGAGATCGACCGCACGTCGATGTTCGAGGAGATCGTGGGATCGTCAGAGCCGTTGCGCAAGGTGTTGAACAGCATCTCAAAAGTTGCGGCGAGCGACTCGACGGTGATGATCACCGGCGAAACGGGAACGGGGAAAGAGCTGATCGCGCGCGCCATTCACAAACGCTCGCGACGCGCCGCACGAGCGCTGGTTTCGGTCAACTGCGCCGCGATTCCGCAGACGCTGATCGCCTCCGAGCTCTTCGGCCACGAGAAAGGCGCCTTCACCGGCGCGCTCCAGCGACGGCTAGGCCGGTTCGAGATCGCGAACGGCGGAACGATCTTCCTCGACGAAGTGGGCGATCTCCCGGCCGAGACACAGGTCGCGCTGCTCCGCATTCTGCAGGAACACGAATTCGAGCGCGTCGGCGGCACGCAGCGCGTCAAGGTCGACGTACGCGTGCTCTCCGCGACGAACCGCGACTTGAAAGCCGCGGTCGAGGGCGGCACGTTCCGGCGCGATCTCTACTACCGCCTGAATGTCTTTCCCATCGAGGTTCCTTCTCTGCGCGACCGTGCCGAGGATCTGCCGGTGCTCGTCGAATACTTCATCCAGCGCTACGCGAGCAAGGAAGGCAAGCGCATTCGCAACATCGACAAGAAGACGCTGACGATGTTCCAGCAGTACGAATGGCCGGGCAATATCCGCGAGCTGCAGAACGTCGTCGAGCGCGCGGTCATCCTCTCCGAGGACGACACGTTCCGCGTCGAGGACACGTGGCTCTCGACGGAAAGCCGGCCTGCGCCGGTCGACTTCGTCGCGCTCCCCCTCGCGATCGACGGACATGAGCGCGAGATGATCGAAGAGGCATTGAAAGCGGCGCGCGGTCGCATCGCCGGGCCAGCCGGCGCGGCGGCGCGACTGGGCATCCCACGATCGACGCTCGAGTCGAAGATTCGCACGCTCGGCATCGACAAGCATCGATTCCGCTCGCCGGGCATGTAATCGAGCAGCGAGCGCTGTCTTCTGCTGCCGAAATCTCGCCATTTGTCGAGCGTTCGCCGCAAATCGCGATCGACATTCACGTGTTTTCAATCACTTAGCGACGGCAGCGCCATTGCTCCATACGGCGCCCGTGACTCTGCATATTCGCAACACCAATCACAACGGCGACTCAGTCCTGAAGCTCAGCGGAAGGATTCGATCCGATGACTTGAGCGAGCTTCAGATGCTCATCGCCACGAACAATGGTCGAGTCGTTCTCGACCTGGAAGAGGTGAATCTTGTCGACCGCACTGTTGTGGAGTACCTCGGACTCTGGGAGCGCGATGGTGTCGAGCTCCGGAATTCTCCCAAGTGGATTCGCGAGTGGATTTCTGGAGAGGCGCAAAACCGCGCGTAGGACGAGGCGAGATCGTGAGACATGACATGAAGAAGATTTACTTTGCAGTCGCCGTTCTGCTGGTGACGACAGTTGCATGCCACAAAGCGGCGGCGAAACCTCCGATGGCCGCCGCTGTCCCTCTTGTGACTGTCGCAACCCCGACAACACAGAATGTACCGCGGTATCTCGACGAGATCGGCCGCAATGCGGCGTATGAGTCGGTCACAGTGACGCCGCAAGTCAGCAGCCACGTCGTCGAGCGGCGTTTCCGCGACGGCGACAACCTGCACAAGGGTCAGCTCCTCTTCGTGATGGACACGCGACCTTTCCAGACACAAGTCGATTCGGCCTGCGCGACGCTCGCACAGCAGAAGGCTGCGCTCGACTACGCGCGGATCGAATTCGCGCGCTACCAGGAGATCGTCGGCACGAACGCCGTCTCCAAAATGGATTACGACTCGAAGAAGAATGCGGTCGAGACCGATCAGGCGCTGGTGCAATCGGCGCAGGCCGCTCTCGAGACTGCGCAGCTCAATCTGCAGTACTGCTACATCCACTCCCCGATTGACGGCAGAGCCGGCGCACGCATGGTGGATGCCGGCAACGTGGTCACGGCGAATACGACACCGCTGCTCTCGATCCAGCGCATCGACCCGATGTATGCGACGTTCACGATTACAGAGGCCGATCTGCCCCAGGTGCAGCAGGCGATGTCGCAGCGAATGCTCACCGCGGCGATCCGCCTCCCGTCCGACACCGACACGACCGCGCGACCGGCGCTTGTCGACTTTCTCGACAACACGGTGCAGAACGGTACGGGCACCGTCAACCTTCGCGCCACGATCAACAATCGCGATCATCACTTCTGGCCCGGGCAGTTCGTGAATGTGCGGCTGGTGCTGGCGACGGAGAAGAGTCTCCTCGTTCCGGCCGAGGCCACGATGATCGGTCAGCAGGGGTCGTTCGTGTATGCAGTGAAGGCGGACGACACCGCAGAAATGCGTCCGGTGCAACTTGGCCAGCAGCAGGGCGATCAGGTGGTCGTCATCGCCGGCCTCGCTCCGAATGACCGCGTCGTCCTGCAGGGTCAGGGCGCGGTCAAGCCCGGTGCGAAAGTGCGCGTTCAAAGCGCGCCCGAAGCGGTGGCGAGCAATGCGCCGAAGCAATCGGCCGGAGGTGGCTCGTGAGTCTCTCCGACGGATTCATCCGGCGTCCGGTGATGACGGTGGCGCTCAGCCTTGCCGTCATCGTGTTCGGCGTCTACTCGTACTTCAAGTTGCCGGTCAGCGATCTGCCTGCGATCGACTATCCGGTCATTCAGGTCCAGGCCGGATATCCCGGCGCAACACCGGAGACGATGGCCGCGAATGTCGCGACGCCGCTGGAGCGGCAGTTCATGCAGATCCCGGGGCTCGTGCTCATCACATCCAGCAGCAGCCAGGGCTCGACGCGGCTGGTGTTGCAGTTCGACCTGTCCAGAAACATTGACGGCGCCGCCAATGACGTGCAGGCGGCGATCTCTCGCGCACAGGGACAACTGCCGGTCGACATGCCGAGCCTTCCGACATTCACAAAGACGAACCCGAACGATCAACCGATTCTCTTCCTGGCGCTGACGAGTGACACCGCTACCGGCGGCGACCTCTATGAATACGCGACGACGCAGGTCGGCGAGCGGCTGAGCATCATCTCCGGCGTCAGCTACGTAAACGTCTTCGGTGCACAGCGCGCTGTGCGCATCAAAGCCGATCCATCGCTGATGGCCAACCGGAACATCGATTTCGCGGCCCTGAGCACGGCGATCAAGAACGGCACGGCTTACAGTGGCGCCGGTCAGATCGATGGGCCGCAGCGGACATTTCTTCTCCAGCCACAGGGCCAGCTCGTCACTGCCGCCGATTACAACAACCTCATCGTCGGCCAGAACAATGGCGCGCCTGTCTATTTAAAGGATGTCGCCACTGCCGTCGACAGCGTTCAAAACGAGCGGCTCAATCGAAGCGTCTGGCTGCGCGGATATCCGGAGTCCGGCGCTGACGTCGTGATCGCTGTCTACAAGGCCGCAGGGGCAAACGCCGTTCAGGTGGCACGCAGCGTCCAGGACGCAGTGCCATCCGTTCAAGCCACCCTGCCGCCGTCCGTCCAATTGAAATTCATTTATGACCGGTCGCAGACCATCGTGAGCAACATCCACGATGTCCAGGTGACGCTCCTCATCGCCTTCGTCCTCGTCGTCATCGTCATCTTCATCTTCCTCGGAAGAGTCGCCGACACGCTCATTCCCGCACTGGCACTGCCGATGTCGCTGCTGATGACGTTCAGCGCGATGAACCTGCTGGGCTACAGCCTCGACAATCTCTCCCTCATGGCATTGACCCTGGCGATCGGCTTCCTGGTCGACGACGCGATCGTGTTTCTCGAAAACACGGTGCGGCTGATGGAAGGCGGACTGAATGCGCTCCAGGCCTCACTGAAATCCGCGAAAGAGATCAGCTTCACCATCATGGCCATGACGCTGTCGCTCGCGGCGGTCTTCATTCCGCTCGTGTTCCTGAGCGATCTCATGGGACGCATCTTCCGCGAGTTTTCGATAACGATCATCATTTCGATCATCGCCAGCGGCATCGTGTCGCTCTCGCTGACGCCGCTGATGACGTCGCGAATGCTCGGCGACCGCGGAGAAGGATCGAAGAAAACGTGGATGGAGCGCGCGTTCGGCGCGATCGAGCGGCGCGTTCTCGATGTCTACGGCCGCTCGCTGTGGTTCTTCCTTCACAATCGTTGGATCTCCGCGATTGCTTGGATCCTGTGTCTCGCCGGCACCGCCTTTTTCTTCTCCATCGTTCCGAAGTCGTTCCTCCCGACCGGCGACAGCTCATTGATCCGCGGTGTGCTCGCAGCGCCGGAAGGCGCATCGCCGGCACAGATGCGCATCTATCAGCAGCGGGTGGAGAAAGTCCTCAAAGCGAATCCCGCGGTCGCGGGCACATTCACCATCAGCGGGAGCACCGGTGTGGGCTCCAATCAGGTCAATATGTTCGTTTTCCTTGCCGATCCGACGAAGCGCGCACCGATCGCACAGGTGGCGCGTGACCTGATGACGCAAATCAACAGTGCGAACGCGGGGACGCAGACGTTTCTGACGCCGAATCCGGTCCTGCAGATCAGCACCGGAGCGACCGGAAGAACACAAGGCCAGTATCAATACTCTCTTGCGGGGATCGATCCGGCTCAGGTTTATGACGCCGCCAACAAGATGATGGCGCGGATGCGCCAGGATTCAGGTTTTCAGTTCGTCACGTCCGACCTTTACAACAAGACTCCGAACCTGCGAATCGACATTCGTCGCGACCAGGCAAAGATGTATGGCGTCTCCGAGGCGTCCATCCTCGCGCTTCTGCGAACTGCGTATTCGCAGAATTTCGTCTACCTCATCAAAACGGCCGGCGATCAGTATCAGGTCATTCTGGAAGTGGCCGACAACCAGCGCTCGCAACCTTCGGATCTCGCCCGGCTGTACATCAAGAGCGACGACGGCACGCGCATCGTCCCGTTGAGCGCGGTCGCGTATTGGCGGACCGCGGTCGGACCGCAATCCGTGAATCACATCAATCAATTCACGAGCGTGACGATCTCGTTCAATCTGAATCCCGGCTACACGATCGGACAGGCGACGCAGATGATCCAGACTGCCGCATCACAGGTCGTTCCCACTGGTGTTCAGGGATCGTTGCAGGGCGATGCTGCGACGTTCCAGAGCACCGTGTCCAATCTCGTCGCGCTCATGTTCGTCGCGATCTTCGTCATGTACGTGATCC
>JAXDIO010000443.1:0-5263 GCA_034663965.1 Thermoanaerobaculia bacterium | reverse complement strand
GCCGCTTCACGCGATCGGGATCGACGGGCGCTTCCACGCGTCCGTCGATTTTGATCGACGTCCCGACGATTGCTCCGTCGGCATCGGCGAACGTGCCCGCGTTCGCCTCCGTCAGTCCGCTGCCGATCACGATTGGTGCGTCGCTGAGCACCTCGCGCACGCGTCCGAAGCTGGCGCGATCCGGCTCGGCTCCCGTCTCTGCGCCGCTGATGATGACCGCGTCCGCGAAACCGCGATGCCGCAGATCCTTCGCGGCCTGGACCTCATCCAACGGCACCATCGGCGTGGCGTGTTTGACCATGTGATCCGCGAAGATCACCACATCGGGAGCGACCGCCGCGCGTTTCCGCAGTGTCTCCGCCGCGCGTCCTTCGATAATCCCCTGATCGGTGAGCATCGCGCCGGTGTGGACGTTGATCCGGATGAACGCCGCGCCGGTCGCGGCGGCGATGGCAATCGCCGACGCGGCGTCGTTGCGCAGCACATTCACTCCAAACGGCATCTTCACCTCGGCCACGACTTCGACGATCACTCGCGTCAACGCCGCAATGGTCTCCGCCGGAACGTGATCCTTGAAAAATGGAGGATCGCCGAAGTTCTCGAACGCAATCGCATCGCACCCGCCCTCGCGCAATGCACGCGCATCGCGCAGCGCGGCATCGATGATGGCCTGCATCGATCCGCCGTACATCGGCGCACCGGGAAACGCAGCGACGTGAACCATCCCGATGAAGGCGTGTTCGCCGAAGCGGTGAGCGAAGTCCTGGCGACTCAGCATGTCGCAAACGATACTGTGGAAGTCAACCGCGCGCGAAGGCGCGCTCACCAATGCAGGTCTACGTCTGCGCCCCCATCAGCGCCGTCCTGATCCACTAATCTACTAATCCACTGATCCACTGAATTACTATCCCCCGCGCATGTCCGATCTCAAGCTGTTCAACACACTCACTCGGGAGAAGGAGACGTTCGAGCCGCTCGTCCCGGGCGAGGTGCGGATGTACTCGTGCGGCCCGACCGTCTACAACCACCTCCACATCGGCAACATGCGCACGTTTCTGTGGGGCGACGTGCTGCGGCGGTACCTCGAGTGGCGCGGCCTGCGGGTGAAGCAGGTCATGAACGTCACCGACGTCGAGGACAAGATCATCCGCAACGCTGCCGCTGCCGGACAGGATCTCCAAACGTATACCGCGCCTTTCATCGAGTCGTTTCACGCGTCGCTCGCAAAGCTGCGCGTGCGCAAGGCCGACGCGTATCCGCGCGCCACCGAATACATCCCGCAGATGGTGGCGCTGGTGCAGCAGCTCAATGATCGCGGCCACACGTACAACGCCGACGGCTCCACGTACTTCAAAGTCTCCACGCTGCCGGGCTACGGCAAGCTTTCTCGCGTCGAGATCGACGAGACGAGCGAGTACAGCCGCATCGAGTCCGACGAGTACGAAAAAGAATCGGCGCGCGACTTCGTGCTCTGGAAAGCGAAGAAGGACAACGAGCCGGCGTGGATGACGCCGATCGGCGAAGGCCGTCCCGGATGGCACCTCGAGTGCTCGGCGATGTCGATGGACCTCCTCGGCGAGACCTTCGACATCCACACCGGCGCGGTCGATCTCATCTTCCCGCACCACGAAAACGAGATCGCACAGAGCGAAGGCGCCACCGGCAAGCCGTTCGTCCGCTACTGGATTCACGGCGAGCACCTCAACATCGATCAGCAGAAGATGTCGAAGTCGCTCGGCAACATCTATACGGTGCCGGAGATCGAGGCGATGGGTTACGACCTCCTCGCGCTCCGTTATGCGCTGCTGTCGGTCCCCTACCGCACGAAGCTGAACTTCACCACGCAGTCGCTCGACGACGCGAAAAACGCGCTGTCGCGCATCGAGTCCTTCCTTCTTCGCGTCGACGAGGTCTCACGCTCAGCCGCGCACGATGCGAAGCATTCCGACGGCGCTGCTGATCAGTTAATCGGCAAGTTCCTCACCGATTTCGAAACCGCGATGGACGATGACCTCAATACGGCCGGCGCCCTCGGCGCGCTCTTCACGCTCATCCGTGAAGGCAACGTTGCGTTCGACGAAGGCCGCATTCTGGCTGGGGATGCCGAGGGGCTGAAGACGGCGCTGATGAAGATTGATCCGGTACTGGATATTTTTCCGAAACGCAGTGGTGGCTTCATCAGCGGAACAATCAACGTGACTTTACCGAGTCTGCAGATGGAGGCATATGCCACCATCACGAACCCCGCCGACTCGGCAGACGCGAACATCGAGAAACTGATCGAAGCGCGCAACGCCGCCCGGAAAGCGCGCAACTTCGCTGAGAGCGATCGCATACGCGATGAACTGGCAAGCCTCGGCATTCTGTTAGAAGACACACCTAGCGGGACGCGATGGCGTAGAGCTTGACTCACCTTCTGCGCGGTCCCACCGGAGACCCTGCGTCTACGCGCAGGGTAGACTCGGAAAAACATGATCGGCTACCTCGAAGGTTCCCTCAAACAACTCGACGCCACCCGTGCGCTCGTCGTCGCGGGCGGCGTCGGATACGAGGTGCACATCTCGCTGCAGACGTACTACAAGCTCGAAGGGCAGCGCGATGTCGCTCTAACGATTTACACGCACGTTCGCGAGGATGCGCTTTCGCTTTACGGATTCGCCTCGGGCGAGGAGAAGTTCGCGTTCGAGAAGCTCATCTCGATCTCGGGCATCGGGCCGACGCTGGCGCAGAAGATCCTTTCGGGGATCGAGCCGGCGGATCTCGCCGAGGCGGTGGCGAGGGGCGATGTGAAGAAGCTGTCGTCGATACCGGGGGTGGGGAAAAAGACCGCGGATCGCATCGTGCTCGAGCTGCGCGACAAACTGTTCATTCCGGAGTCGGCCCGCGACCAGCCCGCACCGTCGACGCGCTCCTCGGTCGACGATGACGTCCACTCGGCGCTAATCAACCTCGGCTACCGGCCGAAGGATGCCGAGTCTGCGCTCGACCTGGCGCGCAAAGAGCTCGGCAACGAGGCCGAGCTCTCCGCGCTGCTCAAGGCCGCGCTGCGACAACTCACGCGGTCGTGACCACCGGCGTCCGACGGCGCAATACGTTGTCGATGCTCCATATACCGGCGCCGTGCGCCGCGATGAAGAGGAAAAGAAAGCAGTAGAGCACCGCCATCTCGCCCTTGTTTTCGAGCGGCCAGAAGGGGCCGTGGGCGGCGTGACCCATGAAATACGCGGCCGCCATCTCGCCGCTGGAAACGAACGCCGCGATGCCGGTGAAAAGGCCGATGGCGATCAGCAGTCCGCCGATGAGTTCTATACCGCCCGCGACTTTCATCAACGGCGGCAGCGGGCCAGCCATCCCTGGTGGCATCGGTGGCCATCTGAAGAGTTTTTGAGTTCCATGCATCGCGAACATCAGGCCCGAGATGATGCGCAGGAGCGCGAATGTGTGGGCCGAAAAGCGTCCGATAACCTCAGCCATACTGCACCTCCGGAGGGATGGCGTTCACGTCGCGCGCCAACCGGGCGCGACGATTGCTCCATCTTCTGTTCGGAGGTTTCAAATGCTTCGCAAGATCATCGGCATCGTCGCCATCGTTTCTCTTTGCAGCTCCTGCGGCGGCGGCGGCAAGCCCGCGGAAAGCACGGCCGAATCATCCGAAACGGTGAAATCGACGGCGACAGGAACCACAGCCACGGAGACCGGCGCGGGCGCGCCTGTAACGAACACCGCCGCGACGACGAGCAGTGTTACAACCGCTACCGCGACATCGGGGACGACCGGTTCAACCAGCACTCACTAATCGATTTCCAATGTCACGATTCCTTCCGATGCTTTGCTTGCTGATGGCGGGTCGTGCCGCGGCGCTGGACAACAGCAGCCTTCGCCTTCTCGATCGCGCCTGGCCCGACGTCGCCTCACGGCACGTGAGCGAGATCGGGCGCGGCGTCGGCGTCGTCTTCAGTCCCGATCTCTCCGTCGCGGACAACTGCCGTTTCTACGAGTCGCTCGGCTTCGCCTGTTTTCAGGATGCGGATTGGGAAAAGATCCTCGACGCCGTCCACCGCCACAACGTGCTGTATCCGGAGCGGCGCATCTTCACGCTCATCCTCGAAACGCACGGCACGAACGGCAACGGGCTGAAGCTGCAGACGAGCTACGACGCCGGCGCGGGCCGCTCGTACATCTCCGCCGGCGCGCTGCAGCAGCGGCTGGAGCCGGAGGGGATTTACTACGTGATCATCAGCGCGTGCAATTCGGGGCGCCTGCTGCGGCCGGCGATCTACAACCAGCTCGATCCGAACAACGGCGACAAGCTCTTCCTCCCCGCGACCAAAGGGATCGTGAATGCGTCGCCGGATTTCGTAGCCTCGCGCAGCGCGGTCATGCTCATCACGCCGGAGTCGAGTCACATCGAAACGACGCTGGTCGGGAAGATCGCCGAGTTCTCCCCCTCCGCCCGCCACGCCATCACCGACGCCGCCAAATCCCTCGGCATCATCCCTCCGACGGATTTCGCGGTCTCCGACATGATGACGGCCATGCTGACGCGCGACTCGCAACTGCAGCTCAGTTCCGGCAGCTATGTCGACGAGCTCTCCCGCGCCGCCGCTCCCGTCGATCGCAGCGAGCAACTCTTCACGAAGTTCGTCCGCTACGTCAACGCGGTCGCGGCGAAGCAGTACCCGCCGACGGCGAAGAAGAAAGCAGTCGTCGCGCGGAAAGCTCCCAGGAAAAAGCCGGCCGCGCGCCACTGAGCTGGAGCACTTTGTGCACGACAGCCGGACGGTACCGTGACAGGAAAGGAGCGATTCGAAAAATGAGGAAAATGAAAAACTACCCGTGGGTTCTCGCGCTCGTCTGCGCACTGGCGGTGATGGCCGTCGCGTGCCATCACGACGAGAACAATAACGTCGCTGCCACCGACACTTCGACGACTACGACGAGCGCTACTGATACGTCGGCGACGACGTCGACAATCGCTGACACGTCGGGGAGCGCCGGCACGTCGACCATGGCCAGCACGGTCGATCCGGGCGATCAGGAGTTCATGAACAAGGCCGCGCAGGGCGGCATGGCCGAAGTGATGCTTGGGCAGACGGCGTCCTCGAAAGGCACCAGTCCGGATGTGAAGAACTTCGGCAACCGGATGGTCAGCGATCACGGCAAAGCGGGTGACGAGCTGAAACAACTCGCGCAGACCAAAGGCGTGACCCTCCCCTCGGACGTCGACGACGAGAGCAAGAAGATGGCGGACAAGCTCTCGACG
>JAXDIO010000434.1:0-17769 GCA_034663965.1 Thermoanaerobaculia bacterium | reverse complement strand
TGATCAGATACTTCTCGGCGAAGTCGTGCTTCGTGCGGCAGGAGTGATTCACGGGGCAGTACTTGCACGCGTTGAAGTCGGCGTCGTCATCGGCGGGAAACGCGGGAAAGACGCCGTCGATGATCGACGAGACGAAGAGGTTGAGCGTCTCGCGCAGATCCGCTTCTTTCTCGGACAGCTCGAATGCGAATCGCGTGGCGTTGGTGTCGCTGGTGACGAGAGGCTTGATCGCGCCGCGGACCTTCGCTGCATCGGCATCGAAAAACTGCGACACGGCCATCGCATACAGCGCGAGCTGCAACCGCACACCGCGGTCGATCTTCTTGCCGAGGTCTTTGTGGCGCGTGGCCTTGCCGCCTTTGTAGTCGATGATGCGGTAGCCGTCCTCGCCGGCGTCGATGCGGTCGATGGTGCCGTCGACGCGCAGATCGACGCCGTCAGCCACGCCCATCACGAACGGTTCCGGATGATCGGGAACGGCGCTGTGGCGCGTCTTTCCAAAGCGATATTCGAAGTGCTTCGGACGGAGTCCTGTTTCCGCGAGGTCGGCGAGATCATGCGCGACAAACTCGCGCAGGATGCGCTTCGTGGCAGTGCGCTCGATCTCGCGCATGGTCGGATTGAATGGCGGGATGTTGCCGGCGATATCGGCAAAGGCTTCGTCGACGAGCGTATCGAGGCGATTGCCGATGATGTGGTCGAGTTGCGGCAACGCGGCGGCAGCGCGAGCGTAATCGTCGTCGGTCAGAGTTTTGTAGAGGCGTTCAAGGATGCCGTGATCGAGCTTCCCTTTGTCGCGGGCGTTGAGCTGCAGCTCGTGCTCTGGATCGTCGACGTCGCGCACGCCGAGGATGTGCTTGAAGAAAAATTTCTGCGGACACTCGCCGAAATCTTCGAGCTGAGTAGGGGAGACGGAGGTGATGGCGTTGGCGAGTTTTGCGCGAAGCGTTGCGTCGTCATCCTCGGCGAAGAGGTAGCCGTCGAAAACGGATTTCGTTCCCATTTTCGCGAGCAACTGCAACTGGCGGCGAGACCCTCCTGGGAACGCGGGCGTCCCGCCCGCCTTCGTGAAGGAGGATCCGAAATTCTTGAGCAACTCCGTTTTCCGCTCCGGCTGCTGCGCGATCACGAAACTCTTCAGCAGTGGCGACGGACGGAGCGTCTTGCCGAATCCATCGCCGCCGGCGAACGAAAAATGGACCGTCTCCGCGCCGTCGAGCAGAAGTTGAAAGAGCATCCGTTCCTCGTCGCGCCCGTCGCCGATCTCGCGAACGTCGAGCCGTTGCCGGTCGTAATCGGGCAGGAGCGGATCGTCGAGCCGCCGCTGCGGAAAGACGTCGTCCTGCATGCGCACGGCGAAGAGGTGCGCGAACGAACGTCCGCGGAAGCGCATGACGTCGGAGGTGAAAACTTCCGGGTGTCGGGTGTCGGGTGTCGGGTGTCGGATGGACTCATTTTGCAGCGCGTCGATGATGGTGGTCGCATCGAAGCGGATGTTCCACGGGTTCGTACGGCGGAACGTCGCCGCGATCTCATCGATGGCCTCGGCGGCAACGAGATCGAGGTCGGTCTCGATCGCAAACCTGCTCAGCGCGCTCGCCAGAAAATCCGCCGTCTCGGTCGCGTTCAGCGTCGCTTCGGGGGCTAGCGGTTCGATCTCGCCCAGCACCTCGACATACGCGTCGACTGCCGCATTGCGCGAGATCGACCGCAACTCTTCGCTTGTCCCGCCCGCGATTCCGTATCGGCGCGTGGCCATGTCGATCTCGTCGATGTTCAGTGCACGCTTCGAGACGAATCCGCCGCGGAGGATTTCGATCACGTCGCCGCGTGGAAAACCATTCTCGCGAAGACGCAGCAGCGTAGCGATTGCGCGTCCAAGGCGATGCGCGACGAACGGCGTTTCGTCGACCGTCGAAATCGTGAACCCTTCCGCGGCCGCGAAACGATTGAGCAGCGCGACATCGTACGGATCGAGCGTGCGCGCGACGATGCCGATATCGCTCGCGTCGACGCCCGACTGCAGCAACGCGCCGGCCGCGCGGCACGTCTCGCGAAGCTCGATCGTGCGAGCGTCGTACTGCGCGACATCCCATCGCGGTTGCTTCGTTGCCGGATCGTTCGCCTGCTCGCCAAAGCTCGCCACAAACGGTTCGGCGAATCGATACGCCTCGCCCTCGGCTGCCGGAACGTAAACCGCTTCCAGTTTTTCAATCGTTCGCAACGCTTCGACGACGCGCCGCTGCGCGCCGGTCATGTCGTAGAAACCGGCCACGATCTGCGGCTTGATCGCGATGCGTCCGCTCTCGATGATTGCGGCAGCGCGGCGCAGCAAATCCGCCGGATCGATCGCATGCACCTCCGCAATGAGCCGCTCGTACTCGCGCCAGGCGCGCGCGAGCAGCTTCGTCCGCGCCGCGTTGCGCAGCCGCGCATTCCGCGCACGCGACTCAAACTCCGACAGCGTGACACCGCCATCCCGCACATCGCGCCACGACCGATCAATCATCGCCGCAATCCCGCGGCTCTCCATCATCGGATCGTCGATGCTCCGCACCGCCATTCGCATCGCGAGACGCCGCTCAGCGTCCTTCGCAACGCGCGGAAACTCTCCCGCCGCATTGACCACGCGCGCCGCGAACGTTTCGATCGTCTCGATCCGCAGTCCCGCGAACCCACCCGGCCTGCGCCGAAGAAGCTCCGCCGCGATCGCATTCGCTACGCCGCCGGACGCAACCAGCACCTCGATCTCATCACCTGAGATCAGGCGTTCAGCAACCTCGGCAGCAATGTCGCGGTATCGGGCCAGATGGAGGAGAGGCATCGACGATTTTGAACGCGCATTATCACATGCAGTATTTTTGACTCATCGCTCGCATCAGTTCGTCGGACTTGCTGGACGCAGAATTTCCCGCACCACTGCCCCCACCCGTTCCGCCGCCTTTGCGGCATCGCCGTCACCGGCCGCTCGGACAATCGCGCTCCCCACGACGATTGCGTCGCAGCGATCTTTGAGCGCTTCGTAGTGCTCGTGTTTCGAGATGCCGAAGCCCACGGCGAGCGGCCTGGTGACTTGTCCACAGACTTCATCGAGACGCGTGAGCAGAGCAGGATCGAGCTCGCTGCGCGCGCCGGTGACGCCGGTCGTGGAGACGTAGTAGACAAAGTCGTCGCTGACGCGATTGACGGCGGCGATGCGCGCGTTGCTCGATGTCGGCGCGAGAAGGAAGATCGATCCCAATCCTCGGCTCTTGAAGGCCGGCTTCACTTCCGCCGCGGCCTCGGCGGGCAAGTCGGTCAGCAACACCGAGTCGATGCCGGCATCTCTTGTGTCATCCGCAAATCGCTCGATGCCGTAGCGCAACACGGGATTCAGATACGAGAACGCGATCAGCGGAATCTCGCTCTGCTCGCGAACCGCGCGCGCGATTGTGAAGATGTCGCTGATCTTCGTTCCGTTCTGCAACGCGCGCTGTGCGGCCGCCTGAATGACGGGACCATCCGCGATCGGATCGGAAAATGGAACACCGAGTTCGATCGCATCGGCGCCGGCATCTTCGAGCGCGCGGATGATGTCGATCGTCGGACCATCGCCGCAGGTGACGTAGGCGATCAGGCCGCAGCGATCCTCCGCTTTCAAGCGACGAAAAAGTCTGACCGTGCGGTTCATGCCGCCACCTTGGTTAGCAGGTCCAGGCGCTGCACCTTGCCAAAGCACAGACAGGAGTGTCTGTGCCACACTGGCCGGATCGATGTGGCACAGACACTCTTGTCTGTGTTGGTGATGCTCGGAACGCCTTTCACTTCCCCTCCAACGCCGCGATCTGCGGCACATCTTTGTCGCCGCGGCCGCTGAGGTTCACAACTACGATCTTCTCGCGGCCGATCGAGGCGCCATTGCGCAGCAGCCAGCCGAGCGCGTGCGAGGACTCGAGCGCGGGGATGATGCCTTCGCACTCGCTGAGTTTGTGGAACGCTTCGAGCGCGAGGTCGTCGCTGCAGTCGTAGTACTCCACGCGGCCGATCTGCTGCAGGTACGCGTGCTCGGGACCGATCGACGGGTAATCGAGGCCGGCTGAAATCGAATGCGTTTCGGCGATCTGGCCGAACTCGTCCTGCAGCACCATCGAACGCGTTCCGTGCAGGACGCCGAGCGCGCCGCCGCTGAAGCGTGCGGCGTGTTCGCCGAGGTTGCGTCCGCGGCCGCCGGCTTCGACGCCGATGAAGCGGATCGACTCGTGTTTCAACATCTCGTAGAAAAGTCCGATCGCGTTCGAGCCGCCGCCGACACATGCGATGGCCACGTCCGGCAATGCGCCGGTTCGTTTCTTCAGTTGCCCGAGTGCTTCGCGTCCGATCACCGATTGAAAATCGCGCACGACCAGCGGATAGGGATGCGGACCGAGCACGGAGCCGATGATGTAGTGCGTCGTGCGCACGTTCGTGACCCAGTCGCGGATCGCTTCGTTGATGGCGTCCTTCAGCGTGCGGCTGCCGCTGGAGACCGGCACGACCTCGGCGCCGAGGAGGCGCATGCGAAAGACGTTCAGCTCCTGCCGCGCCATGTCCACCTCGCCCATGTAGACGACGCAGTCGAGGCCGAGCAGCGAGCAGGCCGTGGCGGTGGCGACGCCGTGCTGGCCGGCGCCGGTCTCGGCGATGATCCGTTTCTTGCCCATGCGCTTGGCGATGAGCGCCTGGCCGATTGCGTTGTTGATCTTGTGCGCGCCGGTGTGATTGAGATCTTCGCGCTTGAGAAACAACCGCATCCCGCCGCACAACTCCGCAAATCTCTTCGCCTCGGTGAGCGCCGTCGGGCGTCCGACGAAGTCGCGCAGGACGTCGTCGAGCTCCGCGCGAAACGCGCGATCGCGGCGCAGCTTTTTGTACGCCGTCTCGAATTCGTCGAGCGCGGCCATCAGCGTTTCGGGAACGTACTTGCCGCCGAATTCGCCGTAGTAGCCACGGCGGTCCGGCATGGTGGCCGTCTTCATGCTCTCCTCACGCGCTCGAACAGACGCGCCACTTTGTCGTGATCTTTCAGGCCCGGCGATGCTTCGACGCCGCTGGCGACGTCGATCGCGTCCGGCCGCACCATGCTGACCGCGGCGACGACGTTGTCGGGCGTCAGGCCGCCGGAAAGGAAGAACGGTTTCGAACGTTCGTAAGTCGCAAGCAGCGACCAGTCGAAACGCCGTCCGGTCCCGCCGCTGCGCCGCTCGTCGAACGTATCGAACAGCAGCCACGCGGCGATTGGCGTCGCGTGCGTATCCGGCAGCGTGTCGCCGACATGCAGCGTTTTGATGGCAGGCAACTCGATCTCGCGAATGTCGTCATCGCTCTCGCTGCCGTGCAGTTGCACGAGGTCGAGGAAGCCGGTCTTGTTGATGGACTCGACCGAGGCATCCTGAAAGACACCAACGATCTTCGGCGCGTTCGCCGTGTCGCGCAGCCGTTTTGCGATGTCGGCTGCTCTCTCCGGTTCAATATGCCGCGGCGACGACGGAACGAAAATGAATCCGAGGAAGTCGGCGCCGGCCTCCGCGCAGAAGAGCGCGTCCGCTTCGTTGGTGATGCCGCAGATTTTGATTTTGGTCATGATCCGAGCACCAGTTGCCGCACCGCGGCGGCGCGGTCATCCTGCCGAAGCAGCGATTCGCCGACGAGGAAGGCGTCGAAGCCGGCGGCGCGAAGGCGATCGATGTCCGCTCGTGTCTTGATGCCGCTTTCCGCGACGCGAAGCACGCCGTCTGGAATCTGTTGCGCCAAACGCTCGGATGCGCCGAGGTCGACGGAGAAATCGCGCAGATTGCGATTGTTGACGCCGATGATGCGCGCGCCGCCGGTGATCGCGCGCTCGAGTTCTTCTTCATCGTGAACCTCGACGACCGCGTCGCACGAGTACTCATCGAGGTAGTGGATGAAATCGCGAATCTGTGTTTCATCGAGCAGCGATGCCAGCAACAGGATCGCGCTCGCGCCCGCAGCGACGCCGCGAACGAGTTGCGATTCCTCGACGACAAAGTCTTTCATCAGCACGGGAAGGTGGCCCGCTGCTCTTCCGATCCACTCACGCGAGCCGCGAAAGAACTCCGGCTCGGTGACGATTGAGATCGCAGCGGCGCCGCCTTGTTTGTACGCGGCCGCAATCGCTTCGACGTCCGGGTTTTCGACGATCGTTCCGGCCGACGGAGATGCCGATTTGATCTCGGCGATGACGTTGATGCGGTCGTGCCGTAGCGCCGCGGTCAACGCGAAGGGCGCGCGGTTTAGCGCGGCGGTCTCCGCCGCTGTTTGATCGGCCGGAGGTTCTGTGCCGAGGCGCGCACGCGTGCGGGCGACGATGTCGTCGAGGACAGTCATGCCGCGGCCTTTGCATTTGGTATGGAGCGCTGGCGTCTCGCCGGCTGGCTCGGCGGCGTCTCGCCGCCGAACCGGTCACGTGCGCGAAACCGGCGATACCGCTGCTCGCCAATCGCCGAGACGCCACGCTCGGCGGCGAGACGCCGCCGGGCCAGCCGGCGAGGACGCCAGCGTTCCGGGCGCTGCGCGCTGCTGCGGGCGGGACGCCCGCGGTCCCAGGCGCTACTCATTCGTCACCGCCACCAACTCCTGTAACTTCGCCATCGCCGCGCCGCTGGCGATCGCTTCACGCGCCATCGCCACGCCGTCACGGATTGTCTTCGCGGCGCCCGAAACGTAGAGCGCGGCGCCGGCGTTCGCGGCGACGATCTCCGTCCGCGCGCCGTTGCCACCGGCGAGGATTTCGCGCGCGATGCGGGCGTTCTCGCGCGCGTCACCGCCGGAGATCGCGTCGAGGGGACGGCGATCGATTCCGATCTCTTCCGGCGTCAGTTCGTAGCTTCGCAATTCGCCGTCGATCACTTCGCAGACGTGCGTCGGAGCGGAGATTGAGATTTCGTCGAGCCCGTCGCGGCTGTGTACGACCATCGCGTGGTCGGCGCCGAGGGCGAGCAGGACTCGCGCAAGTAGATCGACGAGATGAAGCGAGTAGACGCCGAGCACCTGGCGGCGCGCGAAGGCGGGGTTGGTCAGCGGCCCGAGCACGTTGAAGATGGTGCGGACGCCAAGCTCGCGGCGGATCGCGGCCACGGCGCCCATGGCTGGATGCAGCTTCGGCGCGAAGAGGAACGAGATACCGGTGCGGCGGAGAACGTCGCTCATTTGCGTAGCATCGAGATCGATGTTCACGCCGAGGGCGGCGAGGACATCCGCGCTGCCGCAGGACGATGACACCGCGCGGTTTCCGTGCTTGGCAACCGAGGCTCCGGCGCCAGCTGCAACGATCGCGGCGACTGTCGACACGTTGAACGTCCCGCGTCCGTCGCCGCCGGTGCCGCAGGTGTCGATGATGCGTTCGCGATCGACGGTCAGCGGCGTGACCCGCTCGCGCATCGCCAGCGCCGCGCCGGTGATCTCGTCCGCCGTCTCGCCTTTCATTCGCAGCGCGATCAGCAACGCACTTTTCTGCGTGTCCGAGGCGCGGCCGTCCATCACTTCGCCGAATACTTCGTGCATTTCATCGCGGCCGAGGTCCTGGCCGTCGACGATGCGTCGAATCGCAATCTCGATCACTGGCGCACCTCCGCCAGAAAGTTCGCGATCAACTTATCGCCGCCCTCGGTGCCGTACGACTCCGGATGAAACTGGATTCCGTAAATCGGCCGGTCGCGGTGCGCGATGGCCATGACCACGCCGTCGTCAGTCTCGGCATCGATGCGCAAGTCGTCGGGCATCGATTCGCGATCGACGACGAGCGAGTGGTAGCGCGCGGTCTGCATCGGCGTCGGACAGCCGGTGAAGAGGCCGCGCTTTTCGTGACGCACTTCGCTTAGCTTGCCGTGTACGGGAACGCGTCCGCGTACGATTCGCGCACCGAACGCTTCGCCGATGGCCTGATGTCCGAGACAGATGCCGAGAAGCGGGATCGATTCGTTGGTGCGGATCAGTTCCAGGATTCGTCCCGCGCGCGCCGGCGTCCCGGGACCGGGCGAGATCACGATCGCTTCCGGTTCCTGATCGAGCAGCGCATCGACGTCGAAGCGATCGTTGCGGACGACCTGCAGCTCGAAGGCGGAGATCCGCTCGATCTGCTGGACCAGGTTGTACGTGAACGAATCGTAGTTATCAACAACGGTGATCATGGGAGCTCCTGAACGTCGCGCGCGGAAGAGACGGGATCAGGCGCTACACCATCGAGGCGAGGTTAGAAGAGGATGGTTACAGCCAAAGCGACGAGTCGACCGGACGAACCGTCGACTCGTTTACCTCGCAGGTGGGGGCGTTCATGGCGCGCGAGAATAGCACAAGAAGTTGCTTGCCGATCAACGCTCACTCCCGAAACGGCAGTACTTCCGCCGGCTCTTCGCCTTGCATCGTCAGGCGCAGCTTCGACGATTCGAGCGGCACCGTGTCGACTTGCGAGAGCGGCTCCAGCTCTTTGCCGCTGCCGGCCATGCGCTGCATCTCCTGACCTTTCGGCCAGAGGCGCGTGTCGATCGAGCGGATCGCTTTGTTGTACTGATCGACCGTCCGCGCCAGCGCGCCGCCGACTTCGGCGATGAGGTCCATCACCTTCACGAAGCGGTTGAACAACTCGACGCCCGCGTCGTGCATCTTCTTCGCGTTTTCCTCTGTCCGTTCCGCTTTCCATCCAGCGGCGACGGCGCGCAGTAGCGGCAGAAGAACCGTGGGCGACGCGAGGTAGATCTTTTTCTCGACCGCGTACTCGAAAAGCATCGGATCGGTGACGAGCGCGGCGGAGAGGAAATGCTCGCCGGGGAGAAACATGACCGTGAAATCGAGACTGTCGCCGACGCTGGCCTGGTACTCCTTGCGGCTGAGCGACTCGATGTGGCGGCGCAGCGTGCGGGCGTGCGCAGTCAGCGCGTCGCGTTTGCGCGACTCGTCGGTCTCATTCGCGGCCACGCTGTAATCGGTGAGCGGAACTTTCGCATCGACAGCGATGACGCGTTTGTTCGGCAGATGGATGACGACATCGGGACGCAGGCGGCGGCCTTCGTCAGTCAGGAAGGTCTGCTGCGCTTCGAAGTCGCACAGCTCGCTCATGCCGGCCAGCTCGATGCAGCGCCGCAGCGAGTTCTCACCCCAGGAGCCGCGCACGGCCGGCGAGTCGAGCGCATTCGCCAGGCGCGACGCTTCGCGCTGCGACAGCTCCTGCGCCGCCAGCAGCGAACGGATTTGCTCCTGCAATCCGCCGTACGCGGCGTTGCGCGAGTGCTCGCTCTTGGTCAGCTCGCCGGCGTAGCGGTCGAGCATGTCGCGCAGCGGCTGGAGCATCGTGTCGATCTCGGCCTTCTTCGTGTCGAGCGACGCGACGATCTCGCCCTTCGATCCGTCGAGATGCGCTTTGTTCAGTTCCAGGAAGGAACTGCTGATCGTGGCCAGCGTTTTTTGCGCGGTGGCCGCGAACGCCTCCTCCATCTGTTTGCGAGCATCGCCGAGGAAATTGGCCTGCGTTTCGGCAACGGCGCGCGCTTGCGATTCGACGTTCGCCAACCGCCGCGCTTCGACCGCAACGGCCTCGCTGCGCTCGCGTTCGGCGCGCGCGAGATCGCGCTCGGCCAGCGCGCGCTGGATCGCGCCGGTTTTTCTCGCGCTCGCAACCACCCACCCCACAATCGCGCCGGCGAGCAGCGCGATTACGCTGAGAAGAATCGTCATGACAGGCATGAACGGATGATGAGGTCTCGTTCGCCGACGGTCAAGCGCGGACGGAGGCGCCTCTCAGGACGTCGATGATCCGGCCGACCTCACTCTCCACATTGTAGAAATGCGGTGAGAAGCGAAGCATCCCTTCCCGCGGCGCGCAGACGACGCCGTTTTCTTCGAGGAGGCGATGCCACTTCAGCAGCGTCAGATCGCCGGACGGCGGAAGCGCGCCGACGATTCCGGAGCGAATCGGACGCGGCGAGGCCACGCGCCAGCCGATGTCGTCGAGCCGGTCGGCGAGCAATGCGGCGATGCGTGTGGTCTCTTCGCTGATGTCGGCGATTCCGATTTCCAGCAGCAGATCGATGGCCGCGCGCAATCCATAAATGCCGGACGTGTTCAGCGATCCCGCCTCGAAACGGCGCGCGTCCGGCAGGAGGTCGATCGGACAGTCGATGAATTTCCCCTTGCGCTCGATGTTCGTCCAGCCGTTTTCGAGCACTTCCAGTTTGTCGCGATGCTCCGCTGCCACGAAGAAAATCGCCGCCCCCTCGGACGCGCACATCCACTTGTGCCCGTCGGCGGCGAGGAAGGCGATCTTCGAACGCTTGACGTCCATCGGCAGCACGCCGACGGACTGAATCGCGTCGACGCAGAACAAAACGTTGCGCGCGGCGCACAACTCGCCGATGGCATCGAGGCCGGCCGCGAAGCCGTTGTGAAACGCCACCGCCGACACGGTGACGATGCGCGTTCGGTCGTCGATACATCGCTCAACATCATCGACATTGAACGCGCCGTCGTGGCTTTGCACCACACGCACTTCCACCCCACGCCTGTCAAGTTTTCTCCAGGGAGTGGAGTTCGATGGGAACTCCAGGTCAGTGGTAACGACGTTGTCGCCCGCTTTCCACCGAAACCCCTCGGCCACAAACGACAACCCCTCCGAGGTGTTCTTGAGGATCGCGATTTCACCTGGTTCCGCGCCGATCAGCTTCGCCGCCGATTCGCGAAGACGAACGTACTCGGCGTACCACGCGCGCCAATGCAGCGCTCCGAAATCGCGCTGATCGCGCACGAAGTCCTCCATCGCCTCGGACGCGCGCGTCGACAACGGTCCAAGCGCGGCATGGTTGAAGTACGCGAGGTTCTTCGTGACAGGGAAGAGGTCGCGGAGGGAGGCCTTGTCCATCGAGATGAGTGTAACGTTTCGGAGCGCCGGCGGCCCGCCGGCTGGACCGCCGCCGGCTCGGCGGCGCGAACCGGAAAACACGCCAGCGAGCCGCTGGCGGTCCAGCCGCCGAGCCGGCGGCGCTACGCTCGCTCCGCGTACGACGTCCGCCAATACAGCGCTCCGAAGTCGCGCTGCTCGCGCAGGGCTACCGTCCCGCCGCCCGCCGCCGCACCGCTCCCAACTGCGTCACAGTGAAGGGCTGGCCGGCGATGGTGATCGTTCCGATGCGGGGGTTAGCGCTCGCGTTCGCCGCAATCGAGTAGCTCACCGTTCCGTTCGCGGTGCCGCTGCCGCCTGAAGTGACGGCGATGAAGGAATCGCTGCTTGTCGCAGTCCAGGCGCAGCCGCTGTCGGCAAGCACGCTGATGTTGCCGGTGGCTGCTGTGGACGCCGGCCGGATGCTGCTCGCGGAAAGCGTGTAGCTGCAACCGCCGTCGAGCGTCAGGTTGGCGCGGGCGCGACCGCCGGTCTCGCGGTAGAAACGGCTCTGCCAGCGAAAGAGAACGTTCTGGAGTTGCTGGAGTTGCGCGTCGGTCACGGTCTCTCCGCTCCGCTTGACCACGAACGTCGGAACGCGGAACACGCGCGTCTGGCCGGCGGCGTACGCCGGAGTTCGCACGCCGTTCGCGGCGACGATCTCGTCGATCGTGATCTGCGACGTCACCCCGTTCTGCACGAACGCAATCGGCGTGACTTCGGCCGGAGAAGCCAGCCCGAGGAAGTACATCTCCGCGCGGCTGTATCCGAAGCGAGGGGCCGTCAGCTGATACGTCCCGGCGATGCTTCCGCCCATCACCGAAATCGTGGAGAGGCCCGACTCGGTATCGGGGAACATGCTCGGATTGGCGAGGCCGTTGTCCGGATGCGCGCCGCCGAAACAGGGGACGCCCTTGCCGCGCCACGGGCCTTTCACCACGCCGTCAGTGTCTTTGTAATCCGCGTAGAAGACGCACTCGTGTCCCAGCTCATGCGTCAGCGCGACCTGCGTCGTCGCTTCATCGGCGAGAGATTCGCTGACCGAGGAAAACTCAGCGCCGTAGTGACAGTCGCACTCGGCGCGCGCCGGGATCGCTCCTGCGCCGGTCACGCTCTTCTGCCGCGGATAGGTACCCGCGTAATTCGCATGCCGTAGTCCGTCGTCGTAGATCGTCGGGAAAAAGCGGAAGCTGTCGACGTTTTGGCCGCGGCTGACCAGGTACGCGGCGATCGATTCGCGGATCCGGTCGGTGTCCCAAACTCCGGGCATGTAGTGAAACACCAGCGGTGGGACTTCGACCGACGCTCCCACGGCCGAGGGCAGCAGCGAGTGCCGCGCCGCGAAGGTCAGCGGAAGCGTCTGCGTGATCGTCCCCTCCAGGAAGCCGGCACCGCCGAATCGCGCGCTCTTGATGGCCCAGGTGTTGGTGCCCGACTGGTTCAGGTACGGCTCGAGGCTGGACGCGGGCACGCGGAACGTGAGGGTGTCGCCATTCAGGTGGGTTTCCCACGTCCCGATTTGCGCACTGGGAAAGTCGGGGATCTTTGGCGTTGAGACGACGAGGAACGGCGGCTGATCCGCGCTCAGCTGGATACCCGCGGCCTCAACGCCGTTGAGTACCAGCGTGTAACGGAAGTTCTCTCCCACGGCTGGCGCCGGAATCGCCGCGAGCTTGAGCGTGACGCCAGCGATGACGCCGCCGTAGTTGTCGAACGACGCGCTGGAGGCCTGCATAGGCGCCGGGAGGCCGGGCACGTTCACGGCATTCGTCGATTGACGCGTCGGCGTTTCGATGCCGGTGTTGAATCCGATCAGACCGTCGTCCGTCGAAAGCGTCTGATACGAGAGCAGCATCTCGCCGGTGGCGGTGAACAACTCGATCTGGAACGTACACGGAATCGTTGAGTGCCGGCTCTTGAGATTCTGCCAGGTGATGACGACCGAGCCGGGCTTGTTCTTCGTGATGATGCGCGCCGTCGTCGGATAGTTGAACAGCTCGTACCAGACGGCGACGATCGGCTGGATGTGAAACATCGAGCTGACGACGGTGGGGTCGTAGTTGACCGTTGTCGAATCAGCATCTCCGAAAGCGACCGCGCCCCAGGTGGAGATGCTCAGCTTCGTGTACTGCTTCCCGGCGAAGGTGAACGGCGTCGGAAGCGTGTAGGCCGGCGGCAGATAGTTGGCGTCGAGGAATCCGACGATCGGCCGCTTCGCGCCGTCGTAGGCAATGACTCCGGTCGATAGATCATCGAACTGGAAGGCCACTCTCTGGACCATGAAGGTGTTGTTCGCCGTCGGAGTGACGCGGAACGTTGCTGGCGCCAGGAGATCGGAGGGATAGCCGGGCCAGTAGGAATTGCCATCGTCGGCGAGAATTCCGATTCCGCGCGAGACCGAAAAACTGGAGATGGGCAGCGGCGCGGCCTCTCCTCGCGGCGTCCGCGCCTCGGTCGTGCGGATGTGCGCGGCGGACGCCGGTTTGACGGGCTCCAGCGACTGTGCCGAAAGGCTGCCGCTGAGAAGGAAGGGGATGAGTGCGACGCCACGGAGAAAAGCCGGCGCGGAAGGAGCCATTGATCGTTCTCCTGGAACTTCGATGAACGCGGAACCCGCAAACGATAGACCGGAGCCCCCATCAAGGCAAACGGGCGATCGCGCAGGCGTACCATTCACGAATGCCGCACGGACGTCTTCTCGCCATCGTCGCCATCATCTGGGTCGCCTCCGAGCTCGCGGTCATGGTGCTCAAACACGCGCGCGGCAACGCGTCGCGTCGCGATCGCGGATCGCTATGGTTGCTGTGGGGCAGCATCACCATCGCCACGATCGCGGGATCGATGTTGAAAGGGTATCGGCCAACGAGGATCGGATACGACACCTTCTGGATCGGGATCGGTCTAATCATCCTCGGCATCGTCATTCGTGGAATCGCTATCGCTACGCTCTGGCGCTACTTCACGGTCGATGTTTCCATCCGCGAAGGTCACGAGTTGGTCGATCGCGGCATCTACGGCGTCATCCGCCATCCCGCCTACACCGGCTCGCTGCTTTCGTTCCTCGGGCTCGGCTTCGCATTCGGCAACTGGCTGAGCGTGGCCATCATCGCGGTCGTGACGATCGTCGGCTTCTCGTACCGCATCGCCGTCGAGGAAGGCGCGTTGATCGAGCATTTCGGCGATCGGTATCGCGACTACATGCGGCGCTCGAAGCGATTGATCCCCGGCATCTACTAGACTGCGCCGATGTCGCGTTTCACGTTCGTTTCCGCCGGCGAGTCGCATGGGCCGCAACTGACGGTCATCGTCACCGGGATGCCGGCCGGAGTTCGTCTCGACCGCGAGCGCATCAATCGCGAGATGGCCCGCCGTCAGCACGGCTACGGCCGCGGCGGGCGGATGAAGATCGAGCACGATGAGGCCGAGATCGCCGGCGGCGTGCGCGGTGGCGAGACCCTCGGCTCTCCGATCGCGATCGTCATCCGCAACGATGATTTCAAAAACTGGGAAGCGGCCATGGGCGTGTGGGAGGTCGATCCCGCCGAGGCTGAGAAAAGACGCGTACATGCGCCGCGGCCGGGACATGTCGATCTGATCGGCGGGATGAAGTACGACCGCCGCGACCTTCGCGACATCCTCGAACGCGCCTCGGCGCGCGAGACGGCCTCGCGCGTGGCCGCCGGCGCGATCGCCAAAGAGCTGCTGCGCAACTTCGGCATCGAGTTCCGCTCCGGCGTCGTCTCCCTCGGCGCTGCCGGCGATCCCGATTACGCCGCGACCTGGGACGAGCTCGCCGCCGTCGATGACGATTCACCGCTGCGCGCGGTGAACAAGGATCCGGAAGCAGCGATGGTGGCCGAAGTCGATAAAGCGCGCGAAGCGGGCGAAACGCTCGGCGGCACGATCGTCGTGGCCGCGCACAACGTCCCCGTCGGCCTCGGCTCGTACGTGCAGTGGAACGAGAAACTGGACGGCCGCATCGCGCAGGCGATCCTTTCGATTCACGCCGTGAAAGCCGTCGCGATCGGCGACGGCGTCTCCGCCGCGCAACGCGTCGGTTCCGAGGTACATGACGCGATCTACTTCGACGCCGAACGACGCTATCACCGCACCACCAACCGCGCCGGCGGACTCGAAGGCGGCGTCACAAACGGACAGGACGTCGTCGTCCGCGCCTACATGAAGCCGATCTCTACGCTCCGCCGCGGACTTCCCTCCGTCGACATCGACACCGGCGAGCCACACCGCTCGCAATGGGAGCGCAGCGACGTCACCGCCGTCCCCGCCTGTGGCGTCGTCTGCGAGGCGATGCTGGCGATCACGCTCGCGGATGCGATGCGCGAAAAGTTTGGTGGGGATTCTCTCCGCGAGATGGTTTCGAATTTCGATGCATATGTTGCGCGTCTCGCTAAGTTCTAATCCTGCGGCTCGCGAAGCGAGACGTCAGGATCTCCGGTGGCACCGCGCCGCCTGATTCTAGAAACGCAGATCGTTCAACCGGCGAAGTTCTCGCGCTGCACTGCCGCGCGGCCTCACCGGAGATCCTGAATCCTCGCTTCGCGACGATTCAGGATGAGCCGCGAGGACTATCGCAAAAAAGACAAATCGGTAAGCCGCCACGTGAGATCCAGCCAGTTCGGATTTTCGCGCTGGATCAATTCAACCTTCCTCGCTCGACGCCACGCTTTCATCGCCAGCTCGCGAGCCAATGCCGCGGGATGGTCCGGCGTTACCTCGTAGTAAACGAGTCGATCGAAGTGGTACCGCGCGGTGAACGAGGTGACATATTTCTTGTTGCGGTGCTCGGCGACGCGGCGAATTAGGTCAGTAGTGAAACCGATGTACAGCGTGTGGCTCTTGTTGCTCAGGATGTAGACATAAGCTTCCACTGCGCGGCCTCACCGGAGATCCTGAATCCTCGCGTCGCGACGATTCAGGATTAACAGCAAACCGACTACGAAAATGATCACGCTAATCAACTGCGCCACTGTGAACGGCCCAAAGAAACGGTCGTCCTTCGCGCGAACGATTTCAACCAAGAATCGCTCGATGCCCATCAGCACCAGGAACAGTCCGAAGATGCGACCCCTTGCGTGCGGTCGTTTTGCCGCGTACATCAGGATCGCGAACATCACGAATGCGGAGGCGGATTCGTAGAGCTGCGTCGGATGGACGCGCAGGAGCTGATCGGGAGGAATCGACGGATCGATGTGGACGCCGAATTGGCGCAGCGATTCGGCGGTGGTGGGCGGCGAACCTTTCGGGAAGGCGATGCCGACCCACGAATCGGTCGGGCGGCCGTAGTCGTCGCCGACGAGAAAACATCCGATGCGGCCCAGGGCGTAGCCGATGGCGAGGGCGGGGGCGGCAGCGTCGGCCACGGTGAGGAAGTCGATTTTCTTGATCAACAGGTACGCGCTGCAGCAGAGGACGCCGCCGATCAGGCCGCCGTACCAGACCAGGCCGGCGCGATCGAGGAGAAGATGCCAGTCGCGAAAAAGGATCGCGTAGTAAATCTTCGCGCCGGCGATTCCGCCGACCGCAGCGGCCATCACGATGCTGGACGCGGCATCGTCCGACAGCCCGTAGCGGCGGAACTGACGCGTCAGCACCCAGCCGCCGACGATGAACGCCGCGAACATCATCAGGCCGAATGTGGTGATCTCGAACGAGCCGAGTTTGATGAGCGTTGGATACATTCGGTGGAGTCTATCGCGCTCAGGTCAGCATCGAATCGAGGCCGGCCTTCTGGTCGCTGATGAAACGAAAGACATCGACCTTTCCGGCGGAGTCGAGGTGTTGTGAGACTTCGAAGAGTTGCACCGACAGTAGCGTGTTCAACCCCTCATCAAGCACCGCCTTGCGGCGTTCGAACGGCAGCTCGGAGATGTTGGCGATGAGCATGTTCTCGTCGAAGCGTCCGTACTGATCGAAGAAGACGCCGCTCCAGAGCTCGTCGCTTTCGGCGTTTTGCATCGCGGTCGTCACGATGTCGCGCGCCGGCTCCTCGCCGACGGCGTTCAGCAGCGCGGCGTAGAGACGGCCGAACATGTCGTTGTAGGTCGAGATCACTTTCAGCAGCTCCGGCGAATCTTCGACGTCGAGGAAAACGGGACGGAACGACTTCGTATCCGCGACCATTTCGATCAGCCGCGCCGAGAGGAGCTGGAAAAGGATGCGCGTGACTTCGAACTCCGTCATCTCCGAGCCGCCGATCAGCGCGCGGATGGAGCGTTTGCCATCGAGCGTGTTGTAGAGCGCCACTTCGTGCTCGCTCATGTCGAGCGATCCGAAGTCCGCGGTCGCGCCCTGCACCTTCATGAAGACCATGTCCAGGCTGGTGATTTTTTCGCGGATCACGGCCGACTCGTCGAGGCGGCGGATGCCTTCCATGATCACCGTCGACGTATTGATCGACAGCACGATGCGCTCGTTGACCAGCTCGTCCGCCGTGTCGCCGAAGACGAAGCTCCCTTCTTTCCAGCTGAAGAGTGAGTAGATGATCTCGAGCGCCTGATTTTTCACGCCCCACCACAGATCCTTCGGCGAGATCGCGCCCATCTGCACGAGCAGTTTGCCGTGGCGCGTTGCGGCGGTGACGCGCCGCTTCGATTCGTCGTACTGCTGCTGCGTGATCTTGCCGTTGCGGAGGAGGAACATGCCGAGGGAGTGCTCGGGCGAGTTGGAGGATGCGAAGACGATCTCGCCGTCCTTCCAGTAGATGGAACGTTCCATCCGTTGATGGCTGAGCAACAGCTTGCCGCTGCCGCGGATCATGGAGAGGAAGCTGAGGACGTCCGGCAGTTGAATGCGCGAGAGATCGCCCTCGAGGATGTGATTCTTAGACATGTTGGACCGGCCGCAAC
>JAXDIO010000424.1:0-3987 GCA_034663965.1 Thermoanaerobaculia bacterium | reverse complement strand
AGATGACCGAGATGCGCTACTCGGGCAAGCCGGCCGCGTTCCTGCGCGGCTTCCGCGCCGCCTACCTCGGCCTGATCGCGAACATCATCGTGATGGGCTGGGTGAACCTCGGCATGGCCAAAGTGCTTCAGGGCACGCTCGGTATTTCGAATCGCGGCGCGCTCTTCGCGTGCCTGATCATCGTCTTCGCCTACACCGTCTACTCCGGCTACTGGGGCGTGGCGACGACACACGGCGTGCAGTATTTGTTCGAGATGGGCGGTGCGATCGTACTCGCCGTCGTTGCGCTGAGCGCGGTCGGCGGTGTGAACGTGCTGAAGGCGAAGCTGGCCTTCGCGCATCCCGCCGGTTCTCCCGCGGGCACGACGTTCGGCACCTCGGCGGCGGCGATGTCCTTCTGGCCGAGCGGCGACGCCGTCTGGATGGTGCCGACGATCACACTCGCCGCGCTCCTGTGTTTGAACTGGTGGGCGTCGTGGTATCCCGGCTCGGAGCCTGGCGGTGGCGGCTACGTCGTGCAGAACATGCTGGCCTGCCGCACGGAGCGCGAAGCCCGCAGCGCGGCGCTCTTTTTCAACATCGCGCACTACGCGCTGCGCAGCTGGCCGTGGGTGATCACCGCGCTCTGCACCCTGGTGATGTACGGCGGCGCGGTTCACGACGCCGATCCCGGCGTCAACTACGTGCGCGCGATGGTGGACCTGCTGCCGACCGGATTGCGCGGATTGATGCTGGCGTCATTCGTCGCCGCATTCAGCTCGACGCAGGCCACGCAGATGAACTGGGGCTCGTCGTACCTCGTCAACGATCTCTATCGCCGTTTCATCAAGCGCGACGCCTCGGAGAAGCACTACGTCCTTGCAGCGCGTCTCGCGACCGCGCTCACGCTCGTGCTCTCGCTCGTCGCCACGCAGTTCATGGATCAGATCAGCCACGCCTGGCAGTTCCTGCTGATGCTCGGCGCCGGCACGGGCCTCGTCTACATCCTGCGCTGGTACTGGTGGCGCATCAACGCGTGGTCCGAGGTCAGCGCGATGGCCGCGGCGCTGGTGGTGTCGCTGACGCTGCGCAACTTCATCGACGCCGCGTCGCCGCGCGGTTTCGCGATCAGCCTGATCATCACCACGCTTTCGACGACGGTGGTCTGGCTCGCCGTGACACTGCTGACCGAACCCGAGCCGCGCGCCACGCTCGACGCCTTCTACCGAAAAGTGCGTCCCGCCGGACCGGGATGGGGCGTGGTCGCCCGCGAAAGCGGCATCGAACCAATCCGCGGAGAGCTTTCCCGTAACGCGATCGCCTGGATCCTCGGCATCATCCTCGTCTACTCGATCATGTTCGCCACCGGCGCCGCGATCTTCCACAACACGCAGCAATTCGCGATTTTCGGAGGAGCGCTGGTGGTGTCGGCGGTGCTGCTCGTGATGGTCATGAGGCGGGAACAAGCCGACGCGCTACAATAGCGCCCATGTCACGCGCATTGGTTGCCGAATATGACGCCACTGAAAACACGCTCCGCCTCGTCGAGCCGCTGAAGGGCGTGAGCGATCATGCGAAAGTTCGCGTCTCGATCGAGGTGGATGCGGATTTCGATCCGGTGGCAAGGCTTGCTTCACTGAATGCGCCGACGGCCGATATTGAGCAAATGCTGGCAGAGATCGCCGCCGGACGCCGGTAATCGTTTTCATCGACTCGAACATCCCGATGTACGTGGCGGGAATGTACAGGTAGATCGCGGAATTGTCGCGTCCGAATACTTCCCTGCGGCTCAGGGGGTCTGTTACTCATGCTAAGGGCATATTTTGACGAGAGCTCGACGGAGAACAGCCAGTTTCGCTGCTTCCTGATTTCTGGCTATGTATCAAACGAGCGCGGGTGGCGTCAGTTTGAACGCAAATGGCGACACGCGCTTGTTTGTGACGGCTTTCAAAAGCACGGCATCCACTGGACCGACCTTGCAGCCGGAAAAGAAGATTTTGAGTCGCTTGCTGGGCCAGCGAATGAAAAAAGGCGCGAAAGGTTGCAGCGCAAGTATCTGCGGATAATTAGAAGCGCCCCGCTTCACGGTCTACATTCGTCCTTCGATATGAATGACTTTGAACGGGCGTTGCCATCAATTCGCAAAGTGCGACAGTCGAAGCCGTACCGACTCGCGTATTACCATGCCTTCGAGTCGGTTGTCGGGCGATTGTGTGCATTGCTTCAAGCAAATAGCATGCTTGATGCTGACGAGCAGGTAGCTTTTGTTTTTGATCGCAACGATCAAACACAAGAACGCGAAAGAGATTTATGCCCATATGATCCAGCAGGAGCATATTTGGTTTTGGAAACACCTGGGGCCAATTACGTTTGCGCCGATGAAAGACGTCTTGCCGCTTCAAGCGTCAGATGCTCTAGCGAATGAACTGCAACGAGACCTTTCCCGAGGTACGGCACGGCGTCGCTGGCAATTGGAGAGACTATTGGATGGCGATCAAGTCTCCGATTTCGATTTCACAAGGGAGATGTTTGACGACTTCGCTGAACGGCTGGACAAGGCAGTGGAGAAGTTTCACAAGGAATCATCTAAACGCGGAGACCAGTGATGCCTCAAAAGACCATCGAAGGAAGAGCATCGTTCGAATGAATCGCCACGCTCGACGCCAGGCTTCGATCGCGTACCGGGCATTTGCCGCTTCGCGCTCACTAGTCCGAGCGAGTAGCTCTCATTCGAAGAGTTCCGCGAGTGGCAGTCGCCATCCCGGAATCACATCCTCGATCTCGATAGCATGCTCGGCATTGGAAGTGCTGCCGGTGCGGTGTATGCGCGCCGTCTTCGTGCGCGGATCGACAACGACGACGGCCTTCGTTCCTGCCTGAAGCCACGCAAGCGTTTTTTCTTCGATCTCGGTGTAGGTGTCGCCGGGGGAAACGACTTCGAACGCGGCGTCCGGCGGGCCGTCGAAAAATCCGGCCGTGTCGGCGACGCGCTCAGAGCGGACGAATGCCGCGTCGGGTGCGCGCACCGTGTCGGGCTGCCGCGAGATGCGGAATCCTGTTTCGGATGAATAGACCGCGCCCGTTCGCTGACGCTTCATCTGCGCCATGAGACTCCAGACAATTTCCGCCGCGACGCGGCCGTGGCGAGCGCCCGAAGGGGACATCTTGCGCAGCTCTCCTTCGACAAGCTCATACCTCCACCCGTCGCTGGGGAGTTGGAGAAGCTCGTCCGCTGTCATCGAAGTGACGAGTGTCATGCCGGTAATCGTACGCCTAACCTCGGCGTCGACGTCAAGCGCAGGTTTGCAGGATCGTCACTCGACATGATCTCAATGACCCGGAATTCCGATACACTGACCGTCCGTTCAGCGCGGTGACCAATGGCTAAATCCAAAGAAGATGTCGTCTCGGAATTTCGCGTCCAGTCGATTCAGGAGGCGGCCATCCGCGTCATCTCGCGCAAGGGGATGGCGGCGGCGACGATGCAGGAGATCGCCGAGGAGGCGGGCGTCGCCAAGGGGACCATCTACCTTTACTTTCGCGATCGCGAGGAGCTTGTCGAGAAAACCTTCGAGACCGCGATCGGCGAGTTGCACAAGCGGCTCGATGCGGCGCTGGAAGGTGACGGGACATTTGAAGAACGACTGCGCGCGGTAATGACGGCGCAGCTCGGGTTCTTCAACGAGAACCGCGAGTTCTTTCGGCTGTATCACTCGCTGCGGATGCCCGAGGGGACGTCCGCGCAGCAGCGGAGGCAGAAGCGAACGTGTCAACCGCAGTTTCGCGCGCGCGTTGACCGGCTCGCGGGAATCTTGAAACAAGCGATGGATGCCGGAGAAGTACGGCCGCTCGATCCGAAACGTCTGGCGCTTTTCCTGATCGAAGGGAGCATCGCCATCGTGCTCGAACGCCTCGCTGAAGACGCGCCGCCGCCCGAAAGCGAAGACGTCGAGCTGATCGTCTCCACGATCCTCGGCGGCATCGCCATTCCGAAATCGAAACGGAGCT
>JAXDIO010000253.1:0-5826 GCA_034663965.1 Thermoanaerobaculia bacterium | reverse complement strand
CTGGTGATGGGATGGATTTTCAAGGAGTTCCCGACCGGCGTCGTGCTTTACTGGCTGATGCAGAATCTGCTGACGATCGTGCAGCAGCTCCTGATGAACAAATTCACCGATCCCGCGGCTGCTCCCGCGGAAGTGCTCAAACGGACTTGACGACGATGGCGCAACGATTCGAAGGCAAGAATCTCGACGAAGCATTGACGATGGCGTCCGAAGCGTTCGGCGTCGATCGCGTGCAACTGACCTATCACGTTGTCCTCGAGAAGAAAGGTTTCCTCGGCGGTATCAAGCGAATCGTCGTGGAAGCCGAGGTGAACGAACGGCCGATCGCGGCCTCGGTTCAGGAAGCGGCAGCGCCCGCTCCCGGTGCGGCTCGCCGTCCGGGCGGTGGCGGCGGACGCGGACGCGGAAATCGCGATCGTGGTCGTGGCCGCGGCGGAAATGGCGGCGATCGTGGACGCCGTTCCGGCGGCGGCAACCGCGCTCCTCGGCGCGAAACCGCTGACGATTTTCAGACCGGCGACTTCGAACGATTCGCCGGCGATATCCCTGAGCAAGGGCCGGAGTCGGAGCAGGCAGGTGTCGTCCGCGCCTGGTATGCGCGCGTGATCGAGCTAGCCAAACTGCAGCTCGAAATCCGCACCGAGGAGAATGACACGCAGGTCATCGTGCGGCTGTTCGGCGGAGATGCGCGCCTCCTCACCGAGGAACACGGCGAGCTGCTTGACGCGCTTCAGGTGCTCGGGAACAAGGCGCTCGTCGGCAGCAAAGTCGAAAAAGAGATCGAGCTAAATTGCGAGGCCTTCAAAGAGCGCCGCGCCGAGCAGCTCGCGGAGAAAGCGAAGGAACTGGCCGACCGCGTGCGCAGCAGCGGCCGCGAGCAACTGCTTCCGGCGATGACGCCGATCGAGCGCCGCATCGTCCACCTCGCGCTGCAGGAAGACGCCGACGTCACGACGGAATCGCGCGGCGATGGGTTCTACAAACGCGTGGCGGTTGTGATGCGCGGCGCCGCGGAGTAGTTTGCCGCGGCGTGGCATCCGAACTCGACACCATCGTCGCACCCGCAACGCCGCTCGGCAGGGGAGCGCTTGCGATCGTCCGCATCGATGGTCCGCGCAGCGCGGCGATCCTGCAGAAGCTTGGCGCTGTTTCGCCCGATGCACGTCTGGCCACCTTGGCACAGCTAAGTCTGGACGGCGAGCCGCTCGATGAGTGCATCGCCATTCGTTACGCCGCACCCCATTCGTTCACCGGCAACGATCTCGTCGAGTTGACGCTGCACGGCAGCCCGCTGCTCGTCGAACGGGTGATCGCCGCGATCATCGAGTGCGGCGCGCGTCTCGCGGAGCCGGGCGAGTTCACCGAACGCGCGGTGCTCAACGGCAAGCTCGATCTCGTGCAGGCCGAGTCGATCGCGGATCTCATCAACTCCCGCACCGCGCTCCAGGCCAAGCTCTCCCTCGGCAATCTGCACGGCGTGTTGAGCCGGCGCGCGGCGGCGGTTCGCGAGTCGCTGCTGCATGTGATCTCGCGACTCGAGGCAGCGCTCGACTTTTCGGAGGAAGGATACGAGTTCATCACGCGCGACGAGGCGCGCCGCGAGATCGAACGCGCCATCGCGGAGACCGAGGCGTTGGCGGAAACGTATCGCCGCGGACGAGCGACGACGTCCGGCCTGACATTGGTCATCCTCGGACGTCCGAACGCGGGCAAGTCGACGCTGCTGAATCGCCTTGTTGGCAGCGACCGGGCCATCGTCACGCCGATTCCGGGCACGACGCGCGACATCGTCCGCGAGACGATCGAGATTGGCGGATTGCCGGTGACGATCGCCGATACAGCTGGTCTGCGGACGAGCGGTGATGTGGTGGAGGAGATCGGCATCGCGCGCGCGCGCGATGCGGCAGCGAGCGCGGACATCATTCTTTATCTGGTCGATGCGATCGCCGGTTTGTCTACCGACGACGAGCTGGCGTCGTTTCCTGGTGCAATTGTTATTTACACAAAAGTAGATCTGGCTCCTGCGCCGCAAAGCGCTCTCGGCATTAGTGTTACCGCCGAGAGCGGCATTGATGAACTGCTGAGACGACTCGATACGATTGTCCGCGATGAGTTCGCCGCAGCCGAAGGCAGTCTCGTCAACGAGCGCCAGCGGCAAGCCGTCCGCAGCTGTGCGGAAGCGCTCGCGACTGCTCTGGCTGCCCTGAAAGCCGGACTCGGCGAGACCGTCATCCTTGTCGACCTCTACCGCGCCGCCACGTCGCTGGGCCTGCTCACCGGCGCCATTACGCAGGAGCACGTCTTCACCGAGATCTTCTCGAAGTTCTGCATCGGGAAGTGAGCGCGCGCGGGGGATTGTTCCACGTGAAACATGTTCGACGTGATTGTGATCGGCGGAGGCCACGCCGGCGCTGAGGCTGCCCGCGTCTGCGCCCGCGGCGGCGCGCGCGTCGCGCTGCTGACGATGCTCCGCAACGCCATCGGCCGCATGTCGTGCAATCCGGCCATCGGCGGCCTCGCCAAGGGCAACCTCGTCAAAGAGATCGACGCTCTCGGCGGTTTGATGGGGGAGGCGACGGACCGCGCCGGCATCCAGTTCAAGGTTCTCAACCGCTCGAAAGGCCCAGCCGTGCAGGGGCCGCGCGCGCAGTGCGATCGCGATCTCTACGCGTCCGCCGTTCAACAGATTCTGAGTGATGAACCGAACATCACCATCATCGAAGGCTCCGCGACCTCGCTCCTGCACGACGGCAAAGCGGTCAGCGGCGTCATGCTAAAAGACGGTACCCGCCTCGATGCGCGTACCGTCGTCGTCACCACCGGAACGTTTCTCCGCGCCCTGATGCACTCGGGCGAGGTGAAAACCGTCGGCGGCCGTTTCGGCGAACCGGCAGCGGAGACTCTCTCCGATTCGCTGCGCGACCTCGGACTGAAACTCGGACGCCTCAAGACCGGAACACCGCCGCGCGTCGATCGCACGACCGTCGATTTCTCAAAGCTGGAGGAAGCACCCGGCGATACGAAGCCGCGTCCGTTCTCGATCCTCACCGACGCTCTGCCACTTCCGCAGGTGCTCTGCCATCTGACCTACACGAGCGAGATCGCGCACGAGTTGATCCGCGCCAACCTCCATCGCGCGCCGATGTACTCCGGCCAGATTCACGCCACCGGACCGCGCTACTGCCCGTCGATCGAAGATAAGGTCGTTCGCTTCGCGGAGAAGGAGCGGCATCAGGTCTTCGTCGAGCCGGAAGGCTTGACGCATCCCTGGCTCTACCTCAACGGCATCTCGACCTCGCTGCCGCCGGATGTGCAGGATGCCGTCGTCCGTTCTCTGCCGGGTTTCGCAAACGCCGTGATCGCGCGCTACGGTTACGCGGTCGAATACGACTTCGTGAACCCCGAGCAACTCGATCCGACGCTGCAGGTTCGCGGCGTCGACGGCCTTTTCCTGGCCGGCCAGATCAACGGCACCTCGGGATACGAGGAGGCCGCCGCGCAGGGACTCCTGGCCGGAATCAACGCGCAGCAGAAGATTCGTGGCGGCGACCCCGTCATCCTTCGCCGCGATCAGGCCTACGCCGCGGTCATGATCGACGACCTGGTCACGCAGGGTACCGAGGAGCCGTACCGGATGTTCACCTCCCGCGCCGAACATCGTCTTCTTCTCGGATGCGACTCGGTTTACGAGCGACTGTCGCCGGTGGCGGAGCGGCTGGGGATTCTCGACGACGAACGCAAACGCCGCGGCGGGCAGCGAATCGCGCGGATGCAGCGCGCGAGAGATGCGGCGGAAACGAGCGTTACTCCCGATCGCGAGACGCTGGTCTGGCTCGCGACTGCGAACATTACATTGAATGAGAAGTCGTCGATTGCGCGGCTCATGCAGCGCGCCGATTTCGACCTCGCGCACTTTACCGATGCTTGCGTAAACGTGCTCCCCGAGGTTGCGGAGGCGTTTCGGGCGTTGAGCGATGAGGAGTCGGATGGCGTCGTCAGCCAGCTTCGCTACGCCGGATACATCGATCGGCAGCAGCGCGAAGCGTCGCGGCAGGCGGATGAAGAGGGCGTGTCAATCCCCGTCGACATGTCCTACCGCCTGCCGGGCTTGTCGCGCGAGATGGTGGAGAAGCTCAGTTTCGTCCGGCCAGTTTCGCTCGGACAGGCCAGCCGCATACCCGGCGTCACGCCCGCGGCGATCTCGATCGTACGGATGCATCTGCGGCGCGGCGCGGCACGGACGGCATGAACGCGCTGGAGACGTACAAGAGCGAGCTCCTTCGCTGGAACGAGCGGATCAACCTCATCGGTCCGGAAGCGAAAGAGAACATTGATGCTCATATCGATGAAGCGGTGATCGCGGCGGAGATTCTGAAGCCCTCCGGCGACGTCCTCGACTTCGGCAGCGGCGGCGGATTGCCAGCCATTCCGATGGCCATCGTCTCGCCGCAAGCTCGCTTTCACCTGGTCGAAGTGGACAAGAAAAAATGGGCATTCCTGAAACACATCGCGCGCGCGTGCGAATTGAACGCTGTGATTTACGGTGATAGATTGGCGCGCGCCGTGACGCAGTTCCCGCGTGAGCTTCGATTTTCCCTGGTTACTTCGCGCGCAGTCGGAAATCCCGAGGAATGGGTGCCTTCGTTGGCGCCTTGGATGGAGCCGGGCGGTCGCGTGGCACTCTTTCAAAGCAATCCGGACGTTCCGGCGATCACTGGTTTCGCCAAAAGCGAAGTTTTTCCGCTTCCGCGCGGCACTTCGAACTACCTCGCCACGCTCACGTTCCACGTGGAACAACACTGATGACGAAAATCGTCGCCCTCGCGAATCAAAAAGGCGGTGTCGGCAAGACCACCACCGCGATCAACCTCGGCGCGTCCGTCGCGGCCTGCGAGCGGCGCGTCCTTCTGGTTGACCTCGATCCCCAAGCGAACGCGACCTCAGGCATTGGCGTAACCGAGGCTGATCCGTCGATGTATGACGTGCTCATCGAGAACATGCCGCTGCGGGAGATCATCCGTCCCACTGAGATCCCGACTCTGTTTCTGGCGCCGTCATCGGTTGATCTTGTGGGCGCCGAGGTCGAGTTAAGGGATGCCATCGGGCGCGAGTACTACCTCAAGCGCGTGCTCGAACCGATTGCCGCCGAATACGACTACATCCTCATCGATTCGCCGCCGTCGCTTGGACTGCTGACCGTTAACGGCCTCACTGCCGCAAACTCCGTGCTCGTTCCGCTCCAAGCCGAGTACTTCGCGCTCGAGGGCGTCTCGCAACTGCTGGCGACTATCGATCGCGTCAAGAGCGCAGTCAACCCGTCGCTCGACGTCGAAGGCATCGTCCTGACCATGTACGACGAGCGGATGAACCTGGCGCGGCAGGTCGCCGAAGAGGTCCGCAACCACTTCGGCGAGAAGGTCTATAAGACCGTCATCCCGCGGAACGTCCGGCTCAGCGAAGCACCGTCGTTCGGCAAACCGATTATTCTTTACGACATCCGCTCGCGAGGCAGCGAGGCATACGTCAGTCTGGCCAGGGAGTTCATTCAGCGCGCGGAGAACGTGATCTGATGATCCACAAGAAAGTGCTCGGCCGCGGTCTCGGTGCGCTCATCCCGCAACGGCAGGAGGCGCCCGTCGAGTCGCATGCGACGCAGGGGCTGGCCGAGATTCCGATCTCGCAGATCCAACCGAATCCTTTCCAGCCGCGCAAGACGTTCAACGAAGCGTCGATCGACGAACTGGCGCGCAGCGTCCGCGAGCACGGCATCGTGCAGCCGCTCGTCGTCACGCGCGCCGGCGACAAGTACAAGCTCATCGCCGGCGA
>JAXDIO010000412.1:0-14567 GCA_034663965.1 Thermoanaerobaculia bacterium | reverse complement strand
GCGCCGAGGCTCGGGAAGGATTCGGCGCGCGGAAGTACACTGGTACGAAGCACACGGCATCGGCAAACGAGAAATGAAAGTCACCCGCCGCTTTGATTGAGCCATGGAAAACGAAAATCGATTCGCTATCTGCATCCGAAATGAAGGCTACCCCGTCTCTCTCGATCTCGGAAAGGTCTATCCCATCATCGCTGACCTAGATGCTGAGGAGGATGGCATGATTCGCGTGATCGACGAATCCGGTGAGGACTACCTCTTTGATGGCGGACGGTTCGTGGTCATCACCTTGCCAGTAGCTGACGCGCATGTGGTGCTCCAAGCCATCGAAGTGCCCGCCACGATTCCCCGCTGAGCTGGCGCGGCCGCATTGGTTCGCGCATGTGACTCCTACGGCTCCCCGAAGGTCATACGCGCCAATTCTTCTTTGAGGCGTTTCTGCTCCGCACGATCGGAAGTTTGGGTCAATCGGTCAGCGAGGCCGAGGAATGCGATCTTCTCCTGGTCTTTCGCCTCAAGACCGGCCTCGATCAGATCGACGATGACCCGGTTGGCGCTTGTGCGGCTGCGCTTTGCAAGCGCCTGAACACGTCGCGCGACAGTGGACGGGAGGCTCACACTCTGACGGACACTCTTCTGGGGCTGGGCCATGCGTCATGCTACACCGGTCTGCACCAGGATGCACCATTGCCCCACGAATCCAATGCGCTACCATGCGTGGCGCATGGTCCGCATCCTCGTCACGAACGACGACGGCATCTACAGTGAAGGGCTCCGAAAACTGGCGGATGCCTGCCTGCGCATCGACGGCGTCGAGGTCACGATCGTCGCGCCGGACCGCGAGCAGAGCGCGGCATCGCATGCGCTCACGTTGAACCGTCCGCTGCGGATGCTCAAGCTTCGCGAGAACGAATACATCGTCGACGGCACGCCGGCCGATTGCGTCAATCTCGCTGTCCTGAAACTGATGCGTGAGGATCGTCCCGCCCTCGTCGTTTCCGGCATCAACTTCGGACCGAACCTCGGCGACGACGTCACCTACTCCGGCACCATCTCCGCCGCGTTCGAAGGGGCGCTGCTCGATGTACCGTCGATCGCCTTCTCAACGCTCGTCGGTGAAGGTTTCTCCTTCGAACGCTGCGCCGAGTTTGCCGAGAAACTGATCCGATGGGCGCTCGACCATCATCGCGATCCGCACATCATCCTCAACGTCAACTTCCCGGTCGAGTTCAGCGGTGTCCGCGTGGCGCGCCTCGGCAATCGCATTTACGCCGGCGACATCCTCGAGCGCAAGGATCCGCGTGGCCGCACTTACTACTGGATCGGCGGCGGCAAGCCGACGTGGCGTCCCGGCGAGGACACCGATTTCGAAGCGGTCGAGGAAGGCTGCATCGCCATCACGCCGTTGCATCTCGACCTCACGCATCACGAATCGATCGCGCGTCTCAAACCGCTCGAGGAGCTCCTTGGCCACACAGCGAAGGGATAGTGCTCCGCAGCCCGACTTCGCGCACTTGCGCGCCCGAATGGTGCAGGACTACGTCGCCGGTCGCGGCATCAAAGACGAGCGAATCCTGCAGGCTATGCGCGACGTGCCGCGGCACCTCTTCGTGCCGACGCTCGTCGCGGCGAAAGCGTATGGCGCCGGCGCGCTGCCGATCGGCGCGAAGCAAACGATCTCGCAGCCGTACATCGTCGCGCGGATGATCGAGTTGCTCGATCTCACCGGCAAGGAAAAAGTCCTCGAGATCGGCACCGGCACCGGCTACCAGGCCGTCGTCCTCTCCAAACTCTGCGCGAAAGTCTTCTCGATCGAGCGCGTCAACGAGCTGGCCCTGCGCGCGGCGGAGCTGATCCGGACACTGAAGATCTACAACGCGACGGTGAAAGTATTCGACGGAACTTACGGCTGGTCTGACCAGGCGCCGTTCGATCGCATCATCGTCGCCGCCGCGGCGCCCGAGGTGCCGAAGCCGCTGCTCGAACAACTCTCGCGGACGGGCAAGCTGGTCATCCCGATCGGCGAGCCGCGCAATCAACGGCTGGCGAGAGTGATGCGGGTCGGGACGCGGGTCCAGATCGAAGACTGCGGCACCGCGGAGTTCGTGCCGCTCGTCGGAAAGTTCGGCTGGAAGGAGTAGCTGTCATCAAGGGACAGCACTGCAACTTGCAAAGCACAGACAAGAGTGTCTGTGCCACACCGGCTCTCCCGAGCACCAGCAGTGGCGCAATACGGCAGGATTGTGTGGCACAGACACTCTTGTCTGTGCTTTCGCAAGTTGCAGTGGCTGATGCTGCTAACCGGACAATGCTGGCGCCGCTCTTGAACGTCCCCATCCGTGCGCGCGCGCAGCCTGCTGATTCTCACCGCGATCGTCTCGTCGCTCCTCGGCGCGGTAGTCGCGTGGCTCGTGCTCACCGTTCCGAACGACCTTCAGGCCGGCGCGATGATGAAAATCGCGCGGAATGACGTCGCTGCGGGACACAACGACAGAGCGAGGCAGGAGCTATCGCGAATCATTCAACAGTATCCGCGGACCGATGCCGCCGCGGCGGCGACTGTGGCGCTTGCGACGATTGCTGATAGCGAACGACATGCGCTCGCGGCATCGATCGACGCTCTTCGCAAGACCTCGGAAGCGCAGCAGAAGCAGATCGCCGATCTCACGGCGCGCGTCGACACGCTCGCTGCGGCGCCCGCACCGCAACCGGTCACGGTGCAGGCGCCTGCTCCAAAGAAGAAAGCGGCCGTCCATAAAGCGCCCCGCAAACGGCGCCGCTAATTGAATACAATCCCGCGAACATGGCGAAGGAACTGCGCATCATCAAGATCCACGGAAAAGTCCAGGGCGTCGGCTATCGCTTTTTCGCCACACGCGTGGCGCGCCGGCTCGGACTCAAAGGCACGATCGAGAACGTCCGCGACGGCTACGTTGAGGCGATCGTCGAAGGCGAGAAGAGCGTCATCGACGAATGGCTCGAGGAGTTGAAGGAAGGTCCGCGTTACGCCGAGGTCACCAGCATCGATCAGGAGACGAAGGACTACACCGGACGGCTCGGTGACTTCGACGTGAAGTTCTGATGGATCTGCGACCGTTCATTCGCGACGTTCCCGATTTTCCCAAGCCCGGCATCGTCTTCAAAGACATCACGCCGCTGCTGCGTTCGCACGAAGCGCTCGATTACATTTCCCACGCGCTGGCCGAGCCGTTCAAAAACTCCGGCGTCACGAGTGTCGCAGCAATCGAATCGCGCGGCTTCATTTTCGGCAGCGGCGTCGCGCGCGTCCTCGGCTGCGGCTTCGTGCCGATCCGCAAGCCCGGCAAATTGCCGTGGAAAACGCGGCGTAGCGAGTACACCCTCGAATACGGCAGCGGCGTCCTCGAGATTCACGACGATGCCCTCACCGCGGACGACCGCGTCCTGCTCATCGACGACCTGCTCGCCACCGGCGGAACCGCCGCCTGCGCCGCCACGCTCGCCCGCGAATGCGGCGCCACCGTCGTCGCCGCGGGATTCGTAATCGAGTTGACGTTCCTCGATGGGCGCGCGAGACTCGATGGCGTTCCCGTTCACTCGTTGATTGCGTATTAGTGTCGGGCGTCGGGGGTCGTAGAGATTAGACCTCCGACTCCCGACTCCCGACTCCCGACACCCGACAGCCGACAGCCAAAAACAATGTACGACCTCATCGTCATCGGCTCCGGACCGGCCGGCGAGAAGGGCGCTGCGCAGGCGGCGTACTTTGGGAAGAGTGTCGCTCTTATCGAGCGCGAGCCCGTTCTCGGCGGCGCGTGCGTCAACACCGGCACGATTCCGTCGAAGACGCTGCGCGAGTCGGCGCTGGCGCTCTCCGGATTCCGGCAGCGCGGATTCCGCGAAGGCGCGATCGACATCAACATCAACTGCATCACCGTCGCCGACTTCATGTACCGCAAAGACCACGTCGTCGCGCACGAGTGGAAGCGGATCGAAGACAACCTGCGGCGACACAAGGTTGATCGTTATCAGGGCACCGCGCGATTCGTTTCGCCGACGCGCGTCGCCATCACAAACGCGGTCGGCGAACAAACCATCGACGGCGGCGTCGTCCTCATCGCCACCGGCTCCTCGCCGCATCGTCCCGATCACGTCCCGTTCGACGGCGATGTGATCTGCGACAGCGACACCATTCTCGGCATCGACCGCATCCCCGAGCGAATGGCCGTCGTCGGCGCGGGCATCATCGGCGTCGAGTACGCGGCCATGTTTGCGGCGCTCGGCGTCGAAGTGCATCTCATCGACGGCCGCACGTCGCTTTTGCCGAACATCGACCGTGAGATCGTGCGCATCCTCCTCGGCGAGTTCCAAAACCGCCTCGGAATCACGATGCACCTCGGCATGGACGTCGACTCAATCGAACGCTGCGGCAATCAGGCTTCGCTGACGCTGAAAGGCGGCGAATGCATGGTTATGGACAACGTCCTCTACGCCGCAGGCCGCTCGAGCAATGTCGAGGCCTTGAACCTCGACGGCGCCGGCGTCAAAACGGCGGCGCGCGGATTGATCACCGTCAACGATGACTACCAGACCTCGGTGCCGAACATTTACGCGGCCGGCGACGTGATCGGCTTCCCCGCGCTCGCATCGACGTCGATGGAACAGGCGCGCGTGGCCATGGTCCACGCGTTCGATCTCAAGTACAAAACGAAAGTCGCGCCGATCCTCCCGTACGCGATCTACACGATCCCCGAGGTGGCAACGGTCGGATTGAACGAAGAGGATTGCCGCAAGAAGGACATTCCGTGCGCCGTCGGCCGCGCGTTCTACCGCGACAACGCGCGCGGAGAAATCATCGGCGACGTCAAAGGTCTGATCAAACTCGTCTTCGATCCGGAGTCACGCAAACTCCTCGGCGTTCACATCATTGGTGAGGGCGCGTCCGAACTGCTGCACATCGGCATGATGGTCATGCAGTTCGGCGGCACGATCAACGCATTCATCGACTGCGTTTTCAATTTCCCCACGGTGAGCGAGGCTTACAAATATGCGGCCTACGACGGCCTCGGCATGATCAATCGCAAGAGAACCGTCGAGCAGGAGCTGATATGAGGCAGATCGGCGAGATCATCGAAGGGCATCCTCTCTTTCACGTTTCCTCAACCTCCACCGTTCGCGATGCCGTGCGCACGATGAGCGATCGCAACGTCGGCGCGATTGCGGTGCTCGACTCCGGCAAACTCGTCGGCATCTTCTCCGAGCGCGACGTCCTCACGCGCATCGTGGCCGAGGGCCGCAATCCGGATGACACGCGCGTCGGAAGCGTCATGACGAAAGACATCATCGTGGCCGCTCCCGCTGACGACATCAACGACGCACTGCAGAAAATGCACGAATGCAATTGCCGCCACCTTCCCGTAGTGCAAGGCGGCAACCTCGTCGGCATGATCTCCATCCGCGACCTGCTGCGCGTCGACGACGACGCAAACCGCGCGAAGGCAACGTTCCTGCGCGAGTTGGTGACGTATTCGCCGGACTACGAGACGTAGGTCTGCATGGCCCACTACGATCTCGTCATCCGCAACGCGACCATCGTCGACGGCACCCGCGCGCCTCGCTTTCAGGCCGATGTCGCGATTCAAAAAGGCCGTATTCAAAAAATCGGACCCGTTGGACCGGAGGACTCTGACCGCGTCATCGACGCCTCCGGAAAAATCCTGGCGCCCGGCTTCATCGATGCGCACACCCACGACGACCGGCTGATGCTCTCGGGACCGGACATGGCTCCCAAGGTGAGCCAGGGCGTGACCACGGTGATCGCGGGCAACTGCGGCATCTCGCTCGCGCCCGCGCCACGCATGCCCAAGACGGTCACTCCCCCGCTCGATCTGATCGCGGACGAAAGTAGCTGGTTCCGGTTTCCTACGTTCAAGCATTACATCGAGGAACTGCGAAACAAACCGGCCGCGACGAACTGTGCGCTCCTCGTCGGCCACACCATGCTGCGCGTCCAGACGATGCACGATCTCGACAAGGCGGCCTCGAACGGCGAGATCGCGAACATGCAGACGCTGGTCGATGAGGCGCTGGATGCGGGTGCGATCGGCCTCTCGACCGGTCTCTTCTACGAGCCGGCGCGCGCCGCGACCACGGAAGAAGTGATCGAGGTGTGCCGCCCGCTCACTGCGCGCAACGCGCTCTACTGCACCCACATGCGCAACGAGGCCGACGGCGTGGTCGATTCGCTCGAGGAAACCTTCCGCATCGGCCGCGAGCTCGCCATCCCCGTGGTCGTCTCGCACCACAAAGTGCTCGGGACGCCGAACTACGGCCGCTCCGCCGAAACGTTGCCGATCATCGAGAAGGCGATGCGCTCGCAGGAGATCGGCCTCGACTGCTATCCCTACTGCGCCTCCTCAACCATCCTTTCCTGGAGCCGCGTCGGCATCGCGTCGAAGGTGCTGGTCACGTGGTCGAAAACGCACCCTGAGTTCTCAGGGATGGACCTGCACGACATCGCGCGAACGATGAATCTTTCAGAAGAAAATGCAGTTCAGAAACTGCTGCCCGCGGGGGCGATTTATTTCTCCATGGACGAGACAGACGTGCAGCGCATCCTACGTTTCGAGCAAACGATGATCGGCTCCGACGGTCTGCCGCACGATGCGGCGCCGCATCCGCGGCTGTGGGGAACGTTTGCCAGAGTGTTGGGCCACTATCGGCGACTCGGTCTTTTTTCTCTCGAAGAAGCAGTTCACAAGATGACCGGTTTGACCGCCAGGACCTTTGGCCTCGCCGATCGCGGCGCGGTGCAGGAAGGCTTCGCCGCGGACCTGGTGCTCTTCGACGATGCGTCGGTGAACGATGCTGCGACCTTTGAGAAGCCCGTCGCACCGGCGAAGGGAATCGACACGGTGATCGTCAACGGTGAACCGGTGTGGCGCGAGGGCCGGCCCACCGGGGCACGGCCCGGCCAAGTGCTGACGCGCACGCCTTCGCACTGAAGAGAAGCACTCGCGACCGCTACGCTTCCAGCACCAACTTCACCATCGGCGAGCCTTGCGTCACGTGCACGTTCGGCTGCAGTTCGAACGAATCATCCGTGTCGCTGGCGCCGCCGAGGAGGAGGCAGAGGCGGGCGAGTTCCTTGAAGGCGGCGGGCTCGCCGGTGAACGTCACGCCAGCGGCGTCGGCGCGGACTGTCAGCGGCGTTCGCATCAAACCGTCCAGCGCCATCATGGCCAGGTCGTAATTCATTCGTCTTCTCCCCGGTAAACGACGGAGTTTTTCTCCGTCTCCTGCAGCAGGACTTCGTACAACGTTCCTTCGGCGATCGCCGGCGCGAGTTGTTGCCAGAACGCACGCGCGAGATTCTCGGCCGTCGGGATCACGCCCTGCAGAAAATCGACATCCTCATTGAGATTGGTGTGATCGACGCGATCGATGACGCGGCGGCGAACGACGTCCTTCAGCAATTTCAGATCGATCACCATGCCGGTCTCCGGATCGATCTTCCCCTTCACGCTGACGTGGATCACGTAATTGTGGCCGTGGCCGCGCGGGTTGTCGCACTTGCCGTAGACGCGGCGATTCCAATCGGCGTCGTACTTTGGGTTGTTCAACCTGTGCGCGGCAGAGAACGTGAGTCGGGCGGTGATAATCATGAGCGGAATCTACAACGTCACGCCGGCGAGTGCAGCGCGGATCTCGTTCTGCTGCGCCGCCAGCTTCGCGCGGATCTTCAGGAATCGCGCGTCGCTCTGCAGAAATCCGAAGAGCGGATTGGAGAGGACGTAGCTCGCGGTCGGCTCCTTGCGCGCCGCGGCGCGTTCGAGGGCGTCGTTGACGGCGCGCGCGTCGCCGTTCATCGCCGCGATTTCGGCAACGCTGGTCCAGTAATCGTCGCCGGGTTTCGACGCCGCTTCGGCCGTCTTTAGTTCCGATGCTGCCGCCACCTGATTGCGAGATTGCGCCGCGATATACGCCTTCAGAATGTGCGCGCCGTACTTCGGATCCGACTGTTCCAGCTTCTTCAGCTCGAGGCCGGCCATCTCCGTCGAATGCCGGAGGACGGCGATGCGGCCGATCTTGAGCGCGAGCGACGGATTGCGCGGCATGCGTTGCTCGTCGTCGTAGTACTTGTCGGCGGCGCTGTCGATGCGGCCTGAGGCGACGAGCGCGTCGGGAGCGTGCACGGCTCCGGCGTCGGATGTGCCGAGGCGCTTCAGCGCGGCAGTGAAGCGATCGTTGTCGCCGGCGGCGAGCGCGTAACGTCCGATCGTGTTGAGCGCATCGACGTCGGAACGTTCGTGTTGCAGCACGGCTGAGTACGTCGTGAACGCCGATGTGAGATCGCCCGAGGCGAGACTTGCGCGCGCGACGCGGCGCGCCGCCTCCATGTTCGCAGGATCGAGCGCGACGATCTGCTTCGCGGCGGCGATCGCGTCGGCGTCCTTCCCTTTCGAATCGAAGTAGCGGAACGCCATCAGTTGCGCGGGCAGGAAGTGGCTGTCCGCCTTGATCGCGTTTCGCAGCGCTGCGTCCGTCTTCGCATCATCGTTCGCCGCGTGCGCGGCGACAGCGTCTGCGAACGCGTTGTATGCATCCGCGCTCGCGGCGCCGCGCGGCGGAATCTTCAGGTCGGCTGCGATCCAGGAGACGAGCGATTGAATGCCGCTCGACGCGTCGATCAACGCCGCTGCCTGTCCCTCGGCCGTCTTCTTCGAATCGGTGACCGGCACGATCTGCGGCGCCGCGGCGCCACCGGTTAACTTCGCGGTGTATGCGCTTACGTCCGCTGCCTTCGCATCGACCACGCGAACTTCGGGGAATGCCCGAAGGATCTCCGCGGCCGCCAGCCGGATCGCATCCGCACGCTGCTGCATGGCCGGATCCGGCGGATCAACAAGGAACGGCTCGATGACGATCTTGCGCGGCGTTGCTGCCGTCGCCGGAAGCAAGCCGGTTGCTTTCTTCACCACGACCGGCGCTGCGTCGTGATTCCGGTTGCGCATCCAAACGAAGCCCGACGCTCCTCCGATAACGATGACCGCGGCGGCGGCCATCGATGCGAAACGCGACCGCTTCTTCTTTCGCACCATGCGAGCACTGGCTTCGGCTTCCGCTTCAGCGGCGAGGCGCGCGGCCTCTTCCGCTTCCGCCGCGGCGCGTTCGGCAGCCTCGGCCGCTTCGCCCTCCGGTGCGATCGAAAACAACTTCACGCCCGCGCGCGCGCCGGCATCGCGCAACCGTGCGGCGACCTTGCCCTTCTTCACGAACGCCTCGGTGATGTACAGCTTCGCCGGATCGACCTGCTTGAGAATCTCGTACGCTTTCTCGACAGCGGGCCCGGCCGCGGCGCCGTCGTGCGTCTCCACTTCACCGAAGTGCAGCAGCAGCCGCACCGGAATCGCTTCGCCATCCTGCTGCTCGGGCGAAAAGTCGAACTCCCCTTTTCGGCCCGCTTCGAGCGCGTTCTCGAGCGACGGCAACTCGCCTACGAAGCGCGGTCCGAGTGGATCGACGACCTGTCCGTCGAAAAGGTAGACCGCCTCGCCGAGGATCTGCTGCATGCGCGCGGCAGACTTCGCCGCAGCGGCGGGATCGAGGGCATTCACATCATCGTGATTCGCAACGTCCGCAACCAAGATGATCGACTGTCGCGCCTGCACCGCGTGGCGCGCATTCGCGACGACCGTGAGCGCGGCGCGGGCAGTCTCGTTCGACCACTCCACGACATTGCCGTCGACTTTGACGATGTCGTCGATGATCGCTTTCGCATCTTTGTAGCGCCGGTACGGATCGCGGAAAAAGCATTTGCCCAGAACATTGAGCACCGCGTTGTCGACGGCGGGATTCACGGCCTTCGGCGACGGCGGCTGCTCGTTGACGATCTTGTTCGCGATCTCCGCGGCGCTCGCGGCGAGGTACGGCCGCCGGCCCGTCGCGACCTCATACATGATCACGCCCATCGAGAAGACGTCGGTGTGGGGCGTCACCATCTGATTCGTGATCTGTTCCGGCGCCATGTAGCTGACGGCGTTCGGATCGTTGCCCTTCTGCGAAAAGGCTGAACCCTGTCCTTCGCGGCGCGGCAAGAAGGTCAGCGCGTTGAGACCGGCCAGCTTCACCTGACCATTCGCGGCGACGAGCACCGAGTCACCCGCGATGTTGAGATGAAACACATTCTTCGCCTGCATCAACTTCACGGCGTCGGCCAGTTGATAACTGATGCGAAAGAATTCCGTCCTCTCCGCCGCGCGTCCGCGAAAGGCAGTGGCGATCGGAAGGCCGTCGAACCACTCCATGATCAGCAACAGCGCCTCATCGGCGGGCGTGATCTCGAGGATGGTGACGATCGAAGAGTGGTACAGCGCAGCGCCTTGGCGGATCTCGCGGATGACCGCCTCGCGGCGCGCGGGATCGCGCGGCAGTTGCTTCGTGAGCACTTTGAGCGCAACCGCCTTGCCGTTGCGCGTGTCTTCGGCGCGCCACACCGAGGCGCCCACACGCTCAAGAAGCCGAAACGACGCAATCGTCCCGCCTGCGACGAACGGATCGATAGTGGACATGTGCGCCGAATTATAGATGGGGGGTGGGGAGTAGGGTGTGGGGTGTGGGAGCGACGAAAGACGAGACCTGTTCTACCACTCCCCACACCCTACTCCCCACTCCCTACGTCGCACGCAAATGCAGCAAATCCGCGCCGCCTTCGACGGTATCTCCAGGCTTCACGAAAATCTCATCGACTACGCCGTCCGCGGGCGCGGGGATCTCGTTCTCCATCTTCATCGCTTCGAGCACGAGCAGACCCGTTCCGCGTTGGACTTCGGCGCCTTTTTCAACCAGCACTCGAGAGATGCGGCCGGGCATGAGCGCTTTGATGATGCCGCTGTCGCCGAGGTGATCGTCACCGCGCTTGCGGCGGAGGGCGAGCGGATCGACGATCTCGATGTCGAGGCGCGATGCGCCGATCGTGATCTGGTGCGTCGTCCCTTCGCGGTGATGCGCGAGCAGAAACTGCGTGCCGTCTTCGAGGCGCAACGACCGCAATCCGCCGGCGGTGATCAGATCCGCGACGATCCAGCGCTCGCCGATCTTCACGCGATACGTGCCGCCGTTGCGCTCGACTTCGAGCGGGATCTCTTCGTCGCGATAACGTGCGTTGAAGATCAATCCCGCCCCCGCATCGCCTCGATGCGCGCCGCCTGCCGCCAGCGCGAGACCGTTTCTTCCGGCAGCCGCACGTTCTGCGCGTCCTCGAACGCGATGATGGCCGCGGCGACGAGCGCGGCATCGCGCGTGGCGTCATCGGCCGGACGATGTTCGAGATCGAGCTGCGGCAGGATGCGATCGATGAAGCCGGTGTCGAAATTCGCGGCGCGGAAATCGGGGTGTTTTACTAAGAAGGTAAAGAACGGGATCGTGGTCTGAATGCCGTCGACGCGGTACTCCTGCAGCGCGCGCAGCATGCGATCGATCGCCTCCCCGCGCGTGCCGGCGTGGCAGATCAGTTTCGAGAGCATCGGGTCGTAGTAAACCGGCACGGTGTAGCCGGCATAAACGCCGTTGTCATTACGAACGCCCGGCCCCTGCGGCAGTTCGAGATGCCGAATCAAACCCGGCGATGGCGCGAACTTCCTCGCCGGATCCTCGGCATACACACGGCACTCGATGGCGTGGCCGTTCGGCGCAAGATCGCTCTGCGCAATCCCAAGTTTTTCGCCGCGCGCGACGCGGAGTTGCGCTTTGACGAGATCGATGCCCCAGACCATCTCCGTGACCGGGTGCTCAACCTGCAGCCGCGTGTTCATCTCGAGGAAGTAGAACTGCTTGTCCGGTCCCATCAGGCACTCGATCGTGCCCGCGGAGTAGTAGTTGACCGCGGCGGCGGCCTTCACCGCCATCGCGCCGAGGCGTTCGCGCAACTCGTGATCGACGACGGGCGACGGGCTCTCTTCGACGACTTTCTGATGCCTCCGCTGCAGGGTGCATTCGCGTTCGCCGACGTGGACGATGTTGCCGTGCTGATCGCCGAGGATTTGCACTTCGATGTGCCGCGGCGAGGCGATGAATTTCTCCGCGTAGACAGCGGCATCGCCGAAGAACGATTGCGCTTCGCTGGTGACGCGGTCGAACGATGATTTCAAATCGTCCGCGTGCTCGACGAGGCGCATCCCCTTTCCGCCGCCGCCGGCCGAGGCTTTGATCATGATCGGGAAGCCGGCGTCGCGCGCGAAGGCTTCAATCTCGTCGAACGATTTGACCGCTTCCGTCAGCCCCGGAACGACCGGCACACCGGCGGCCTGCATCCGCTGCCGCGACTCGGTCTTCGATCCCATCGCCTCGATCGATTCCGGCGACGGGCCGATGAAGATGATGCCGGCATCGCGGCAGGCGCGCGCGAAGTTCGCGTTCTCGGCGAGAAATCCGTAGCCGGGATGAATGGCATCGGCGCCGGTCTTCTTCGCGGCGTCGAGAATACGGTCGATGCGCAGGTAACTTTCGCGCGACGGCGCGGGCCCGATCGGCATCGCTTCATCGGCGTAGAGAACGTGCAGCGCGGCGCGGTCGGGCTCGGAGTAAACGGCCACCGTCGGGTAGCCAACTTCGCGGCAGGCGCGCATGACGCGGACCGCGATCTCGCCGCGATTCGCGACCAGGACTTTCATCGCGGCGCATTGTAATCGCTGCTAACATCCGCGCCCATGACAGAGGAACCCCTGCACGATCAGCGCACACAGATCCTTTCGGGCGTCGTCAAAACGCTGCTCGACGATCTGAAAAGCGGAGCCGGCGACAAAGATCGCCGCCGCCAGGTCGAGGAGTGGATGCGCACGCTGGCCGAGAAGTATCCGGAGTTCCAGATCGAGTCCGGCTTGCGCGACTACTACCTCGCCGAAGCCGAACGCCTGCGCGTCGATTTCGAAAAGGCCGTCGAGCTTAACGAGAAGCTCGCGCTGGGAAGATCAATCGAAGGATTTCTGGATCGCGCCGCGGATTACGCGAAGCGGATCGCAGAGAAGTAGACCGGGTAGGCTTTTTGCTCTGCTCGGGTTGCATGAAAAACGTGAGCTTCCTCCACTTCGCAGCAGCTGCCGTCTTTTCCGCGGCGCTTCTGTCCTGCGCGTCGGCTCCGACGGTGATCAAGTACGAAGGTCTTCCTCACGGTTCCAGAGTGGCAGTCATCCCATTTCGCGACTGCACAATTTCCGGTCAGGACGATTGCAGTGGTTCGGGCAACATCGCCGGTACGATCTACGCCCGAGTGCTGGCATCACGTCCCGATTTCCGTTTCGAGCCTGTGTCGCGTCCCGTCGCTGCAACGGAAGCGCTAAGCGATGATGCCGCGATTAAGTACGTCGCGGGCAAAGGCTTCGACTTTGTGATGAATGGCGAAGTGAACGATTTCTACCGCGTTGCTCCGATGACTTTCCGTAACGAACGCGTTGGCTTGTCCGTCCGTATTCTGCGAGTGCAGGACGGCAAGATCATCACATTCCAGACTGAAGCGGCACACGCGGGTAACTTCACGACGCCCGAGAGAATGCTTGAGGGTCTCGCCTCGAAACTGGCGGAGAAGTTCTAAAGCAGGTGTGAACGACGAGGAAGATACCGAATGAAAATTGCGAAAGCCATCTCTGTCGCCGTGCTTGCGACGGGTTGCGTCTCGGTCGCGCCACAAGCAGAAGCGATCCGTGTAACGTCAATCGGGGCCGAGGTCGGCCAGTGCAAGGTTCTTGGCGCGGTTGAGTCTCATCCGCCCTACATGTTTCCGAGTGATGGTGTGAACCAACTCCGCAACAATGCCGCGGCTCTTGGGGCTGATACGTTGCTTCTTACTTCGAGCGGTGCGCTCCGAGGCAAGACTGGGATGGCTTATCGCTGCAACAAGTAACCGTATTTATGCTGCAACCATCAACGATCTTCCAAATGGTCAGTACGCCTCATCGCGGCGAAGCACATGCAGAATCTGCATCGTGCGGCGGTCGTGATCGAGACGGAACCTCACACGCCATTTCCCGACACGGAGCCGGTATTCGGGTGGTGTAATGTTCTGAAGCCTCAATACATCGCCTTTGGACTCGCTTGCAAACGCTTCCACCGCCTGCCGGACCCTATGCTGTTCCCCGCGGTCGAGACGGGCCAGCTCCTTCAGAGCCCGCGGCGCCCAGATCGCTTGCCAGCTCATGCCAGCCCGAGGCGCCGCATGGCCTCATCGTGGGGGATTCCTTTCCCTTCTTCGATCTCGCGAAGTGCCTCTGCGACAGCTGCGCGTTCTTCGTCGGTTTCCGGTTCGTCATCGAACGGGATATCGCGCAAATCCAGCGGCAGAGAATCGGCAGTGGAGTTCAGCGCTTCGAGAACGCGCAGCGCGGTAGGGACATCTTCGCTGGGCAGCGATTCGATGAGGTCGTGCAGCTTGGTGCGCGCTTCCGCAGTTGTCATCGCGAAGCCTCACGTTTCTTTGGTGCCCAAGGCCGGACTCGAACCGGCACGGATTTCTCCACACGCCCCTCAAACGTGCGCGTCTACCAATTCCGCCACTTGGGCTTTAAAGAACGCTGCTACTTCTTGGCTGGAGTTGCCGG
>JAXDIO010000401.1:0-9756 GCA_034663965.1 Thermoanaerobaculia bacterium | reverse complement strand
GCAGCATCGTGTACCAGTCGACGATGCCGTACTGCTCGACGGCGGCGGCCCAAACGTCCGGAGTTTTGCCGATCGCCATCAGGGTCATGTAGCCGCCGTACGACCCGCCGGTCATGCCGATGCGCTTTGGGTCGACGTAGCCGGTGGCGGCGAGGAACTTCGCGGCGTAGACCTCGTCCTGCAGATCGCCGCCACCGAGGTCCTGGTAGTTCATGTGCTGGAAGGTCATGCCGTAGCCGGTCGAGCCGCGGACGTTCGGCGCGATCACGGTGTATCCGCGCGAAACGAGTGCGATGACGTTGCGGCTGAACGAATCGACGGTCTGGCCGGTCGGACCGCCATGCGGGAGGACAATGCCGGGGTTCTTGCTGTTGCGGCCGAGGTTGAACGGGACCCAGAGCAGTGCGCTGATCGTCGCGTTGTCGAAGCTCTTGTAGTGAACGATCTGCGACGCGGGTAGAGCCGCCGAGGCGATGCTGGCGATAGCGGAGCGGCTCAGTTGCGACGCGTGCGACGTGCCGAGTTCGTAGATCCAGAGGTCGCCGGGCATCGTCGCCGATTGATGCGCGATGAGCAGCCGTTCGCCGCTCGGGCTAAAGGCCGTTGGCGATCCGGGAGTGGAGTTGACGCCCTCCGGAACGGCGAGCTTGTGCGCGTCGCTGCCATTCGATCGCGCGAGATAAACGTCGGTGCGGCCGTCTTCGTTGATCGTGTAGGTGAGCCATTTACCGTCCGGCGAGAAATCGCCGGAGTTGGCTTCCCATCGCACCGAGGTCACCGGCGTCGCGGCTTTCGTGGCAACGTCGAGCAGCGCGACGTTGTCGTAGCCGCTCTCGTTCGTGGTGATGAGCAGCGTCTTGCCATCGGGCGATAGATCGCTCGCGCTGATCTCTGCCGGCTTCGTGTGCGGAGTGAGGTTCTCAGCGCGGCCGGTGGCGACATCGATTCGATAGACGTCGCCCATCGTGCCGTCGGGATTCGAGCGATTCGCGTAGAGCGCGCCGCCGTCGTGGCTCCAGGCCACGACGCTCCAGGTGCGATCCGCCGTCTTTTCGTTCGTCAGATTGCGGACGGCTTTCGTGCTCAGGTCGAGCACGGCCACGTCGGTCTGCGGCGTCGCGGTTGGCTTGTAGTCGATCGCCAGCCATTTCGAATCAGGCGAGAAGAGGGCGCTTGTTTCGGAGACGTTTGCCGTGTTGGTCAGATTGATCGGCGCGCCCCCGGATGCGGGAATCGCGTAGAGGTCGTAGGCCTCGTTGCCGCCGCGGTCCTGCTGCCAGACGATCCATTTCCCGTCCGGCGACCACGCCGGCGAGAGCTGCCGGTCATCGGCGACGGCGAGTTGTACGGGCCAGCCGCCTGCGGCCGCGACTTTCCAAAGGTTGATGCGGCCGGTCGTATTCGTTCCGAAGACGATCTCCTTGCCATCCGGCGACCACGACGCACCGGTGACGCTGCGGCTGAAGAAGAGATCGTCGATCGGAACCGGAGCCGCGTTTGCGTTGCGCGGTGACACGATCGTGGCGGGATCGGTGATCGCGCGCTCTTCCGGCGAACGAGCGAAGACGAAAAGGAGCGAGGCGAGCGACACCCCGAGGACGGCAAGCTTTCGCATCCGGCGATCATAAAAGGAAACGCCCGGGTTCGCCGGGCGTTTTCAATCGTCGATGATTGGACCTCAGCGGCGCGTCGGCTTCGCGCTCGCGGAAATGTTCACCGTCGCCGTCTGGCTGTTCACGCTGCCGCATGGATTGGTGACGCGCACCCAGTACGACGTCGTGTCGTTCAACGCCGAGGTCGTGAAGTTCGGCGACGTCCCGCCGGGCAGCGGGAAATTCACCAGGCCGCTGGCGCCGGTGAACCATTGATACGTAAGCGGTCCGCTGCCCGAGGCCTTCACGGAGAGCTGCGCTGGCCGTCCGGCACCAACCGTGGAGCCCTTCGGCTGATCGATGCCGAGAATGAACGGCGGGTCGCAGAGGACCGTCACGAAGACCGATGCCGAGGCTGTCGTCGTTCCATCGCTCGCGGTGATCGTGATGACGTGATCGCCGGCGGCCGTCGTTGGCGTTGTCGTGATGGTCAGGATTTCGTCGCCGGAGCCGGGGGCTTTGATGACCGGATGATTGACCGAAACGAGCAGATCATCCGCGTCGCTCTGAGCGGAGACGGAGACGTCGGCCGTCGAAGTAGAGGATGTGAAGATCGAAAACAGAACCGTCGTCGAGCTGGAATTGCCCATGACGATGGGCGTGGCGCGGACGCTGTCAGGAAGGACGACGGTCAGACCGCTTGACGTTGGCGGTGGGTTACCACCGTTGCCGCCATCGCCATTGCCGCCGTTTCCGGGAGGCGTCACTCCGTCGGATGTGTCGATGATGGCGATGATGGGAGAGAGGCGCATCACCGGCGTACTTGTGCCGCCCCTGTCATCCCAAAAGCCGTAGCCGACGACGCTGACGCGTTGTTTAAACGTGAATTCACCGCCGCTGATACCGCAAGTCTTTTCGAAGTCGTTGTGCCAGGTATTAGCGCCCCACACACTGAGCTGATCCGTAAAAACGGTCTTGGCAGCTTCAACGGCATCCTTGACTGCGGTCTGCGTGCATGCCGACGAAGGAAAAAGTCCCTGGATCTGAGGCTCGGTGTTGAAGCCGCCGAAGTCGCCGAGCCCTATGCCGATGGCATCGAGACAGCTGCCGAAGAAGCGAAGCTCCAGGTTGTCGATCCGATAGAGGATGCCTTCCCCAGTCGTCAACGCCGTCGGAGCGATTTTCGAAGGCCACTTTGTGGAGTCGGCAGCGTTTCGGTATGCGAGCTTGCTGAACGCAAGGAGCGAGATGGGTCGCGCGCCAGCGACGGCGCCCGGCGCTCCGAAAACGCGGCCATTTTTCACGATTCCGCGGTCAGCGCTGCAGATGTCTGACACGAAACCATTCGGATCACCCAGAGGTAGTTGCTGCGCCACGGACGAGGCACTTACGGCTATCAGCCCAATCACCGCCACCCACGCCACACGAGATCGCATACTTTTCTCCCCGAGTTAAGGTCCGGCATTTTACCATTGCCAGTCAATTGACTGCCCATACCCACGCCTGGGGCACCCAGCCGGAGATGTTCGGCCCCCGTCACGAGTACCGCCTCGGCATCATTCTGCGAGAGGTGGAGAAGCTCCCTCGGGGTGCGCGCGTGCTCGATGCCGCGATCGGTCTCGGCCAGCTCGCCGGACGGATGCAGCAGCGGGGCTACGACGTGGTCGGCATCGACTATTCGTTCGATGCCGCGCTGCACGTGCGCAAAACCCTCGGCATTCCGGCTGTCGTCGGCGACCTGACGAAGTTGCCCTTTCGGTCCGGTGTCTTCGCCGGCGTCACGACAGGCGAGACGCTCGAACACCTCGACGACGATGCCTCGGCGGTCGGCGAGCTGGCTCGCGTTCTCGACACGGGCGGCACGTGCGTCGCGACGGTTCCCGCGCTTCAAAGCCTCTGGACCGCCAGCGACGACTACTACGAACATCGCCGCCGCTACACCCGCGATCAGCTGACGTCGTTGTTCCGGGCGGCTTCGATGCGGATCGAGAAGGCGTCGTTCTGGGGATTCCCGATCGTCCTCGTCTACGACACGCTGGTGATCCTGCCGATGAACAAACGCCGCGCACGGCTCGCAATCAACGATGACGCTGCGCTGCGCTCCGTCGCCCGTGCCGGCCGTTCGCGAATGCTCGTCAACGCCGTCCGCGCCATCTTTTCGCTCGACCGCCTCTTCTCGTTCGTCCCATTCGGACCGGGACTGCTGCTGGTGGCGAGAAAAGTCAGTGCACCATCAGCATCGCGGTGATTAGCGATCCGCTCATGAGCAGAATGTCCACTGCCAAACGGCCGCCCCACAGCAGCACAGTCTTGATTGCGGTCATCCCGCCTCCGCCCGAGTAGAAGCGCCTCTGCGCGAGGAAGAGATATACGAGCATGATGCCGATCGTCACGGCCGACACGATCTGTTGCAGCGGTCCCGGTTGGATCCCAAGGGCGGCGTAGATGGGCCAATCGACGATCAGCGCGACGATGTACGAGAACGCCAGGAAGTGCGCCGCGAAGACGAGATGCTCGGCGAAGTAGCGCCTGCGGTGCAGCACCTTCAGCACGACCGCAACGCCGACGATGTTCATGAGCTGCAGCAACGAATAGTTCTTGTGCCACCGCTCATCGATCCGCTGCTCCATCGCTTCCCGCGTCAGGTGAAGCTTTGCCGCGCGCCTGTCGATCAGTGTCGTGAGGGCTCCAGCCTTGTCGAACTTCTTCATCGACGCGACCGTGTACAACGCCGCAGGCCGGTAGAACGTGAAGGCGACGAACTGCAGCGCGAACAGCGTGAGGAACAGCCGCAACGGCGCGATGTACCGCGACTTCCGCCCCGCGAAATACTCCTCGGTCAAAAACCCCGGCTTCGTAATGATGTCGCGCAGAGTCCGAAACAGCTTCGAATCGAGGTGCACGAACTCATGCACGACCTCATGCGCGAAGTGCGCAACCGAAAGATCGTGATGCCCCGGCTGCCGCTCGCCGCAGCGCACGCAGTAGTCGGACGATGGTGCGCCGCAGTTCGTGCACGGGGTGAGGTTAGCGGTATCAGTTGTGCTCATGCGTGCGCACGATTGTGCCACGGTAGGCCGACGCTTCTCCTTGCGGATACGACAGCTAGTGGCGCACTGCGCGCGTCTTGTAGCTGGCCGGACAGCCGTCAGGATCGAACGGCGAGTAAACGGCGACAGCATTCGTCGCAGTGGCGCTCTCGCCGTTGGGGTTCCGCACGACGGCCGTTGCGCGCCCCGGCGGGAGCGGAGGAAGCGTGGCGATGACGTGCGACGCGTCGCTTACCGCTACGTTGGTGGCGGATACGTCGCCGATTGTTAGCGTCGCCCCCGAGGCGAACCCGCCGCCGAGGATGTGGAGGACGGATCCGCCGTCCGCTCGCGCGCAGGACGGTTCGGCGGAGGAGATCACCAACCCTGATTGCGTCACTGTCAGCGAGCCGCCATTCGCGACGATCTGGCCGGTGGCGTTTACGACGCGCAATTCATAGCTCCCCGGCGCCAGCGCCGGCACGCGGACGATGGCCCGGTTGAACGACATGGTCACGATCCGCGCGGTCTGGCCGCCGATGGTGAATGTGTATGGCGCGCGGAAGCCGCTGCCGTCGATGGTCAGCTCCGCACCGGCCGGAAGGGAAGTGGGGGAGATGTGAGTGACCTGCGGCGTGTTGTCGAGAACCGTGAAAATCGGGCCGGTCGTCGACAGCCGCCCGAGGACATCGGTGACGTTAACGCTAACGGTGCCGGGCGAAAGAGACGGAACGAGCGCGAGGTGCGCGTCGGGGGCCGAACTGACCGAAGTCGCGGCGGCGGAGCCGAACGTGATCGTGTCATTCGCGCGGAAGTGCAGGCCGTGGATCGTGACCGGCTGTCCCGGCGCCGCGGACAGCGGATCGACCGAGGTGACGAGCGGCGCGGGATCATCGCCGGCGATGTACGTAAACCCATTGTTCAGCGTCAACTCGGCGGCGGCGCTGCAGCGGAGCGCGATGTTGACTGTCCCGGCGCCATGTCGCGGCGAACCGGCGACCAGCGAGGTCGTTCCTTCAACGATGACGTTGCGCGCAGCGAGGCTATCGAAGAAGGGCCAGCAGTTGGGCGTAAAACCGCTGCCGCTCAGGCGCACGAGCGTTCCGCCATTCGTCGAGCCGCTGTTGGGGGCGACGGCGGACAGACCGTTCGACGTTGGTGCATCAAGCACTTGCCCGGAAAGAGTTGATGTCGTCGAGCCGAGGGCGGGCGGCGCGGTAATCGACAGCGAGAACGCGCCGCCAATCACTCCGGTGATGGGGATGTCGCCGCCGGTGACCGGATCGATGACCACGCTTGGAGGCACGTCGATAGTTCTTGTCAGCGCAAGCAGCCCGAACGCCGCGGGCGCGCTCAGCGGCGAGGCGGTCACGTGAACGTGCACCGTCTGTCCGGCTGTTATCGTCGGTGACGACGGATCGAAGGTGATGACCGTCGGAAGTGCGTATGTAGTGATCGGCACGCTGTAGTGAACACCGCACCCATGGATCGAAAAGTTGACGTGCGTTGTACAGGGGACCGAGAGCGCAGTGACAGGGATCGTAGCGGTGAATGGTTGATTCAACGAAGTCACGACCGTCGCCGGAACGCCGACGCATTTGTCGTCCGCCGAAACGTCGAGGGTGGTATTGCCGGACGTCGACGATACCTGAACGGTCAGTGGCTGCGTACTTCCAACGGCGAGGTTCAGCGTCGATGGCGTGATGTTCGGTTGCACATCCAGCCAATCGCTGTAGTGGATTTCGCCGAAATCGTTATTAGCTGGATTGGGATCGGTATTGAACGGCGCGCGCACGTAAGCCTGAGGCCACCGCGAAATACCCCTCTCCGCCTCGGGGCAGTAAAGTCCCTGGTCATACACTGTGACCTTTACCGTAGCCGTCGCGCCGGCCGCGATCGTGTACAGAGAGCAGAAGAAGCTCGGGGAGCCGAAACCACGGTAGCAGCCCGGTCCCTGGCTCGCTTCCGCAGTCGCAGTTTTATCCTCGATCCAAAAACCGACGAACTGTACATCCTCGGGGCCATTATTCGTGATCTGAAAGGTGATGGTGCCTGGATCGCCGACGTGGATCTTTGTCCGCGGCGAAATGATGGTCATCACGAAGTCGGAGTGGGCTGGCGGTGGGTCATCATTGAGGATCGTGCCGATGCCGAGGCCGCGCGCGATCGTGGCATGCGTCGCATTGGAGAGCTCGACACCGAAGGTCATGGTCGGCTCGTCATTGGGGTCTCCCTGGACCCACACAGTGATCGTTTTCTCTGTTTCGCCGGGATCGAAGGTGAGAAGGCCCTCTACCTCCTGGTAGTCGCCGTTCGGCCACGCCGTACCTAGATATTTTGTTTTGTACTCGACGGTGATGGTTTCTGTGCTTGCCGCAGAGAGCGTCACCAGAAACGGGAACGGCGTGTAGTAGGTGTTGCCGCTCGCCGTCCAGCCGGGCCCCCCCTCAGGTAACTCTGCATCGTCGATGGAGAGCGACGGCAATTGCGCTTGGGCGCTGGTCGTCCACGCTGCGAAGACGCTCAGAGCAGTGAGGATGAGGACGGCGCGAAGCCTGGCGGGCATTGTCTCCGATCTCTATCCTCGCCTGATTCTCTGCAACATAGGCGCCGCTGGCGACTGGATCACCGTCGCACCGGACGCTGCCGTGGGCTGACGGGACAACCGTCCGGATCGAAGGGCGAATAGACCGCGATTGCGTTCGTGGCCGAGCCGGTTTCGCCGGTGGAGTTGCGCACGACGATCGTGGCCCAGCCCGGCGGAAGCGAGGGGAGCGTCGCGTCGATGTGCGAGGCGTCAATCACGGTCACGCTTGTCGCGGCGACGCCGCCGATCGTCACCGTCGCGCCGGCTGCGAAGCCGCTGCCGAGGATGTGGAGGACGGCGCCTCCGTCGGTACGCGCGCAGACCGGATACGCACTGACGATCATGAGACCGGACTGCGTCACAGTCAGCGTGCCACCGCTCGCGGTCTGACTGCCATTGACGATGCGCAGCTCGTAGTTGCCCGGCGCGAGCGCCGGCACGCGGACGATGGCGCGGTTGAACGACATGGTCACGATCCGCGCGGTCTGGCCGCCGATGGTGAATGTGAACGGCGCGCGGAAGCCGCTGCCGTCGATGGCCAGCTCTGCGCCTGCCGGAAGTGCGGTCGGAGCGACGTGCGTGATCTGCGGCGTGTTGCTGAGAACTGTAAAGATCGGACCGGTCGTCGAGAGCCGCCCAAGGACATCGGTGACGTTGACACTGACGACTCCTGGCGGCAGAGAGGGGACGGTGGCGACATGCGTATCGGCTGTCGTTGCGCCGGAAATCGCGGCGGCGGAGCCGAACGTGATCGTGTCGTTTGTCCGGAAGTGCAGGCCGCGGATCGTGATCTGCTGTCCCGGCGCCGCGGAGAGCATATCGATCGAGGTGATGAGCGGAGCCGGATCATCTCCCGCGACGTACGTGAAGGCGTTGTTGAGCACAACATCCGCTGTCCCGCTGCAGCGAAGAGCGATGCTGACCGTGCCGCCGGCGTGGCGCGGGGTGGAAGCGACGAGCGAGGCCGATCCCTCGACGATCACATTGTGCGCCGCCATTCCGTCGAAGAATGGCCAGCAGTCGGACTTGAAACTGTGGCCGGTGAGGCGCACGAGCGTGCTGCCGTTCGTCGAGCCGCTGTTCGGGAAAACGTCGGACAGACCGATCGAAGGTCCGTCTGCGGCTGCGTGTGTGGTGATCGGAACGCGATACGTGACGCTTGGACACGACTGCCGAGTGAAGACGACGTGCGTCGTGCAGGGTGCAGAGACCGCCGTGACCGGGATCATCGCAATCGACGGTTGATTCGGGACGTAAGGCTCTTTCGCCGTGGCCGGGACGCTGATGCAATTGTCCTCGGCCGACACCTGGAGCGGGTCGTCAAAGCCGGCGTACGTGGCGACCTCGATGCTGAGATTCTGCGTTGTGCCGGGCGTCAGATCGAGTGCAGGTGGCGTGACGATCGGCTGGATGTTCAACCAGGTGTTGAGGTCGACGTACATCTTGTCGTTCGCCGAGTTGGGATCCGTATTCGTCGGCGAGCTGACGGTGGCAAAGGGCCCGAACGTGTTCGCGCAGAAAAGATACAGTTGGTGCACGGTCATCGTCACCGTCGCCGTGGCGCCGCTGGCGATCGTGTCGAGGCGGCAGTATGTGTAACCTTCGCCCTCGCCGCCGACGATGCGCTGGCAGCCCTCTCCCTGGCTGGCGGTCGCGGTGACGCCGTCCCAGAAGTTGACCTGCCAGCTGACCGCGCTCACGTCGCCCGGGCCGTTATTGATGATCTGGAATGTGATGGTGCCGGTATCGCCGACGTGAATCGTCGTCGGCGCCGAGACGATCGTCAGGCCGAGGTCGCCGTTCGTGGGCGGCGGGTCGTCGTTGAGGATCGTACCGATTCCGTCGGCCCGAGCGATCGTGGCATTGCCCTCCCCGGACAGGCGGACAGTGAACGTCTCGGTTGGCTCATCTGAGAAGTCGGCATAGACCAGGACTGTGACCGTCTTCAGTGTTTCGCCCGGCGCGAAGGTGAGCCGGCCGGACGTGCGAATGTAGTCGTAGTCGGCGGGGAATCCTTCTCCTGCTGTACCGGGAACGGTGGTGTAGAAAACGCTGACGGTATTCGTGCTCGGCGCGGAGAGCGTCACGTTGAAGGTGAAAGGCGTCCCGTCGTAGGAGCTGAGGAAGGGCTGCGAGTAGCCGCTGCCCTCCGGCAGTTCCGCGTCATCAATGGAGAGCGACGGCAGCTGGGCCTGTGCAGCTCCCGCCAGCAGCGTAAAGACACTCAGGGCGGCGATCACAACAGCGGTTCGAGGGGTGGCTGTGGTCATGATGGGCCTCCAAGGGCTCTCGCGTTCGTTTACACCGGACTCCGAATACAAGTTATGTCATTGTAGATGCGAGGCATTCCTCCTGGTGTGATGCGCCCCACACCGCAGCGTACGCGTCAATCGGCGTCTCCTCCTGCGTTATCCTTCCGCCCCACCAGAATCGGGAGAGATCACTCATGACCGTGCAGGCGTCGCCGTTGTCGCTCGAGCGGGAGCTCGAGTATCGGAAGAAGCTCACCGGGATCACCAATCAGATCAATGCCGCGGAGTCCATTCCG